>JAVKSM010000030.1:0-27660 GCA_039583705.1 Pseudonocardiaceae bacterium
CTCAGTCCTCGCGGGACAAGCGCCGCAAGCGCTCCCTGCCGGGATCCACCGTGCGAAGGGAAGGTAGAGCCATCAGCTCTGCCGTGGGCCAGGTGCGAGGGTACGGTCGCGCGTGTGATGCCGCTCCTCGTCCTCGTGCTCGGCGTGCTGGTGCTGACTGGGCTGGTGCTGGGTGCGGTGGCGTTCTCGCAGCGGTCCTGGTCCCGTAGGCAGCTCGCGGACGCCCGCGCGGAGGCCCGGCGGTGGGTGGAACGGCTCGGGGGCGAGCTGCTCCTGCTCGACGGGGCGGCCGGGGCAACCGGGGCGACCGAGCCGGTCGCCGGGCTCGCCGAGGCGGCGGAGCGCTTCACCGCTGCCGGCAGCGAGCTGGCGGGCGCCACGACGCCACGGCAGTGCCGCCTTGCCACCCAGACCGCCGTCGAGGGCCTGTACCACGTGCGGACCGCCCGCGGCGCGCTCGGGATGAACCCGGGCCCGGCCCTGCCCGGCGGAGGTGTGCTGGGCAGTGGCGTGCTGGGCGGGGGCATCCTCGGCTCGTTGCGGGAAGCGGTGCGGGGCACGGTGCCCGCCCCACCGGTGCGGGGGCAGCCCGGCCACGGTGGCCGGGGTTGGCTGGCGGCAGTGGTGGAGGCGGTGCTGACCGACCTGCGCACCGGCGCCATGCCACCCCGAGGGGTCGAGCCGTCGGAGTGGGCGCGATACTGGCGGGAGCGCTGGAAAGCGGCCGGCGACCGGTCCCGACACCGGGGGACCTGACCGCCGCGGTGAGGGCGACGGTGGACGGGATACCAGGGGGGCCGACGCCGGTCCGCCGGTCGATCGTCAGCTTCTCTCCCCGGGGCGGCCGGATGACCGCCGGGCAGCGTCGCGCCTGGGATCGCCTGTGGGCCCGCTTCGGCCGGGACGTCGACACCCGGCCGTTGGACGCGCCCACCTGGTTCGGCCGCGCCGCCCCGTTGCTGCTGGAGATCGGATCCGGGATGGGGGAGGCGACCGCGGCGCTGGCCGCGGCCGAGCCCGGCTCCAACCACCTTGCCGTGGAGGTCTACCCGCCCGGGCTCGCCCAGTTGCTGCTGCGGATCGAGGCGGGGCAGTTGACCAACCTACGGCTGCTGCGCGGCGACGCGCTCGACGTCCTGGAGTCCATGCTTGCCCCGGAGTCCGTCGCCGGAATCCGCATCTTCTTCCCTGACCCCTGGCCGAAGCGCCGCCACCACAAGCGGCGGCTGGTCACGCCGCGTTTCGTCGCGCTTGCGGCGTCGCGACTGGCACCCGGCGCCACGCTGCACCTGGTCACCGACTGGTCCGACTACGCCGCCGACATGCTCGCGGTGTGCGGGGCGCAACCGCTGCTATGCAACGATTTCGAGGGCTGGGCACCGCGGCCGCACTGGCGTCCGGACACCAGGTTCGAGTCGCGGGCGGCAGCTCAGGGCCTGCCCTGCCGCGACCTGATCTTCCGGCGGCGGGCTTCGCAGTAGGGTCGGGGCATGCAGCCTTCAGCCGGCCGCGTGCTGCTCGTGTGGGACGCGCCGAACATGGACATGAGCCTCGGGTCGCTGCTCGGAGGGCGGCCGACCTCCACGTTCCGGCCCCGGTTCGACGCGCTGGGGCGCTGGCTGCTGGGCGTGGCCGGGGCCGACCAGACCGCCGAGGCCTGCGTGTTCACCAACGTCGTGCCGGGCAGCACCGAGGTCGTGCGGCCGTGGGTCGAGGCCCTGCGCAACGTCGGGTTCGCGGTGTTCGCCAAACCCAAGCTCACCGAGGACTCCGACGTCGACTCCGACATGCTCGACCACATCGAGGCCCGCCACCTCGAAGGCGACCTGCGTCAGGTGGTCGTGGCTTCCGGGGACGGGCGGGCGTTCCGCGAGCCGCTGGAGGCGCTCGTCGCCGAGGGCACCAAGGTCACGGTCGCCGGCTTCCGGGAGTACGCCTCGTTCGCGCTGGGCTCGGAGTTGCTGGAGTTCATCGACCTCGAAGACATCGACGGGGTGTTCCGGGAACCACTGCCCCGGATGACCCTCGACACGCTGCCGCCCGAGGGCGCGTGGCTGCAACCCCTGCGGTCGCTGCGCTCGCTGCTGGACCGCTACCTCCCGGAGCGGGCGTGAGCGGGCGGCGCGAGCGGACCGTCGCGCACCGCCGGCAGCGGCTGGCCGCGCCGGTCGTGCTGCCCTGCGACGTCGCGTGCTCGGTGCTGCGGGACGCGGTGGTGGACGTCGACGCCGATGGCAGGATCGCCCACTGTGGACCACGAGCGGACGCCCCTGCGACCGACGCGCCGGTGCGGGAGCTGCCCGGGCTGATGCTGCCCGGGTTGGTGGACATCCACTGCCACACGCCGATGACCGTGCTGCGCGGGCTCGGCGGCGACCTGCCCCTGCTGCGCTGGCTCCGGGAGGTGATGTGGCCGGCGGAGGCGCAACTGCGGGCTCCCGACGCCTACGCCGGCATGCTCGCCGGCAGTGTCGAGCTCCTGTGCGCCGGGGTGACGACGAGCGTGGAGATGTACTTCTACGCCGAGCAGGTCGTCGCCGCGGTGCTGGCGGCCGGCGCCAGGGCGGTCGTGACGCCTGGGATCATCGCGGCCCCTGGCTGGGACCGGTTGGGCACCTGGCACCAGATGCGGGACGCGGTCTCGGACTGGATCGACGCCGACGGGCTGCGGTTCGGACCCGACGAGCGGATCGAGCTGGGGTACGGGCCGCACGCGGCGTACACGTTGCCGGGCGAGGCGCTGCCCTCGATCGCGGAGGCGGCCCGGGCGCGGGGCGCGCTGATGCACCTGCACCTGGCCGAGACGCGCGGTGAGGACGAGCCGCAGCGCGCCGCCTACGGCTCGGTGCCCGCCATGCTGGAGCGACTCGGAGCGCTGGGAGGCCGGGTGCTCGCGGCGCACGCCGTGCAGCTCTCGGCCTCCGATGTGGACATCCTGGCCCGGCACGGGGTGGCGGTGGCGCACTGCCCGGGGTCCAACGCCAAGCTGGCCGCCGGGGTCGCGCCGGTCCTCACGCTGCGGGCGTCCGGGATCCGCGTCGGGCTGGGCACCGACGGACCGGCGTCCAACGACGACCTCGACCTGTGGCAGCAGGCCCGCCTTGCCGCCCTGTTGGCTCGGCTGTCCACCTCGGATGCCGCCGCGCTCACCGCCGCTGACGTGCTGCTCATGGCGACCCGGGGCGGGGCGGAGGCGATCGGGCGCGACGACCTCGGCGCGCTGGCGCCCGGGAGGTGGGCGGACGTCGTGCACGTCGGCCTCGACGGCCCGGCGTTCGTGGCGCCGGAGGACGACGCGTCGCTGCTGTCGCATCTGGTCTGGGCGGGCGGTGGCCGTTGCGTGCGTGACGTGTGGGTGGCCGGTGACGCCGTCGTGGCCGACGGCGAGCCCGTCCGGGTGGACCGGGCCGGGGCGTTGGCCGCCGCCCGCGGCGTCAGCGCCCGGCTCCGCCACCGCGCTGGGGTGTGAGGCGCAAACGCCGTTCGGCTCGCGGTTCGCGCCGATCACCACCCGTCCGGGTGGTGCGGTGTGCGCATCGCCGCCGCTGTCTCGTTGTCCTCGCGAAAGGTACCTAGCCCTCCCTGGAGGAACTCGATGACGTCCCCGTCCGGCCGGATGCGTGGTGGCACCCTCGCAGGCCTCACCGCCGGCCTGCTCAGCACCGCCGGCCTGCTGAGCGCTACGGCTTCGGCAAGCACCCCGGCGCCAGCCACGCCGAGCCCTGACTCACACCAGAGCTGCTCGCAGTTCGGCCTGCCGCTCAGCGCGATCCCGCAACCACTGGTCACGGTGCCGGGCGGACCGCAGGTCAACTCAGGTGCCCAGAACAATGCCGCGGGAGAGATCTGCCAGACCCCCATGCCGGTGATCACCACGATCCCGTTCCTCAACGTTCCCGGCCCCTCGGTCCCCGCGCTGCCGTCGTTGCCCGCCGCCTCGCCGCTCCCGCTCGCCGCCGCGGCGCCGAGCCTGCCGGGCGTCCCCGACCCGGCCGAGTTGCCTGGTGTGTCCGACCTGATGGGCCTGCTTTCCGACCCGTCTGCCCTGCTGTCCCTCCTGCCCTCGGATCCCAGCGTCCCGAGCGTCCCGACAACGGCGCAGCCGGCGGTGCCCGCGCAGCCGGCGGTGCCCGCGCAGCATGCGGTACCCGCCGTCCCGCAGGCCGCGATGCCCGCCGCGCAGGCTGCCGCGGGGTTGCCGAGCCTGCCCGGGTTGCCGAACATCCTGAGCCTGCCGAGCATGCCCGGTGTCTCTGCGGTTCCCGGTATCGCCGGCCTGCCCGGCATCGACAGCGTTCCGGCGCTCTAGGTCCCGGCGATCCAGGTCCCGGGCAAGCGAACCGCGCCGCCCGGCTCACCGGATCCGGCGGGCGGCCCGACGCCTGGGCGCCCCTCCAGGTGTCGGGTCGAAGCCGGGTGGATGACGCGCTGAAACGGTGCGGTGTCGCGCGGGTTTCGCCAGGCGCGCGGCCGGTGTGGTCGGATGCCCGGTTCGTCGTCGTCCGGCGATTTGGGGATGCGTGCCATCCTTTCGAGGCATAGCGTCGCCGCGACGGCAACGCAGCGTCAGGTAGAGCGGAGGGACGGGGGGATGACGACCACACTCAAGACCACCCACGCCACGACCGTCGGCGATGACCGGCGCATGCGGCGGGACATCGGCACCGTCGGGCTCCTGTTCACCGGCATCGGGTCGGTGATCGGGTCGGGCTGGCTGTTCGGGGCGCTCAACGCGGCCGAGGAGGCCGGCCCGGCGTCGCTCATCTCCTGGACGGCCGGCGGCGTTATGATCCTTTTCATCGGCCTGTGCTATGCCGAGATCGGGGTGATGTTCCCGCACTCAGGCGGCGTCGTGCGGTACCCGCACTATTCTTTCGGCTCTTTCGCCAGCTTCGTCACCGGCTGGATCACCTGGCTGGCTGCGGCGTCGGTCGCGCCGATCGAGGTGGAGGCGGCGCTGCAGTACGCGACCAACTACCTGCCGTGGCTGGAGCACCTCTCCGCGGACAAGACCCCGGTGCTCACCCCTGCCGGGTACGGTGTGGCGGCCGGCCTCATGCTGCTGTTCTGCGCGATCAATCTCTACGGCGTGCGGTGGTTCGCCCGGGTCAACACGACGATCGTGTGGTGGAAGCTCGCGATCATCGTGCTGGTCGTCGCCACGTTCCTGGCGCTCGCCTTCCACGGCGCCCACCTCACCACGGCCGGCGGGTTCGCACCCTACGGCAGCCATGGGGTGTTCACCGCGATCGCCACCGGTGGGATCGCGTTCTCCTACTTCGGGTTCCGCCAGGGCATCGAGCTGGCCGGGGAGACCCGCAACCCGCAGCGCAACGTCCCGCTGACGCTGATCGGCTCGGTCGTCATCTGCGGCACGATCTACGTGCTGCTCCAGCTCGCCTTCCTCGGTGCGGTGCCGACCGCGGCGCTGCGCGGCGGCTGGGCCAACATCGGCACGAACTTCACCGGCAACACCCACGTGCTGGCGCAGTTCGGCCCGCTGGCGGCGATCGCCGGCGTACTCGGCCTGACGTGGCTGGTGGTGCTGCTCTACGTCGACGCGATCATCTCCCCGGCCGACACCGGGCTGATCTACACGACGGTGACCGCTCGGCTGTCCTACGCCATGGGGCGCAACCGCAATGCGCCGCCTGCGCTGGCAAAGGTCAACGAGCGTGGCGTGCCGTGGCTGAGCATCGTGCTGGCGTTCGTCGTCGGGCTCATTTTCTTCCTGCCGTTCCCCGGCTGGCAGAAGCTCGTCGGGTTCATCACCTCGGCGACCGTGCTGTCCTTCGGCTCCGGGCCGCTGGTGCTCATGGCGATGCGACGCCAGTTGCCCGGCCGGGCGCGCCCGTTCCGGCTGCGCGGCGGCCCCGTCATCCCGTTCCTCGCGTTCTGGTCGTCCAACCTCGTCGTGTACTGGTCGGGCTGGGACGTCGACTGGAAGCTGTTCGCAGCGGTGCTGCTCGGGCTCGCGCTGCTCGGCGCTCAACAGCTCCGCAACCCTGGCGCGATGCCGGGGTTGGACCTCCGGCACGGGATATGGGTGCTGCCCTGGCTCGGTGGTCTGTGCCTCATCAGCTATCTCGGGTCGTTCCCGGTCGTGTCGACGGGGGCGGGTAACCGCGGGATCATCGACTTCAACCTCGGGTTCCTCGCGACGTTCCTGCTCGCGGTGCTGGTGATGTGGCTCGCGCAGCGTTACCGGCTGCCGACCGAGCGGGTCGAGCAGAACCTTGCCGAAACGGCGCCCGACAACGAGCTGCCCCTCGCTGTCGAACCGGCATAAGGCCGGGGCGGTGCCACCTGCCCCGGACGGTCGGCATGCCGGTACCGGCGACGATGTCCGTGTGACCTAAGTCACATGCACGTGCATTTACCCTTGCAGACGCACGCGCTAATGTACGGTCGTTCAGCCTGTACATGCTGCCGAGTCGGGAAGGTGGTGGACGCCGTGGAGGAGTTCTCCAACGGGATGTCGGCCGAGTTGATTCCTGGAGCCGAATGGCGCAGGAGTGTCCGTAGTGGCGCCTACGGGAACTGCGTCGAGGTTGCGGCGCTTCCCGGCGGTGAGGTCGCAGTGCGCAACTCCCGTCATCCCGACGGTCCTGCGCTGGTCTACACCAGGGCCGAGCTGGCCGCCTTCCTGGCGGGCGCCAAGGACGGCGAGTTCGACTCCTTCTGCGACTGAGGTCGGTCGGCCGGACGACCTGCGACTGAATGTCGATCTCTGCGACTGAGGTCGACCAGCCGGGCGGGGTTCCCGCTTTCGACCGCGCTGGGCCCGTTGAGCTTGACGGCTTGGGCGGACGTTGCCAGGGTCAGTTCCGCTCCCCGGAACTGACCCTGGCCGCCGGAACTGACCGTGGCCGACTGTGACGAAAGCCTACACCCGGACGACCGTCAGGGCCTTCGCGGGAATACCTTCCATCTCCATCCAGCGACAGTAGACAAAAGCGCTGTGGCTGTTGTGGGCCTGCACGTAGTCGTGTTCGGAGTCGCGGCTGCCCCGCCACTCGCCGACCTTGATGTCATATCCTGGCCGCGGCCAGTTCGGGCCAGCCAGCGTCTTGTGGACACGGACATAGACCGGGCCGTCCCCGTACCCACCCGGGGGCTGGATCACCTGCATGAGCGCCGTACCTCCTGACGGGTCTGGAAACGGCGCCCGGGGCATCGCCGGGCGCGTCGCGAGCTGTGACGAATGAGAATCCCGATGTAAATGCGGGCCCGTGAGCGCCAGCGGACGCTCAGGGCGCGCGAAGCTTCCTGGGTCGCGGCTGTGGACAGTACATGCTCCACGCCGGCTGGAGCTGTCGGCCGGGCCGGTGGGCGCCACCTCGCCTCCGGGAGGAAAGGCGAGCACGGAGGGCGCGAAGAACCGCGATCATCACCCCTACCCTTTCTCACGTCGTGCTCCTTGACTGTCGCGTAACGATACGCATCAGAGCTTGCGGCTGCAAGTGCAGTTGCAAGCTCTGATGCACGGTGGGGCGAGCGCCGGCTCATAGCGCCGGCAGGCAGTCCGGATGGGGAGAGCGCGAGAGTCTCAGATCTCGGCGCGCGCCTTTGAGAGGAGCTGGCGGGACCGGTCAGGGGTCTCGGCGTCCACCGTCAGCCGGTCGACGACCCGGCCGTACATCTCGACTTCCTCGCGGCGGTCGAGGTAGAGCGCGCGGGTGAGGTGCTCGATGTACACGATGTCCGGCAGTTCGGGCTCCGCGAACCGGAGCATGGTGAAAGCACCCTCGGCGGCATACCCACTCAGGCGATACGGCAGGACCTGCAACGTGACGTTGGGTAGTTTCGTAATTTCGAGCAGGTGCTCGAGCTGCGCAAACAGCACGCGCCGCCCCCCGATCGGGCGGTGCAGGACGGACTCGTCGATGATCGCCCACAGGGCGGGCGAATGTGCCCGGCCGAGTCTCTTCTGGCGCTGCGCCCGCAGCGCGACCAGACGTTCCCTCGCCTCGGCGGTCAGCTCCGGCCTGCCGTGGGTGGCGATCGCCCTCGTGTAGCTCTCGGTCTGCAGCAGGCCGGGGACGAACTGCAGCTCGTAGGTCTGCACCCGCGAGGCCGACTCCTCGAGCCCCACGTAGTCCTGGAACCAGTGCGGCATCAGGTCCGTGTAGCGATACCACCAGCCGGGCTGCTGCGACCGCCGGACGGTCTCGAGGAACATCTCCCGCTCGCCGGGGTCGGTGACCCCGTACACCGTGAGCAGGTCGGCGACGTCCCGCTCCTTCAACTTGACCTTGCCCAGCTCCAGCCGCGAGATCTTCGACTCCGAACCCCGGATGGCATAGCCGGCTTCGGCCCGGGAGATGTCGGCCGCCTCCCGCAGTCGCCGGAGCTGGGCGCCGAGCACGATGCGACGGGCGGTGGGGCCGGTGTCCCGCTCGCCACGATGACCCTCGCCACGATGGCCACCGGACGGGTCAGATGGACTGCTGATCTCCATGCTTCTCCTCCCGAGATGGATCGGGGCCACGCCGACCCGACCAGGTACCGGGGACCCGCCACGGGATACGCTAGTGGCACTGCGCTCGCGCCTCGCTCACCCCCGGCCGGCTGGTCGCGGACGAGACCGGCCTCTCCTGAAGGGCACACCGTCCCGATCCACCAACCTGCGCTGGCCGCATCCGCCACGGTCCACGATCCATGAGGTTTGGGCATCATGACCGATCCCCGGTTCGACGATGCGGTGCCGCATTACATCGACACCACGAAGGCGAGCATCGCGAGGGTCTACGACGCGTTCCTCGGCGGCAAGGAGAACTACGAGATCGACCGGGAGGTGCTGCGGCGGGTCCAGCGGGCCGCGCCCGAGGCCATCCGGCTCGGCTCGGACAACCGGAAGTTCCTCATTCGCGCGACGCGATTCCTGGCAGGGCAGGCGGGGATCCGGCAGTTCCTGGACTGTGGGTCCGGTCTGCCGACCGCCGAGAACACCCATCAGATCGCCCAGCACATCCGACCCGACGCGAGCGTGGTGTACGTCGACAACGACCCGGTGGTGCTGGCACACGGACGGGCGCTGCTCGCGGAGAACGACCAGAGCCATATCGTGTCGGCGGACATCTTCCAGCCGCGTGAGGTGCTCGACAACGAGCAGGTCCGCCGGCACCTCGACCTCTCGGCGCCGATAGCCCTCCTCCAGGTCGGGACCCTGCACCATTACGATGGCGAGCGCAGCCCGGGCGACATCATGCGGGAGTACGTCGACGGCCTGGCCTCCGGGTCGTATGTGGTCGTCAGCCACTTCTTCGACCCGCAGGACAGCGAGCACAGCCCGCTCGCCCGGAAGTTGGAGGACGCCTTCCTGCACAGCCCCATGGGCACCGGGCGGTTCCGGAGCCGTGCCGAGATCGAGAGTATGTTCCCCGGCCTCGAGATGGTCCGGCCCGGTCTGGTCCGCTGCGTCGACTGGTGGCCGGACGGTCCACGGCTGCGGCCGCTGGACGAGGTGCAGTACTGCATCGCCGGCGGCATCGGACGCAAGCCCTGACCACCTCCCCGGAACGTCCGCCTGGAACCCCCACCCCGGCGAGTCCCCCGTCGGCGCGACCGGGAGCGCCTCGGAACAGCCGACGCCGCTTCGTGGATGCCGAGTCCGACGACCGGATCCCCGACCGGTCCTCGGCCCGGGCGGATCCCTGGGCCGGGCGGTCCTCGGCCCGGGCGGATCCCTGGCCCGGGGGGCCGTCGGACAGGTGGGGGTGGCTATCTGCGCCCGATGGGGTATTAGGGGGGCATGGGTGGCGAGGTGGCGCAGGACCCCGGGATGGATCGGGACGCTGGTCGGGCGTCGGGTGGCGGGTCGGGTTCGGGCTCGGTAGCTGGTCTGCTGGCGCGGGTCGACGACTACCAGCGGCACCATTCGTGGGTGGGGCTGCCCTTCGGGGTCTTCAAGAAGTTCGGTGATGACCAGGCCGGCAACCTCGCGGCCCTGATGGCCTACTACGCCTTCTTCTCGATCTTCCCGCTGCTGCTGGCGCTGACCACCATCCTGGGCTATGTCCTGGCCGGTCATCCCGGCTTGGAGCAACGGGTCTTCGGCACCGCGCTCGGCCAGTTCCCGATCATCGGGCAGCACAACGCCACCCGGCCGCTCACCGGGAACCCGGCCGGTCTGGTGATCGGCCTGGTCCTGACGATCTGGAGCGGGCTGGGGGCGGCCCAGATGGCCCAGCAGGCGTTCAACACGATCTACGGCGTGCCGCGGGTCGAGTGGCCGGGGTTCGTGCCCCGGTTGCTGCGCAGCCTCGAGGTGGTGGTCGTCGGCGGGCTGGGGCTCATCGTGACCACCCTGCTGCAGGGGGCGGTGAGCGGCGCCAACGTCTACGGCCTCCGCCTCGGCGTGGTCGGGGCCGCCGTGGGTGCCGTCATCGGGGTCCTCCTCAACACGGCCGTGTTCACCTATCTGTTCCGGCGCCTGACGATCCGGTCGCCGAGATGGCGTGAGGTGATCGTGGGTGCGACGGTCGCCGCCATCGCGTGGTTCGCGCTGCAGAAGATCGGGACCAGCCTGGTGAACAGCAAGGTCAACGGCGCGCAGAGCACCTACGGCACCTTTGCCGTGGTCATCGGCCTGCTGTTCTGGTTCTACCTGCTCGCGCAGATCACGCTGTACTGCGCGGAGGTCAACGTCGTGCTCAGCCGGCGGCTGTGGCCACGCAGCCTGCGGAGCCTGACGGAGTCCCGGGCGCACACCACCGCCGACCGCCGTGCCTACCAGAGCTACCCGCAACTCGAACGCCAGGTCCACAACATGAGCGTCCAGGCCCACGGCAGTGACGAGAAGGAGACCGGGCCAACCCCGTGAACTTCCACCCCCGGAAGACCAGTTCCGGCTCGTGATCGACCCGGCCGACGGCGAGCCATTCCATCTCCTGCCATACCTTATCGGGTGGCACCGCGATACCCGGCGGGAACAAGAAGTGGACGGTGAGCTGCTGGCTGCCGCGGGAAGAGGCCACGCTTCCGCTGGACGCCGCGGGCCAGGAGGCGTGCAGCGGGGCCGCTAACGCTGGCGTCGGCGTGGTGACAGCGTGGAGCGAGCGACGGGAATCGAACCCGCGTCTACAGCTTGGGAAGCTGTCATTCTACCATTGAACTACGCTCGCCTGGCGGACCGAGCTTACACCTCGGTCGCTCTGCCCGGCTCAGGTACCGCCGGTCAGGCCGGGCCTGCACCACGGCTCACGGTGTGGAAGCTGTGACGGAGGGTTATGGGTTCATACTCGGTAAGGTGAAGGCCCGGCGGGTATCTCGCTGTCGATCGAAGGATGTGTTGAGTAGCCTGGTCACGAAGCAGGGGTCCGGCCACACCGGACGTGGGGGCTCCACATGAATGCAACCGGCGAGACGGCCACGACGGCAGGCGCCGTCCACCCCGAGGTGATGGTCGTCGTGGCGACCGGCCGGGATGCGGCCGGGTGGGCGCCGATGGCTGCCGAGGTGGGCGTGCGCAGTGGCGTCCACACCCTCGTCGTCGCCACCGGGATGGCGTCCATCCTCGTCGACGACATGCTCGGCGCCGCTGGCGTGCCTGCGGCCGTCACCTTGCTCGTCGACCGCCCGGCCCGGTCTGCCGCCGACGAGCTCGCCCTGCTGCTGACCCGCCTGGACCGGCTGGTCGAGGAGCGCCGCCCGGACGCGGTCCTCGTCCACGGCGGCAGCCTGGCCGCGCTCGCCGCGGCCCAGGCGGCGTTCTGGCGCGGCATCCCGGTGATCCACCTGGAGGCGCCCGACAGCGCCCCGCCGGGGCCGTTCCCCGAGTCGGCCACCCGGACACTGCTCAGCCGCATCGCCACCGTCTCCCTCCGCTCGCCCGACGCCGCGACCGTCGGGGAAGCCCTGGCGCGGATCTCTTCCGCCGCGCCGGACGGTCCAGGGCGCCAGGCGGTCCCGGTGCCGACCGGCGCGGCGATCGCCTGACCGAATCTTTGTGGTTGACCTGCGCTAACGCTTAGGTCGGGCGATCAGATGAACAGGGCGTGCGGCAGTTGGTGGGGGAGGACCCGCCCGGTGATGTCCGTCGTCCGCGGCTGGTCACGGAGGTCCGCCGGCTCGGCATCGTCGTGACCGTCGGCGCGTTGGTCATTGTGCTCCTCGTCGCCTGCCGCCTCGCTTTCGTCGCATTCGTGTCGCTGCCGGAGACCGCGGAGCTGCAGCAGGGCCTCGTTGCGTTGGAGAACGCCAACCAGGCGCTGCTCGACGAGGAGACCGGGCTGCGCGCCTTCGTCTCGACCTCCGACCAGAGCTTCCTCGCCCCCTACGCGGTCGCCCAGTCGGTCATCACCGCCTCGAACGCCGGGATGCAGCGGCTGCTCGCCGCGCCGACGTTGCGCGGCGGCGTGCTCGACCTGCTGCTCGCGCAACAGCAGTGGCAGCGTGGGTGGGCCCAGCCCGCCCGCAACCTGCAGGTCGGGGGCGATGAGAAGGCGTTCCTGCTGCAGGGGAAGTCGCTGTTCGACCAGTACGAGGAACAGCACGCCCAGCTCCGGGCCGACCTGATCGCCGCGCTGGAGGATGCCCAGGGCAGGGACGGCGTCCTGCAGTGGGCGGTCGGCATCGCCGTCCTCGTCGTCGCGCTCGCCACCCTCGCGCTGGCGCTGCGCGAGCGTCACCGGATGCAGCGCAACGTCGTGGCTCCGGTCAACGGCCTGCTCGCGTCGATGCGCGATATCCAGGACGGTCGACTGGTGCCGCCGGCCCCGGTCGACGGGTGGGCCGAGCTCACCGGGCTTCGCGACGGCCTGGCCGACATGATCACGAATCTGCGCCGGGAGCGGGAGGAGAGCGAGGCGCACGCCAACCGCCTCATCGCGCAGACCGAGCGGCTGCGGACCATCCTCGTGATGGCCCGGGAGATCGGCGGCAGCCTCAACGTCCGCTACGTCAGCGAGACGACCGTGCAGGCCGTCGTCCGGCTCACCGGTGGGCCCGCACTGCTCTGGATGGTCGACGACGAGCACGTCGGCCTCCAGGTGGCCCATGACTCGCGGCGTGGTCCGGTGCTGCCCGATGAGGGTGAGCGTTGCGACCTCGGGGTCGGGCTCGTCGGCCGGGCCGCCAAGTACGGCCAGGTCGCCCGCGGTGACGGGGAGGTCGACGGTTGTGACGGTGTCGCCGTGCCGCTGGTGGTGGGTGCGCGGGTCGTCGGCGTGCTGCAGTGCGGGACGGACCATGAGCACGACGTCGGCGTGGCCGCGGTCGGCGCTGTCGAGCTGCTCGCCACCCTGGCGGGAGCCGCGATCGAGGCGTCCCGGCTGCACGCCGCCACCGAGCGGCTGTCCCAGGTCGACCCGCTCACCTCGCTGGCCAACCGACGTCGGCTCAACACCGACCTGGCCAGCGCGATCGCCGGCGCCAACCGTCACGGTCATCCCATGGCCCTGGTGATGCTCGACCTGGACCACTTCAAGGAGCTCAACGACCGCTACGGCCACCAGCAGGGCGACGCTGTGCTGCAGGAGGTCGCCGCCGTGCTGCAGGCTGAGGTGCGCGACGGTGAGACCGCCTACCGCTGGGGCGGCGAGGAGTTCGCCGTCCTGGTGAGCATCGGCGACGCGGCCGAGGCCGAACACCTGTCCGAGCGGCTGCGCGATCGCATCGAATGCGCCTTCGCCCGCAACGGCCACCAACTCGTCACGGCGTCGTTCGGGGTCGCCGGGCTGCCCGAGGACGCCGAGGACGGCGAGACGCTCATAGCGCTGGCGGACCAGGCGCTGTACGAGGCGAAGAACACCGGTCGTAACCGGGTGGTGCTGGCGAAGAAGCTGCCGACCTGAGCGGTCGCGTCCGCCCTGGTGCTCCGGGCCGGCACGCCCGGGGCGCACGCCGGACCGGCGTGCACGGGGGTGCTCAGTCCAGGCCGCGGCGGAAGTCCTTGTGGGAGCGCGACGGGGTCGGCCCGCGCTGGTCCTGGTACCGGGAGCCGTAGACCGGCGAGCCGTAAGGGTGCTCCGCGGGCGAGGAGAGGCGGAACAGGCACAGTTGACCCACCTTCATCCCCGGCCAGAGCATGATCGGCAGGTTCGCGACGTTGGACAGCTCCAGGGTGACGTGGCCCGAGAAACCCGGGTCGATGAACCCCGCGGTGGAGTGGGTGAGCAACCCCAGCCGGCCCAGGCTCGACCTGCCTTCCAAGCGCCCGGCGAGGTCGTCCGGTAGCGAGATCAGCTCGTAGCTGGAGCCGAGCACGAACTCACCGGGATGCAGGACGAACGGCTCGTCGTCCGGCGCGGTGACCGGCCGGGTGAGGTCGTCCTGCTGCAGCGCCGGGTCGATGTGCGTGTAGCGGTGGTTGACGAAGGTGCGGAAGTGCCGGTCCAGGCGCAGGTCGACGCTGGAGGGCTGCAGCAGCGTCTCGTCGTAGGGCTCCAGCCGCACCCGGCCGGCTGCGATCTCGGCGCGGATGTCCCGGTCGGAGAGCAGCACGGCCTGGAGGGTAGCGGCGGGTGCGCCGGGTCGACCCTGGGCCGGCCGTGCCGGGTCAACTCTGGGCCGTGCGCCAGCGGTCGACGATCTGCTGGCCGTAGCGCGCGAGCACCCGGGAGCGCAGGTAGGCGTCGGTCCGGGGCACCGGTTCCAGGAAGATCTCGTCGAGGTCGGCGAACTCGGTCCGCAGTTCCTCGTCCAGCCGCACGCACGCGCGTTCCAGGCCGGCCGAGTCCAGACCGTCGTTGAAGTCCACCCGGGCGCACACCAGGACGCGGTCGGTGCCCACGAGCATCGTCAGCAGGTCGACCACCTGGTCGACCTCCGGTGCGGCGGTGAGCCGCTCCCGCACCGCGGTCACCAGGTGCGGATCGGCTTGGGCGCCGATGAGCAGGTTCTTGTTGGTGCGTCCGAGGATCCACGCCACCAGGGTGAGCAGGACGCCGATGAGCAGGGAGGCGAGCCCGTCGAACAGGGCGAGGCCGGTGAGCTGGTGCAGCAGCACGCCGGCGAACGCCAGCAGCAGCCCGACCAGCGCCGCGCTGTCCTCCAGCAGCACCGTCTTGACCGTCGGATCGTCCGTCGTGCGCAGGGAGGCCAGGAGCCGGCGCCCTTCCTGGTTGGCCTCGTCGCGGGTCTGGCGCAGCGCCCGCACCCAGGACGTGCCCTCGATGAGCGCGGACAGCGCGAGCACGAGGTAGGCCACCCATACCAGGGTCTCCTTGCCGCCGCCGCCGAGGATCGTGCCCCCGCCCTGGTAGAAGGCGAACACCGCGCCCGAGACGAAGATCGAGACAGCGGCGATGAGGGACCAGAAGAAACGCTCCTTGCCGTAGCCGAACGGGTGGCTGCGGTCGGCGGGCCGGTCGGAGCGGCGCAGCGCGGTGAGCAGCAACCCCTCGTTGACGGTGTCGGCGACGGAGTGCGCCGCCTCCGACAGCAGCGCCGGAGACCCGGTGAACAAACCGGCCACGGCCTTCATCGCCGCGATCGCCGCGTTCGCACCCAGCGCGATGACGACGGTGAGCGTGCTCTCCCCAGCCTGTTTCTTCCTGGAGTCCGGCACCGTCTCAGGGTATGGCCGTCCGGACGCCCGCGCCCGGGGCCGGTGTCCTTCCCAGCATGGCGACGAGGGCAGGCTGACGCTGGCGAAGAGTTGGCCGACGCTCTGACGGGTGGCGCGCCAACCAGATCAAGCCTGGGTGGTCTACGTCAAGGGCCCGTCCTCGTCGGTCAGCTGGCCGCGCTTGACGGCCGCGAGCAGCAACTGGGAGACGTCCTGGACCCGCAGTGACCGCCCGGTGCCCTCACCCTGGCGCTGGGTGAGCCCGTCGGTGAGCATGACCCGGCAGAACGGGCACGCGCTGGCGATGGTGGCCGACCCGCCAGCCCCTACCGTGCTGATCGCCTCGTCGACCCGGTCCAGGTTGACCCGCTTGCCGATCTGCTCTTCCATCCACATCCGCGCCCCTCCGGCGCCGCAGCAGAACGAGCGGTCGGCGTGCCGGGGCATCTCGGTCAGCGTTGCCCCGGCGGCGCCGATGAGTTCGCGCGGCGGGATGTAGACCTGGTTGTGGCGGCCCAGGTAGCAGGGATCGTGGTAGGTGACCTGCCCGCCCCCGTTCGGACCGGCGGCGCCGTCCGGCGGCGGCACCGGCACCAGTCGGTGCTCCCGCACCAGCGAGTTGAGCAACTGGGTGTGGTGGACGACCTCGTAGTGCCCGGCGAGCTGCGGGTACTCCCGACCCAGGGTGTTGAAGCAGTGTGGACAGGTCGTGACGATCTTCCGACGGCCCGGCTCGCGGCCCTCGAAGACGGTGTCGAGGGTCTCGACACTCTGCTGTGCGAGCATCTGGAAGAGGAATTCGTTGCCCGAGCGGCGCGCCGGGTCGCCGTTGCAGGTTTCCGCCGTGCCGAGCACGACGTAGCGGACTCCCGCGGTGTGCAGCAACTCCGCGGTGGCCCGGATCGTCGTGCGGGCGTTCTCGTCGAACGCCCCCGCGCAGCCGACGAAGAAGAGGTACTCGACGTCCTCGGCGAGTTCCCCGTCGAACACCGCGACCTCGAAGTCCAGGCCCTTGGCCCAGTCCATCCGGGTCGAGCTGTTCTGCCCCCAGGGGTTGCCCTTGTTCTCCAGGTTGCGAAACAGCACTCCGAGTTCGGTGGGGAACTCCGACTCGATGAGCACCTGATGACGGCGCATGTCGACGATGTGGTCGACGTGCTCGATGTCGACGGGACACTGCTCGACGCACGCGCCGCACGTCGTGCACGACCACAGCACGTCCGGGTCGATGACCCCGCCGACCTCGGCGGAACCGACCAGCGGGCGGGTGGCCTGTTGGGGGCCGGAGCCGACGACCCGGCCGTAGCCCGACTCGGGAACACCGTGCCCGTCGGCCGCGCGGCGCGCCTCGGACACGCCCTTCGATTCAGCCGCGTCCTCCGCCGGCCCGGTTCCGCGCCACCCGGGCCGGTCGTCGAGGAGGTGGGGCGCCTTGGCGAACAGGTGGTCGCGCAGGTCCGTGATCACGAGCTTGGGGTTCAGCGGCTTGCCGGTGTTCCAGGCCGGGCACTGGCTCTGACAGCGCCCGCACTCGGTGCAGGTGGCGAAGTCGAGCATGCCCTTCCACGTGAAGTCCTCGACCGTGCCGCGTCCGAAGATCGCGTCCTCGTCGGGGTCGGAGAAGTCGATGTCCTTCCCCCCGGACTGCATGGGCAGCAGCGGGCCCAGCGCCACGGGCAGCCGCTTGGTGATGACGTTCAGCGGCGCCAGCGCGATGTGCAGGTGCTTCGAGTAGGCGACGATGACGAGGAACCCGCTGATCACCGAAATGTTCGCGAGGATGAGCGCCGTCTCCACCGCGTCGTTGGCGCCGACCCCGAACGGGGCGAAGCCCAGACTCAGCGCGTGTGATGCGAAGGCGGCCCAGGACTGGCCGAACGGGAAGTGGCCGGTGTTCACCTGCGCCGCCCGGTACCCGAGCAGCGTGAGGATCACAGCGGCGATCATCAGCAGGACGACCCAGGCGGCGCCGGTGTGGGAGCCGTAGAACCGCGAGCCGCGCTGCCGGCGGCCCGGCGCCTGCCGGATGCGCGTCACGGTGAAGGCGGCCAGCGCGACCAGCACGGCGACCATGAAGAAGTCCTCGAAGAAGCCGAGCACCGGGCTGCGGCCGAAGCCCGGCCAGGCGAAGTCAGGGGTGAACAGCGCACCCCACGCCTCGACGATCGTGAAGCCGAGGACGAGGAAACCCCAGAACGTGAAGAAGTGCGCGACGCCGGGCGCCGACCAGCGCAACAGCCGCCGCTGACCGAACACCTCGGCCACCGCTGCCTTGATCCGCCCGCTGAGGTCGTCGAGCCGGCCCGGAGCGGGCTGCCCGGAGCTGACGAGGCGGTACAGCCACCAGGCGCGGCGTCCGGCCACTGCGAGCGCGACCCCGGTGACGAGCCAGCCCACGACCAGGCGGACGACCACGGTTCCTCCTCCGGGTGGCCCGGTCGCCGCATGCACGCTTCGGCTCCCGACGTCCGGTTGACGCTGGTGCAGCGTAGTCCGGTGACCGCTGGGAGGTCGTACGACTGTGACCGTTGTTACCGGCGGGTAGACAGGGCGCCGGGAGTGACTGGACAGCCGGTGGGCGCCGGGATGTTCACGCGGCGCCCACGTCGTCTGCCACGTCGGCTGCCACGGCTGCGGCCAGCGCGACCCGGAGGACGAGTAGACCACGCTGGGTGAGCGCCGGCCGCCTGTTCAGCCTCTGATGGCCCAACCCGTCGTCGCCATCACCGCTGCGGACACGCACCGCAGCCGACCCGTGCCCGCCGCCCGTCTATGGTCTCCGGACGGCCCTTTATCTCGACACCTCCGCGTGGTCTACTCGTTCCCCGGGACGCGCCCGGCCGGATCGGGGTGCCTCGCGGCGCGTCAGGGGCTGTGGTGCTGGACCACGCGTGTCAAGCCCCGCCGCGCAGGAGGAGGGACGGCCGATGATTGCGCTGCTTGCGGCAACCGATGTCGTCGCCCAGCAGGACATAACCACCAACGGCCTGCAGGGCTGGCTGAAGGACAATGTAGTCCCGTTGGTGCTGCTCGGCATCGCGATCACCCTGTTGTGGATCGGTGGTCGCGGTGACCACGCCGGGGTGGCCCGGCGCAGCATCGGGCTCATCGTCGGGTTGGCGGCGCTCGGCATCGCGCTCTCGGGCAACGGCGCGGCGGTCGGCGAAGCCCTCGCCAAGCTCATCACCGGCTGATGCTGGTTCGCACCGACGACGAGGTCTACCGTGTCGACTCGGTATGGCTCGGCCCCCCGCGCGCGACCTTTCCCTGGCGGGCCCGTTACTCGAGTTACGCGGTCGGCGTGCTCGTCATGCTCGCCGTCATGTTCGTCCAGCGCCGGCTCGGCATCCAGCTCGGCTTCTTCTCGATCGCGTGGGCGCTGCTCATCACCGTGGTCGTCACCCGTTTCGTGGGGCGCCGCATCAACGACGAGCGGCCGTTGACGGAGTGGGTTGCGCTGTTCCTGCACGAGTTGTCCGGCCCCCGACGGCGCGAGCAGCGCCGGGGCGGCCCGCTGTCGGCCGGGCACGTCCGGGTGCGGCCGGAGCGGGGGGTACCGCGAAGACGCCGGGGGCGCCCGGGGGGCAGGAGTCGTCTGAAGGAGGACCGGCGTGCTACGGCGCAAGCCCAGCCGTGATGCCGGCGGTGTGCGGCCGGCTGCGCACAACCCGGGGACGCGGGGCTTCGGCCGGACCCTGGCCGGGCAGACCGCGGCTCCCCGCTTCGTCCCGACCGTCGCGCTGCGGTGCATCGACGGCCATCTCGCCCGCACCGGCAGTACCGTCACCGCCTGGTACCGGCTGGCGCCGCAGCCGTGGAGCTTCCGCAGCGACGCCCAGCGCGAGCTGCTCATCCATCAGGTCGCGGCGCAGCTCGGCGAGCTGCAGGGCAGGTGGCTGCACCTGCGGGTGACGACCCGCCCGTACCCGGTGGCGATGTGGGCCGAGGCGTTCGACCACAACGCGCTCGACCGTCTCCCGGACGTCGCTGGCGCACTGGGATGGGACGCCTTCCTCGAGGGCGAGCAGCGCCACCTCATGGGCCTGTCGATGAGCGACAAGGAGGTGTTCCTCGGCGTCGAGGTGTCGGGTCGCAACCTGCTCGACCGGTGGCTGGAGCGGGCGGCGCCGGTGCTCGGCAAGCTGATCCCGGCGGCGGCCCACGCCGAGCTGTCCGCCTTGGACGCGGAGATCCGTCACGTCGACGATCTCGTCACCGGGGCCGGCCTGGAGGCCGTGCCGGCCACCGCCGAGGACATGGCCTGGCTCATGCACCGCTCGGTCAGCCTCGGCCTGCCGGCGCCGCGCGCCGTCTGCCCGGTGCCCGGCGAGGTGTGGGAGACCGAGGACCTGGCTTGTTTCACCGACGGCGTCGAGCTGCACCAGCAGCCCTACGCGCCGACCGTGCAGGTGGTCGGGCGGTGGGGGACCCAGACCGTCTCACGTTACGTCGCAGTGCTGTCCGTCGGGCTCATGGACGCGCTGCGCATCCCGGAGGCCGACGACCCGTGGATGCAGCGGTCGGACCGGCTGCCGTTCCCCGTCGAGTGGTCGGCGCGGCTCTACGTCCGTCGCCCGGAGGAGGTGACCGGGGAGCTGCAGCGGCAGATGGGCAAGGTGCGCTCCCAGATCCGGCACTACACCTCCGATCACGACCTCGACCCACCGATGTCGCTGGCCCGCCAAGCCGACCGGGTGCTGGAGATCGAGGACGAGCTGTCGGGCGGGCTCACCCAGCTCAACACCCGCACCTACGGGTGGTGGCGGGTCGCGGTGTCCGGGCGGGACGAGTCCGAGGCGCTGTCGCGGGCGCAGCAGGTCGTCGACCTGTACCGGCCTCGGGTGGCGATCGAGCACCCGGAGGCGCAGTACCGCTACGCCCGGGAGTTCATCCCCGGCGAGCCGCTCGCCTCCACCGCCTACCGCCGTCGCGGCTCTGTCACCTGGGCGGCGGCTGGGGTGCCGGCGGCGTCGGCGTCGGTGGGGGACCGGCGGGGGATCCTGCTCGGCGAGACCTGCACGGCCACCCGGCGGCCGGTCGCGTGGGATCCGTGGCTGGCCCAGGAGGTGCGCCGGGCATCGGGCCTCACGGCGGTCGTCGGCGGCCTGGGCTCCGGCAAGTCCTTCCTCACCGGGCTGATCGTCTACAAGACGCTGCGGGCGGGGGCGCGCTGGACGCTGCTCGACCCCTCCGGCCCGCTGGCGCGGTTGACGACGCTGCCCGAGCTGGCGCCCTCCGCGCGACACATCAACCTGCTGCGCGCCGAGCCCGGCATCCTCAACCCCTACCGGGTGGTCGCCGAGCCGCACCGGGAGCACTTCGCGGACGAGGAGGACCCCGAGCGGGCGTGGCGCCGGGAGCGCTCGCTGGCCTCGGCCACCCGTCGGCGGCTGGTGCTCGACGTGCTCACCGGGCTGCTGCCCTACGACGTCGCCCGCCTGCCGCAGACCCGCATCGTGCTGCTGCGGGCCGTCCGGGAGGTCGGCGGGGCCATCGACCGGCACCCCGGCCAGGTGGTCGACACGCTGCGTCGGCACGCCCGTGCCGGGGAGCAGCACGCCGGGGTGGTGGCCGACTTCCTCGACGAGCGGCGCGACCTGCCGCAGGCCGCGCTGCTGTTCCCGGACACCTCGCTCGGCGCGGACCTTCGCACGAGTATCGAGCGGGCCGAGGAGGACTATCGGCTGACCGTCCTGACCATGCAGGGGATGTCGCTGCCGCGGCCCGGCTCACCGCGGGAGGAGTGGACCGACGCCGAGTCGCTGGCCGTCGAACTGCTCAACCTGGCGTCCTGGCTGACCCAGCGCACCATCTACGAGGCCGACCGGAACCTGCGCAAGGGTGTGGCGCTGGACGAGACCCACTTCCTGTCGCAGATCCCCACCGGCAAGGTGCTCATCGACCGACTGGCGCGGGACTCCCGCAAGTTCAACGTCCGGGCGCTGTTCGCCTCCCAGCTCGCCGGCGACCTGCTGCGGGTGTCCGGGTTCGCGTCGCTGGTCAACGCGGTGTTCGTCGGGCGCACCGACGACGAGGAGGCACAAGCGGAGGCGCTGCGGCTGCTGCGGGTGCCGACCGGCGTCGGGTACGAGGCGATGCTCGGCACGCTGTCGCCCCGCCCGCGCCACGACGACCGGCCCGACGACACCCCGCGCCAGTTCGTCTTCGCCGACGGGCACGGCGGGGTCGAGAAGATCCGCATCGACCTGGAGGGCCCCCACGTGGCGCACCTGCGCAACGCGTTGGACACCAACCCCGACGCCAGCCGGATCGCCGCCCGGCCGGGGGCGCCGTCGGCGGTCGTCGCGGTGGCCACCGCCGCGCTGGTGGCACCGGACGAGCCGCCGCTGGAGGAGGACCCGTTGGGCTCCGCGCGGCACCCGTTGGAGGCAGAACTGGATGCCGACCTCGAGCCGGACGACCCCGGCCGCCACGCGCCGGGCGGCGGCGGTGCTGGCGGCGGCGGCCAGCGCGAGGAGCAGACCAGGGTGCCGGCCCGCAAGGGCACCCGGTGATCCTCGTCCTGTGCCTCGTCGCCGCAGCCCTGGTCGTGGGGCTGCGCCGCCGCCGCACTTCCAGGCGGCGCCCGGCTCCCCGCAGGTGGGTGGCGCTGGGCGTGGTGGCGGCGCTGCTCACGGCCGGCGCGGTGGTCGGGTCGCCGGCGCTGGCCGCCCCGTTCGACTGCAAGAGCCCGCCCGAACCCGACCGCCCCGCCACCGGGCTCGTCGGCTCGCTCGACCCGGCGCCGATCGGGGTCGGCACGCCGGGCAGCGTCTACGACGAGGTCGGCTATGCCGGACAGGTCTGGTACACCTACGACCTCGGGTGCGGGCCGGACGGAGTGCGCGACGCCTCGGCCACCACCGACACCTGGCTCGGCAACCAGGTCTTCAACGTGGCCAAGTTCCTGGTCGGCGGCGTCAACTGGGCGCACTACCTCATCCAGCGCGGCAGTGACCTGCTCTCGCCGCTGGACAACGTCATCAGGCAGGGCACGTCCGCGATGTACCACGCGGTGTTCACCACCTGGGTCGGGCTCGTGCTGCTGGTCCTCGCCGTCATCCTGCTCGTCCTGGCGGCGCGGGGCGACCTTGCCCGGCAGGCGCTGCGGACCAGCGTGGCGCTGGCGGCGCTGGCCATCGCCGCCGCCGCCTACCTGGCGCCGCTGAACTGGTCGAAGGCCGCCGACAGCCTGGTGCTCGACGGCGTGACCACCATGCAGGACGGCTTCCTGTCCCAGCTCGGGACCGGCGACAAGGACACCCTTCCCACCGTCCTCGTCGACCAGGTGATCTACAATAATTGGCTGCGCGGCGAGTTCGGCTCGCCTGACGTCCCACAGGCCCAGCAGCTCGGCCGGGACCTGCTGCGCGCCCAGACGTTCACCAAACGCGAGGTTGCCCAGGGCCAGGACGGCCCGAGCCAGGTGCAGGCCAAGAAGGACCAGTTCACCGCGATCGCCGGCAAGATGGGTGACCGCTACCCCTACTTCCAGGGCAAGTCCGGCAGCCGCCTCGGCGCCGGGGTGCTCGCGCTCGTCCAGGCGCTGTGCCTGGCGCTGTTCCAACTGCTGAGCAAGGTGCTCGTGCTGGTCGCCATGCTCGTGATCCGGCTGCTGGTGATGACCGCCCCGGCGGTGGCCGTGCTGGCGCTGCTCAAGCCCGAGGTGCTGCCGGCCGTCCTCAAGCTCGGCGGTGCGGCGGTGGTCAACGCGCTGCTCGTCGGCGGTCTGGCCGGGCTGCACGCGCTGCTCGTCGTCTCGTTGTTCAAGCCGGGCTCCGGGGTGGACACGTGGCTGGCGTTGCTCGTCACGGGCGTGGTCACCGTGATCCTCTGGGCGGTGGCCCGACCGTTCCGTCGGCTGGTGTCGATCGTGACGCTGACCCGCGACCAGGTCAGCGGCTTCCTACCGCAGCCGGGCGGGGGCCCGATGTCAGGGGTCATGGCGCGGCTCCGCGCCGGCCGGCAGGACCGCCAGGAACAGTGGTGGGGTGAGCGGCGCTCGCGGTTCTCCGACGCTGGCCCGGGTGCCGGTGAGCGGGCCGGGGAACGACCGGAGACGGCGCCCGCCGCGGGCCGGCCGGTGATCAGGGTCGACGGGAGGGTGGTGCGTGCCGAGCCGGTGACGCCGGCGCTCGCCGGCCCGCCGCCCGGCTTCGCCGCGCTGGGGACGGGCCGGGCGGGGCGGGCCCGGGCGCGTGCGGAGATCGCGACCGAGGCTGGGCCGCGGGCGCTTCCGGCGGCCGGGCCGGCGCGACCCGCGGTGGACACCGGCGCCCCGGTGCGCGACGACCCGCGCGCGGTGGCGGCGTGGGTGCCGGAGTCGCTGCCGTCCGCCGCCGCGGCTGCCGAGGAGGACCGGCTGATCTACCGCCGGCCGACGTCCGCCGACCGCCACCGCCGCGCGGTCGAACCCGACCTGGCCGAGGGCACGCCGGTGTACCGGATCTATCGCCCGAGCGGGCAGGTCGTCGCGACCAACGGCGTCCGGCCGGAGTGGCAGACGGGGGGGCGCGGTGCCGATTAGGACCCGCCGTGGACGCGGAGCGGCCTACCGGGCGTTGTGGGAGTGGCCGCTGCACTCCCCGCGCCGCCTGCTCAGCTGCCTCGTCGGGGTGCTCGCCGTCGGGCTGACCGTCAGCTTGCTGAGCACGCTGGTCGGCGGCGCGATCCGCGGGCCCGGGGTTCCCGCCCCCGCCGGCGCTCCCGGTGCCGCCGCGGCACCGACGAACGCCGCGGCGGCACCGGGAGCCGGGGTGCCCCGCGTCGCCGAACTCGCCCCGCCGACGCTGCCGCTGTCCGCCGCGTCACCGGCGGCGCTGGCCGCCGCCGGGAGCTGGGCCGCCGCCTGGGTCACCCACCCGCAAGGCACCAGCATCGAGCAGTGGCTCGCCGGCCTGGCCCCCTACACCACCGACGAGTTCCTCGGCACCTTGTCCACCGTGGACGTCACCAACATCCCGGCCAGCCGGGTCGCCGGCGCACCGCGGCCGGTCCAGGCGCACGCCGACTCGGTGCTGGCGGACGTGCCCACCGACGGCCCGACGCTGCGCGTCCTGGTGGTCGACACCGGTGCCACTGGCTGGAAGGTCGCCGGCTACGACAAGGCCGTGCCGTGACGGCGCGGTGATGAAGGCATGGCGGCTGGCACTCCCGGCGCTGGCGCTCGGGGTGGTGGTGCTGCTCGCGGTCGGCATCGGGCTGGTCGTGGCGACGACCGTCGGCGGGGGTCTCGACGGGTCCGGCGGCCTCTGTGACCCCGGCGTCGGGCTGCTCGGCGACGGCACCGGCGGGATCGGGGGGGTTTCGATCGACCTCGACGCTCAGCAGCGCGACAACGCCACGACGATCATCGGTGTCGCCAAGGGCATGAACGTGCCGCCGCGGGCCGCGCTGGTCGCGCTGGCCACGGCGCTGCAGGAGTCGACGCTGCACAACTACTCGGTGGCCACCGACCACGACTCCCTCGGGCTGTTCCAGCAACGCCCCAGCCAGGGCTGGGGGACCCCGGCACAGCTCACCGACCCGGTCTACGCGGCGACGGCCTTCCTGGACCACCTGCTGGCCATCCCCGGCTGGGAGCAGCTTCCGGTGACCGTCGCCGCGCAGCTCGTGCAGCGCTCGGCGTTCCCCACCGCCTATGCCAAATGGGAGGGGCTGGCCGGCGACCTGCTCACCGCGCTCGGCGGCATCGCCGACCCGATCGGGTGCGCGTTGGCGGGCTCGGCGCTCGCGCTGCCCGCCGGTATCGCCACGGCGGCCATCTCCTTCGCGCTCGGCGAGCTCGGCAAGCCCTACGTCTGGGGGGCGACCGGACCCGGCTCCTACGACTGCTCCGGGCTCGTGCTGCGGGCCTTCCAGGCGGCCGGGATCATCCTGCCGCGCACCGCCCGGGAGCAGTACTGGGCCGGAGCGCACCTCCCGGTGGCACAGGCCCAGCCCGGGGACCTGCTGTTCTGGGCCTACAACCCCGACGATCCGGCAACGATCCACCACGTCGCGCTCTATCTGGGCAACAATCAGATCGCGGAGGCCCCGGACGTCGGGCTGACGGTCCGCACCCGGACGGTCTCGTTCACCGAGCACGAGCTGGTGCCGCTGGCGACGCGGCCCGGTACGAGGAGCACCTGATGATCCCCGACTATCCCGTCTCGTCCTTCCCGACCCGGCCCTCGTCAGTGACCCCGCTGGCCGACTACCTCGACCGGCCCTGCCCCGGGGCGGGGGACGACCATCTGGTGCTGCCCCGTTCGCTCGCCCAGTCGATGCCGCTGCGCTGGCAGCAGACCGCCGCCGCGCTGCTCACGGAGCTGCACGCGGCCTACGCCCACCTGGACTGGCCGCTCTACCGGGTGGTGCCCAGCCGCTGGGAGCGGCTCGTGGATCTCGACGAGGACCAGCTCAGCGAGGCGGGCTACGTCGCCGACGTCGACGGCGACGGGGCGCTGGTGTACCGGGACCGGGCCGGCCGCCTGGTCCCCGACCCGGCGGGCAGGCGGGTGCTCGTCCCGGTGGTCGACCCGATCCCGCCGGCGGCCGCTGGCCACGTCGAACCGGGGTCCGCCGACTGGCCAGGAGCGGTGTGAGGGCCTCAGAACCGGCGCGCGAGGACGATCAGATCGAGACCGTGCGCAGTCGACGGGCGGATCGGGTGCCACCGTTGGTGTGAGCTGCCACACAAGCGGGCCTTGTTTGGTGCTCTTCGGTACCGGAAAGGCGCTCAGGGCAACTCTTCTGGGGGGTCCCTCCACTCGGGGCCACTGGACAGGGAGGTGGCGGGGTGGGCTCAGGTGCGGCTGCGGCGGCGTTGGCGCTGTGCGGGTCCGGGTGGGGGTCCGAGAGCGGGTCCGAGAGCGGGTCCGAGAGCGGAAACGCCCCACGCGGCGGGTGTGCTCGGTTCGGAAGGTAACCGACGGTCGTGATGCGTGCACGGGAGCTGCTGGCCCGGCCGGCGGTTGCGGTCGCCGTCGTGCTCGGGGTCTACGTGGTGCTGATGGGGCAGGGCGTCATCGACGCGGTGGCCCACCTGCACGTCCCGTTCGGCGTGGTGTCCTACGGCTGGTGGTCCGGGGCGGCGACGGCGGCGGGTGAGCTGGGCTTGGCCGCGCTGGTCGCCCTCGGCTACCTGTTGCTCGGCGGCTGGCTGTGTAGCCCCCGGGTCGAGCTGGGCCTGCCCCGGCGCGGCCGGTTCCTGGCCGCCGACGCCGCGATCGTGGGCACCCTGGTCACGGGCTTCGGCGCGATGCTGCTGGCCACGCCCCTGCTCATGCTGGGGCCGTCGTCCAACCAGCCCGTCGCCCAGGGCGGCTGGGCGACCTGGATGGCGATGGCGGCCTCCTCGCTGCGCACGGCGGTGCAGGAGGAGGTGGTGGTGGTCGCGCTGCCGGCGTTGCTGCTGCGCCGGGCCGGGCTGCCCGGGTGGACGATCGTGGTGATCTCGGCGGTGCTCCGGGCGCCTTACCACGTCTACCACGGCCTGTTCGCCCTGCCGTGGGCGGTGATCTGGGGCGGCGGCTACGCCCTTGCCTACCTGCGGTGGCGGCGGCTGGCCCCGCTGGTGATCATGCACGCCGCGCTGGACATCGTCGTCTACAGCGGCCAGATCTTCGGGCCGTCGGCCCGGCACCAGGCGGTGCTGGCCAGCCTGCTCCTCGCCGCGGTGGTGATGGCCGCCGCCCTGGTCGAAGAGCACCGGCACCGGCTGGCCAACCATCAGCGCGCCGCCGCTCGACGCTTCCTGGCCGGCGCGCTCGGCCGCCGCCCCGGGCCCTGGCTGGTGTCGGCGGCCGTGGCGGCGGTGCTGGCCGCCGACACCCTCGAGATGCTCGCCGGCGGCCCGGTCACCACTGTGGGACGGGCGCGCGCCGGGCTGCTCGCCGCGGCCGCGTTCGGTGCGGCGGTCGCGGGCCGGCGGCTGCTCGCCGCGTTCCTCCTCTGGTCGACCTCGGTGCTGACCCTGCGCGGTGCGGACGGCCGGGTCTGGGCGGTGGTGACCTGGTCGGCCCGGCCGCGGCGGCGGGCGCGGCTGTTGCACATCTCCTGCGCGCCGGGGCGCCACCGCGCCCAGGCCGCGGTGGCCGCCACCCGACAGCTCGCCGCCGCCGCCGACGCCGTGGAGCTCACCCGGCTCGGCAACCGCGCCCCCGGGC
>JAVKSM010000031.1:0-26778 GCA_039583705.1 Pseudonocardiaceae bacterium
CAGCGTGACCCCGCCGAACCGGTACCCCTCGCGGGCCCTTGGGAGCAGATGCGGCGCCTGGGTCATCGACTCCTGGCCGCCGGCCACCACGATGTCGAACTCGCCGGCCCGGATGAGCTGGTCGGCCAGTGCGATCGCGTCCAGCCCCGAGAGGCAGACCTTGTTGATCGTCAGCGCCGGGACGGTCATGGGGATGCCGGCGCCGGCCGCGGCCTGGCGGGCGGGGATCTGGCCGGCGCCCGCCGTCAGCACCTGACCCATGATCACGTACTGCACCCGGTCCGGCGCGATGCCAGCGCGCTCCAGCGCGGCTGTGATCGCGAAGGATCCGAGCTGGGCACCGGAGAAGCTCTTGAGCGAGCCGAGCAGGCGACCGATCGGGGTGCGGGCGCCGGCAACGACGACAGAACCGGACACGGCGGCCTCCAGCGGTGACGGTGCTGGACCGACGATACCTGCGCGCGATGCCTGCGCGGCCGCCGAAAACCGTGTGGACCAGCACACACCGCCGCCCTGGCGGGGAGTCGCGCGGCACCCTCGGGCTGCCGACACCTCGCTTCCAGGACACTAGAGTCGGACAGATGGACGAGGCGCCTACCCGGGACCTGCCCGGTCTGGTCACCGCGGTCGACCACGTCGGCATCGCGGTGCCCGACCTCGACGAGGCGATAGCCTGGCACCGCGACACCTTCGGCCTCGTCGTCACCCACACCGAGGTCAACGAGGAGCAGGGCGTCCGGGAGGCCATGCTGAGCGCTCCGGGCGACCACGGCGACACCGCGGTGCAACTGCTGGCGCCGCTGCGGCCGGACTCCCCGATCGGGAGGTTCCTCGAGCGCAACGGCCCGGGCATCCAGCAGCTCGCCTACCGTGTCGCCGACGTGGCAGACGCGTCCGCGGTGCTGCGCGCGAAGGGACTGCGGCTGCTCTACGACGAACCACGGCGGGGCACCGCCGGCTCGCTGGTCAACTTCGTCCACCCTCGCGACGCCGGGGGCGTACTGGTCGAGCTCGTCGAGCCGGCGGCCGGCCCCGCGCATTAGGGCGTGCCCCGAACTACCTGGCTCCCGATCCTTACAGTGGAAACCGTTGTCCATTCGTAGCGTTGCTTGTCGCGGTTTAGATTGATGAGAGATACCCATCGGACGACAACGGGAGCCGTTGCCGGGCCGAGCTCCTCTAAAGCTCTCTCGACTTCCGACACCGGAGCCGACCCACTGGAGTACGCGAGCGTGACATGCGGGCGGAAATCGTTCGGTCTTTCTGGAACTCTTCGTTCTCCCCACACGTCGCCGATTGCCTGTCGTATCGCAACGCGAAGACTTGCCATGCCGCAAACCGGCCGGATCGGCATTTGTATGGTTTCTGAGTCCGTGTGCGCCGGTCCAATCGTAACGCCGACCGGCTCAACAAGTGCGCAACGAGCCCGCGCACATGCGACTATGTTGTCGACGTCGACGTGACTAATTTCGTCGGTAAATCCGATCCCTTGAAGCGTCGCGTGTAGTCCGCGAACTTCCACGGGATCCAACGTCGCGGAAAAGCGCTCGACGACTGGTGCATAATGGTGCGCGAGCCGATGAACGGGGACATGTTCTTCAAAGGTGATGTGCCACGTGTAGAAAGATCGGCCGGCGCGCCAACCGGGACGCCACCACCAATGGTTCCGCATCGCGGCCGCCGGATCGGCCACTTCTTATTCTTCCTTCCCGGTTGGCGGTGGAGCTTTTGACGCATGGTCGATACGGAAATCCGTGACCGCTTCCCGAATCTGGGCTGCCGGGAGGGCGGCAGCATACTTACCGTCCGCCACCATTTTTGATATCTCGGTGACCCTCTGAAGAAGCGGCAGAACCCTGTATTCCGGCGCAGTATCAAGGATCGGCGCCAGCGACTCCTGTGCCCCGTCTAATTCTCCAAGTATCAGATGGGCCTTGACCTGTTGACAACGAACCATCCGTTCTGATCCAAAATTTCGAAGGTCGCCGGGGGTCGCCTCGAAGGATGACACGGCTCGATCAGCATATGCAAGGGCTTCGCGGGCTTCCCCAAGCGCCAGGTGTGCGTCAGACCAAAAACCGCCCGCACGACCGATGGAGCAAGTGAACGGGCCAGCCAGTTCGTCCTGTTGTTCGACCAGCTTCTCAGTAGTCCTTTGCGCACGAATAAGTGCTTCACGCGCACGCTCGCCTTCCCCGATTCGGGCTAGATCCAGTGACCAAGGAGTTGCGTGCGATACGACGAATCTCGGCATGTATCTGCTCGATAGTGAGCTCTCCCACATTGCCCGCCTCGGCCCATGCCAGGAACTCTGCCGATTCGTCCGCAGCGGACATGAACACCTTCTCAATACCGAGATCAGTGAGGTTGCTGCTCCCGAGAGAGTCAATTCCCGACCTCAACTGCCCGCGGGAGGCTGTCTCGGAAGCTGCCGGAAGAGTCGTTGGGGAGGCGACACGCGCGGCGGCCGACCGTGCCGACCGCTGCTCGTGCTCAGCAGCTTCCCACAACCGCACCAGTGCCCCGCGTCCGTCAAGGACCCGATCGCAACGTTCCGCGAAGTCCCGAGCCGGTCGCCGATCCCCGGTCTCGATACGTCCGACGAGGTCTCCGCTCACATGAACGGCTGCCCCAAGCCGATCTTGAGACAGTCCGCGCGTCTTACGCCGCGTCCGAAGCTCATAACCGAACCGGTGCAGAGCCGATCGGTCGGGATACAACTCACGCTCCGGGCGGCTCATACCTGGCTCATACCCCCGCTACCTCCCTCACGCCCGCCCATCCCCTCCGCCATACCGACACATCGTCCTCGTCAGGTGTCGGCCGTTGTCGGTACCGAAAGCTCGATCGAGCCGGCCCCCGGGCCATCAATGCTACTAGCCAACTGAGAGGAGACGGCCCCAGGTCAGTATAGGAGAAGCGGTGGCAATACAGGGCAGAAGATCTACGGGACACGCCCTGGGCCACGCCCTGGCCCCCCTGGCCCAGAAGTGCTCACCCTCCGGCGGCGAGGGTCTCGACCTCGGCGCGGATGGCGTCCATGACCCGGCCGACGAAGCGTCGCGCCGCGAGCACCCCGGTGGCGCCGTCCTCCGCTCGCAGCACCGGCAGCGAGGTCACCACCAGTTCGGCCCGGCGCGGCGGCAACGAGCGCCAGGCGAGCGAACCGTGGCCGAGGACGTGCTGCGCCCCCCACTGCGCAACCGGCGCCACCGGCACGCCCAGCTCCGCGGCGAGCACCCCGAGCCCGGGCAGCGGCCGGCCGGGCCGGTAGTCGTCGGCCTTGGTGACCCCACCCTCGGGATAGAGCACGACGCACTCACCGCGTCGCAGGGCCGCCCGCACCGGGTCGAGCAGCGCGGGGTCGGTGGGCCGCCCCCGGTCGAGCCCGACGTGATCGAAGTAGCGCAGCACCGGCCCCACCATCGGCCAGCGCAGCACCTCGGCGGTGATGACGAACCGCGGGACCCGCCCCGCCCGCAGCACCGCGGCGGCCACCGCGATCGGGTCGAGCACCGAGACGTGGTTGGGCGCGACGAGCAGCGCACCGTCGGCAGGCAGCCTGCTCACCCGGTAGCGGCGACGGGCGAACGGGGCGACGAGCAGCAGGTCGAGCAGCGACGCCACGACCCGATAGATGCGCAACCGCCGTGGGCGCTCGTGCACCGGGGGCCTAGGACGCCACCGCCGGCGCACGGCCGGCCCGGCGTAGACCCACCAGCCTGGTAGGCACCCGGGCACCTCCCGCTTCTGCCTGGCCGGGCCACGACGCTCCGGCCGCGTGATGGCCCTCATGGTGCCACCGCCTCCCCCGTCCTTTCCCGTCGCCGACGGGGTGGCCCACAGCGTGTTGTCGACCACACCTGAGGCGGAGGAGCCTGACAGCAACGACCACGGGATCGATACTGGCCGGTAACCTTCGTCGATCGGCTGGTTACGGCACGGCCGCGTCCGACCGCCCACACCTGACCCCGGAGGCGCCCTGTGAAGGAGATCCTCGAGGCCGTCCTCGCCGACGAGCTCGACGCGGTCGGCACTCTGCCGGTCCCCGACCACTACCGCGGAGTCACCGTGCACGCCGACGAGGTGGAGATGTTCGCGGGCCTGGACACCCGCGAGAAGGACCCTCGCAAGAGCCTGCACCTCGACGAGGTCCCCACCCCGGAACTCGCACCCGGCGAGGCGCTGGTGGCGACCCTGGCGAGCGCCATCAACTACAACACGGTATGGACATCGATCTTCGAGCCGCTGCCGACGTTCGGCTTCCTGCGCCGCTACGGCCGCACCTCGCCGCTGGCCGTCCGCCACGACCTGCCGTACCACGTCGTGGGATCCGACCTGGCCGGTGTGGTGCTACGGGTCGGCGCTGGCGTCCACAGTTGGAAGCCGGGCGACGAGGTCGTCGCGCACTGCCTGTCGGTGGAGCTGGAGAGCCCCGACGGCCACAACGACACGATGATGGACCCCGAGCAGCGCATCTGGGGCTTCGAGACCAACTTCGGCGGCCTGGCCGACCTCGCGCTGGTCAAGTCCAACCAGCTCATGCCCAAGCCCGCGCACCTGACGTGGGAGGAGGCGGCCAGCCCTGGTCTGGTCAACTCGACGGCCTACCGGCAGTTGGTCTCGCGCAACGGCGCCGGCATGAAACAGGGTGACACCGTCCTGATCTGGGGTGCCTCCGGTGGGCTCGGCTCCTACGCCACCCAGTTCGCCCTCAACGGCGGCGCCACCCCGATCTGCGTGGTGTCCAGCCCGGCCAAGGCCGAGATCTGCCGTCGCATGGGCGCCGAGCTGATTATCGACCGGGCCGCCGAGGGCTACCGGTTCTGGAAGGACTCCGACACCCAGGACCCGCGGGAATGGAAGCGGTTCGGCGCCCGGATTCGGGAACTCACCGAAGGTGACGACCCGGACATCGTCTTCGAGCACCCGGGGCGGGAGACCTTCGGCGCGAGCGTCTACGTCACCCGGCGCGGTGGCCAGATCGTCACCTGCGCTTCGACCTCGGGATTCGAGCACGTCTACGACAACCGCTATCTGTGGATGAACCTCAAGCGGATCATCGGCTCCCACTTCGCCAACTACCGGGAGGCGTGGGAGGCCAACCGGCTGGTCGCGAAGGGGCGGATCCACCCGACTGTCTCCCGGGTCTACCCGCTCGCCGACACCGGGCAGGCGGCCTTCGACGTGCACAGCAACGCGCACCAGGGCAAGGTCGGCGTGCTCTGCCTGGCGCCCGAGGAGGGCCTGGGCGTGCGCGATCCGGAGCTGCGCGAACGACACCTCCAGGAGATCAACCGTTTCCGCGGCGTGTAGGGCGTGTAGGGAGCCCTCGCAGACCGGCAGTGCGGAAGGCGTGGCACGGGTAGCGTGAACGCATGAGGCCAGACGAGCGTGAGCTGCTCCCGCTGGGTTCCGGCTTCGACGTGGTCCGCCGGGGCTACTCGAGGGCTCAGGTCGAGGAACACCTCGACCGGCTGGACACCGACCTGCGGATACTTGCCACCGACCGGGATGCGGCTGTGGCCCAGGCAGCGGAGCTCGCTCGGCAGTTGGAGATCGCGCGTGCCCACGCGGAGGATCTGCGCGGGCAGGTGGAGCAGCTGGCGGCGCCGCCCACCACGATGGAGGGTCTCGACGAGCGGTTGCAGCGAATGTTGCGGCTGGCCCGGGAGGAGGCACGAGACGTGAGCGCCACCGCCCAGGCCGAGGCGGAGCGGGTGGGGGCCACCGCCCAGGCCCAGGCGGAGCGGACCCTGACCGACGCCCAAGCCGAGGCGGAGCAGACCCTGACCGACGCCCGCGCCCAGGCGGACCGGACCCTGACCGACGCCCAGGCCCAGGCGGACCGGACCCTGACCGACGCCCAGGCCCAGGCGGACCGGACCCTGACCGACGCCCAAGCCGAGGCGGAGCGGACGCGCCACCGTCACGACAGCCGCGAGGCTGAGCTGGAGCGGCGCTGGGCGCAGATGCAAGCCGAGCACCGCCGGTTGGTCGCCGAGGCCCAGGCGCAAGCCGATCGGACCCGCCAGGCAGCGGCAGCCGAGCGAGCGCGGCTCGATGAGGAGGACCGGGGCCGGCGGGCGCAGGTGGAGGAGGACTTCGAGATCGCGATGGCCGCCCGCCGCAGCGAAGCGATGCGCACGCTCGCGGAGACGGATACGGCCGCCCGCGCCGAGGCGCGCCAGCGGGTCTCCGATGCCATGGCCGAAGCCGAGCGCAGGGTCCGGGAGGCCACCGAGGAGGCGGACCGCAGGGTGGTCGGCGCCGAGCGGCGGGTGCAGGCGCTGCGGAAGCTGCGGCAGCGGCTCGCGCAAGAGCTCCAGAGGGTCCAGACCGGGCTCGCCGACGTTCCTCGTATGCTCGCTGAGCTGGACGACCAGCCGGACGACGACCGACCGGACGACGACCGACCGGACGACGACCGTTTCGGCGACGCGGCGCCCGGCCAATCCGCGCGCGCCAGCGCCGCCAACGGTCTCCCGGCGGCACCGAGGCGGCCGAGCCCGATGCCGCGGTCGAGGGACGGGGCGACACGGGTGCACTAGGGGCGTGACACTGGCGCGCTGGGGCGTGTCCCGAGCCGTCCCTAGACTGTGCTCGTGCCGTGTTACGAGTTCCGCTGCCGCGAGTGCTCAGCGACCTTCGAGGTCAGCCGTCCGATGAGGGCGGCGGGCGACCCCGCACGCTGCCCGTCCGGGCACGACGACACGGTCAAACTGCTGTCCACGGTCGCGATGACCGGCGCGGCGGCGCCACCGAGGACCGGGGGGTGCTGCGGCGGCGGCTGCGGCTGTCACTGACCTCGCCCACGCGGGACCCTCGGGCTCAGGTGTAGTCGCGGAAGCCCTTGCCTGTCTTGCGCCCGAGCCGGCCAGCGGTCACCAGGTGCTCGAGCAAGGGCGCCGCGGCGAAGCTGGGTTGGCGGAACTCCAGGTACAGCTCGCGCTCGATCGCCAGCGAGACGTCCAGCCCGACGACGTCGAGCAGCTCGAAGGGCCCCATCGGCAACCCGCAACCCACCTTCATCGCGATGTCGATGTCCTCGGCGCTCGCGTAGTGCGCCTCGAGCATCTTCACCGCGTCGTTGAGGTAGGGGAACAGCAGGGCGTTGACGATGAACCCGGCCCGGTCGGCACAGGACACCGGGTGCTTGCCCAATCTGGTGCACACCAGCCTGACCGTGGCCCCGACGTCCGGTGCGGTGGTGACCGTGCTGACGACCTCGACGAGCTTCATCACCGGCGCCGGGTTGAAGAAGTGCATGCCGATCACGTGGCCGGGCCGCGACGTCGCCGACGCGCACTCCACCACCGGAAGTGAGGAGGTCGTGGTGGCGAGGATGGCGCCGGGCTTGCACACCTCGTCGAGCGCGGCGAAGATCGCGCGCTTGACCTCCAGATCCTCGGCGACCGCCTCGACGACGAGGCCACAGTCCGCGAAGTCCTCCAGCTCGGTCGTGGTGGTGACCCGGACCAGCGCGGCGTCCCGGTCGGCTTCCGACAGCCGGCCCCGCGCCACGGCTTTCTCCACCGACTTGCGGATCCTGTCGACCGCGGCCCTGCTCTTGCCCTCGCTGCGGCCGCGCATCAGCACGTCGTAGCCGGCCTTCGCGAACACCTCGACGATCCCGGTCGCCATCGTGCCGGTCCCGATCACGCCGACGCGCGCCACGTCGCGGACCTTGCCGTCGACCTCCCTGGGTGACGGCGGAGTCTGCGCGTCCTCGACGACCTTCGGCGCGTCCGCGGCGTCGTAGGTGTAGAAGCCGCGGCCGGTCTTCCGGCCCAGCAGCCCGGCCTTGATCATCTGCTTGAGGATCGGCGCGGGGGCGTGCATGAGGTTGCGGGACTGGTGGTACATCGTGTCGAGGATCTCGTAGGCGGTGTCCAGCCCGATGAGGTCCAACAGCGCCAGCGGGCCCATCGGGTAGCCGCAACCGAAGCGCATCGCGGCGTCCAGGTCCTCGCGGCTGGCGTAGCGCGACTCGTACATCTGCACCGCGTGGTTGAGGTAGCCGAAGAGCAGCGCGTTGGCGATGAACCCGGCACGGTCGCCGATGACCACCGGCACCTTGCCGACCCGCTCCGCGAGCGCGCTCACGTCCTCGACCACGGCAGGCTCGGTGACGACCGTGCGAACCAGCTCGACCAGGCGCAGCACCGGGGCCGGGTTGAAGAAGTGCATGCCGACGACCCGGCCCGGCCGCTTGGTGCGCACCGACAGCTCGGTGATCGACAGTGACGACGTGTTCGACGCCAGGATCGTCTCCGGCGGGCACATCTCGTCGAGTCGGGCCAGGAGGTCGGCCTTGAGCTCCATCCGCTCCGGCACGGCTTCCACGACGAGATCGGCATCGGCCACGTCGGCGAGATCGGTACCGATCCGGATCCGCCCGAGCAACTCGGCCTGACCGGACTCGTCGAGCTTGCCGCCGGCCACCGCCCGCGCCGTGGAGTGCTCCACGCGCTCCCGACCGCGCCGGACGCCGTCCTCGTCGACCTCGACCCCGGCCACCTCCAGGCCACTGCGGGCGAAGACCTCGGCGATGCCGGCACCCATCGTGCCCAGACCGATCACGCCCACTCGGGCGAACTTGCGCGCCACGGTCCACCCTCCTGCCGCACCCCTGATCCCGCGATCCTGCCAGAGGCAGCGGGCTCCCGCCCCGACTCACCGGCCGTGCAGCAGGCTCCCGCCCCGACTCACCGACCGTGGAGCAGCTTGACGAGCCGGACGAGCCGACGCATCGCCCGTGGCCCTCGCGAGAACGTCGTGACCGGGATGAGGGAGCGGAAACGCCGCGAGGTGATCGCCAGGGGACGGGCGAACTCCCGCAGCCCGTCGGCGCCGTGGATGCGCCCGAACCCCGAGCCGCCGACCCCGCCGAACGGCAGCGCCGGCACCGCGGCGAAAGAGATCACGTCGTTGACGGCCACCATGCCGCAACCCAGCCGGCGAGCCAGCTCCTCACCGCCACGGGCCGAGAACACGGCGGCGCCCAGACCGTAAGAGGTCGCGTTCGCCTTCGCGACGGCCTCGTCGAGGTCGGTCACCCGGTTGACGGTCAGGAGCGGACCGAAGGTCTCCTCCGTGATCGCCGGCGCGTCCTCCGGCACGTCGACCAGCACCACCGGCTCGACGAACGGCGGACGCACCGAATCCGGTCCCCCCACCACCGCGCGGGCACCACGGTCCAACGCGTCGACCACGTGTCGCCGCACCACGTCGACCTGGCGCGGCACGGTCATCGGTCCGAAGTCGGCCTTCGGGTCACACCCGGGCCGCAGGGCCTGCGCCCGCCGCCTGACCTTGTCGAGGAACTGCGTCGCAACCTCGTCGACCACGTAGACCCGTTCGACGCCGGTGCAGGTCTGGCCGGCATTGGACATCCCACCCCAGACGGCGGCCTCGGCCGCGGCATCCAGGTCGGCATCCGCGGCGACGATCATCGGGTCCTTGCCGCCGCACTCGACCAGCACCGGGGTCAGCGTCTCGGCGCAGGCGGCCATGACCCGCTTGCCGGTCGCGGTCGAGCCGGTGAACGCGACCTTGTCCACACCGGACCGGCACAGTGCCGCGCCGGTCTCTCCGGATCCCGTGGCGACCTGGAACACCGGGTGCTCGCCCGCGACCTCGGCGAAGCGCTCAGCCAGCCAGCTACCCACCCCCGGGGTGAACTCGCTGGGCTTGAACACCACGGCGTTCCCGGCGGCGAGCGCATAGCCGATCGAGCCCATCGGGGTGTGCGCCGGGTAGTTCCACGGGCCGATCACTCCGACGACGCCGTACGGCAGGTACTGCAGGCTCGCCTTCTGGTTGACCATGAGCAGGCTGCGGACCTTGCGCGGGCCGAGCACACGCTCGGCGTTGCGGGCGGCCCACGCGAGGTGCTCGACGACGAGGACGAGCTCGAGCCGGGCATCGTCGGCCGGCTTGCCCGTCTCCGCGCAGATCAGGGCCACCAGCTCGGTGCCGCGTCGCAGGATGAGCCGGCGCCACGAGCCGAGAACCCGACGGCGGCCGCTGAACCCCAGCCCCGCCCACCATTGCGCTGCCGGGCGGGCCCGCGCCACGGCCGCCTCGACCGCCTTCGGGTCGTTCACCGGATAGGTCCCGACGACCTCGCCGGTTCGCGGGTCGAGCGAGGCGAACCACGCGTCGGGCGCCGCGGGGACTTCCGGGCGGGTTTCGATCTGCGTCATCGGCTCCCCCCTGAGATTGCGGCACCCACAGCCTACGTCGGCGGGATCCCCGCGCCCCGAGGAGACTTAGAAGAGTGTCATGTCGTTGCTCGGCATGCCCCGCAGCGCGTCGTAGTCCAGGGTGAGACACCGGATGGCACGGTCGGTGGCGAGGGTGCGGGCCTGCGGCCGGATCTGTTGCGCGGCCAGCACACCGCGGACGGGCGCCAGCAGCGGATCCCGGTTGAGCAGGTCGAGATAGCGGGACAACTGCTCCACACCGTCGATCTCGGCGCGACGCTTGACCTCCACGGCGACGGTGGCGCCCGCGGCGTCGCGACACAGCAGGTCTACCGGCCCGATCGCGGTCGGGTACTCGCGGCGGACCAGGGTCCAGCCCCGCCCGAGGGTGGTGACGTGCTCGGCGAGCAGCGCCTGCAGGTGCGCCTCGACACCGTCCTTGACCAAGCCGGGATCGGCGCCGAGCTCGTGGCGCCAGTCGTGCAGGATCTCCTCGATCGTGATCACCAGCGACTCGCCGGCCTTGTTGCGCACCGTCCACACCCCCGGCTGCTCCTCCAGCCAACACGGCGGGCTCATCCAGTTCAACGGCTTGTAGGCGCGGTCGTCGGCGTGCACGCTCACCGAGCCGTCGGCCTTGACCAGCAGCAGGCGCGGCGCCATCGGCAGGTGGGCGGTGAGCCGGCCGAGGTAGTCGACCTGGCAGCGGGCAACGACCAGGCGCACGGATGGAAGTCTAGGGACACCCGGCCTTGCGCCCGATCCTCGCGGCCGGCTCGCCGAGGAAGAACCGCGCTTTCCTGTGGTTATTCTCAGGAACATGAAGACGACGTTGACGGCGAATTTCCGCCGGATGTCGTGGCGACGATGCCGTGCAGTGGGTAGCGTTGGAGAGTGAGCTGCATCTGGTGGCTAATGTGGCGGCAGACGCTGTGCGATCGACCACTCGCCGCGAGTCGAGACAGGTCCCTGTCACAGAGGCGTGACATTTGAGAGGTGTCAGCCACGGCCACCGGTGAGCAGCGAACATGACGACGGACGTTCGGAGCGTTGGCGTCCGGACGCGGGCGACGACCCTCGGCGTACGAGCGAAGACCAGGGAACATCCTCCGGAGTCGGACGCCTGGTCGGGCGGGCGGGTGCTGACCAGCGCCGGGTATGACGGCTCGATCCGGTGGCGGGAGGGCGAACGCCTCGAGCGGTTGTTCGAGGACCGCTGCGACCGGCTGCGGCGGCAGGGCCACCGTGAGCGTCGCGCGGTGGACTCGGACGAGGCGACGCTGACCTACGCCCAGGTGGACGCGAGGGCGAACCAGTTGGCGCGGGTCCTGCTGCGCCACGGCGTGCGGCCCGGTGACCGGGTCGGGCTGCTGGTCGACCGGGCGGTGGACGGCTACGTCGGCATGCTGGCCGCGCTGAAGGTCCACGCGGCATACGTGCCGCTCGACGTCGGGTTCCCGGCGGAGCGGTTGTCCTACATCGTCTCCGACGCCGGGGTGCGGCTGGTGCTGTCGCGGTCACACCTGGCCGAGCACGTGGCGCACCTGGCCGGTGCCGTCGGGCTGCTGTACCTGGACGAGGTTCGGGCACTGGTCGCGGCCGAGCGCGAGGACCGGCTCGAGGCGAGCGAGGTGCGGGACGCGGTCGACGACCTGTGCTACATCATCTACACCTCGGGGTCGACCGGCGGGCCGAAGGGGGTGGCGATCAGTCACGCCAGCATCTGCAACTTCGTGCGGGTGGCGGCCGAGGTGTACGGCGTCAGCCCCGACGACCGTGTCTACCAGGGCATGACGATCGCCTTCGATTTCTCCGTCGAGGAGATCTGGGTGCCCTGGATGGTCGGGGCGACCCTGGTGCCCAAGCCTGGTGGGGCGAGCCTCGTCGGCCCGGAGCTGCGCGAGTTCCTGCGGGCGCGCCGGGTGACCGCGCTGTGCTGTGTGCCGACCCTGCTGGCCACGCTGGACGAGGATCTCCCCGATCTGCGTTTCCTGCTGGTGTCGGGCGAGCCGTGCCCACGGGACCTCGTCGCCCGCTGGCACCGGCCCGATCGCCGGTTCCTCAACGTCTACGGCCCCACCGAGGCCACCGTGACCGCGACGTGGACAGTGGCGACGCCGGAGCGGCCGGTCACGATCGGGGTCCCGCTGCCGACCTACTCCGTGGTCATCCTCGATCCCGACGCCGACGAAGCACTGCCACCGGGAGCGATGGGGGAGATCGGTATCGCCGGCATCGGGCTGGCCAGCGGGTATCTCAACCGCCCCGAGCTCACCGACCGGGCGTTCATTCCCGACTTCCTGGGCATCCCGACCAACCCACCGGCCAGGATCTACCGGACCGGGGATCTGGGTCGGGTGAACGAGGACGGTGAGATCGAGTACCACGGCCGCATCGACACCCAGGTCAAGATCCGGGGTTACCGCGTGGAGCTGACCGAGATCGAGTCGGTCCTGCTGCAGGTGCCGGGCATCGCCCAAGCGGTGGTCGACACCCACCGGCCGGAGCCCGACGTCGTGGAACTGGTCGCCTACTACAGCCTGCGCGACACGCGCGACACGTCTGGGGTGCAGGTCGACCGCGTCTACGAACACCTGCGCGCTCGACTGCCCGCCTACATGGTCCCGGCCTATCTGGAACAGCTCGCGGTCATCCCGACGCTGCCCAGCGGCAAGGCCGACCGCAAGCACCTGCCCGGACCGTGCGGCCAGCGGCGCCTGGCCGACCACGGTGACTACGCCGCCCCGACGACCGGCACCGAACAGGCCCTGGCCGAGCTGCTGGCGGGCGTCCTGCGGGTGGAGCGGGTGTCGGTCGAGAGCCATTTCTTCGACGACCTCGGCGCCAACTCGTTGCTGATGGCGCAGTTCAACGCCGCGATCCGCAAGCGTGGCGACCTGCCCGTCGTGTCGATGAAGGACGTCTACCTGCACCCGACGGTGCGCCGCCTGGCCGCCGCCCTCGCCGCCGCCCTCGCCGAACCCGAACCGGCGCCGCAGCCGACACCCGAACCGGGATCCGGGCTGACACCCGAGCCGGGAGCCGGGCCGGCGTCATCGGACCCGGCGGCCGCGCCGACCGGCACGCCACGGTACGTCCTGTGCGGCGCGCTGCAGGTGCTGGCATACCTCGGCTACATCTGCGTCGGCTCACTGCTGCTGGACGCCGGCTACACCTGGACCACCGCCGGCAGCGGGATGCTCGGGATCTACGCGCGGTTGGTGGCATTCGGGGGCGGCGGGCTGCTGGGCATGGGTCTGCTGCCGATCGCGGTCAAGTGGGCCCTCATCGGACGCTGGAAACCGACCCGCATCCGGGTGTGGAGCCTGGCCTACGTCCGGTTCTGGATCGTCAAGACGCTCATCGTCGCCAACCCGCTCGCCCGACTGTGTGTGGGCACCCCGCTCTACGTGCTGTACCTGCGGGCGCTGGGCGCCAAGGTCGGTCGCGGCGTGGCGATCTTCACCGCGCACCTGCCGGTGTGCACCGACCTGCTGACCATCGGCGCCGGCAGCGTGATCCGCAAGGACGCGTTCCTCAACGGCTACCGCGCCCGCCGCGGTGTCATCGAGACCGGCGCGGTCACCCTCGGCACGAACGTCTTCGTCGGCGAGCAGACGGTCCTCGACATCGACACCGACCTGGGCGACGGAGCCCAGCTCGGGCATTCCTCCGCCCTGCACACCGGCCAGGTCGTGCCCGCCGGCCAGTGCTGGCACGGCTCCCCGGCCCAGCCCGCCGACACCGGCTACGACTACCGGACGGTGCCACCGGCCCCCTGCGGCGCCCTGCGGCGGGCCGTGCACAGCGCCGTGCGGCTGCTGACGGTGCTGGCGGCCGTCGGCCCCGTGGAAATGGGTACGGCGGTCCTGCTGCTGTCCCGCCCGTCGCCGCTGGCTGACCTGCTCGGCGGCCGCGCCCAGGTGGACCTGACGAGTTGGGGCTTCGGCCGCGACGCGCTGGTCGTCTCGGCGGTCCTGTTCCTCGGTCTCGTGCTCGGCGGGCTCGTCGTCACCTGCACCGTTCCCCGCCTGCTCGGCCTGGCCCTGAAGCCGGGCAGGGTGTACCCGTTGTACGGCTTCCACCACACCCTGCAGCGCATCGTCTCCCGGCTGACGAACGTCAGGTTCTTCACCTTCCTGTTCGGGGACAGCTCGGCGATCGTGCACTACCTGCGCGTCCTGGGATACCACCTGGCACCCGTGGAGCAGACCGGCTCCAACTTCGGGATGTTGGTCAGACACGAGCTACCCAGGCTCAGCTTCGTCGGCAACGGCACCATGGTCTCCGACGGCCTGTCCTTCATCAACGCCGAGTTCTCCAGCACCTCCTTCCGGGTCTCGCCCACCGCGATCGGCGCGCGGAACTTCCTGGGCAACAACATCGCCTACCCCGCCGGGGGCCGAACCGGCGACGACTGCCTGCTGGCCACCAAAGCCATGATCCCGATCGCCGGTCCGGTCCGGGAAGGGGTCGGGCTGCTCGGCTCCCCCTGCTTCGAGATCCCCCGCTCGGTCCGACGCGACCACCGGTTCGACCACCTCACCACCGGGCCCGAACGGCAGCGCCGCCTGGCGGCCAAGAACCGCCACAACGCCGCCACCATGGGGCTGTACCTGCTGGTGCGATGGCTTTACCTCTTCGGCCTGGTGCTCGTCGCCCTCGCCCCGCTGAGCAGCGATGTGACCGGGTCGGCAATGCTCGGCACGGCCGTGTCGATCCTGCTCGACCTCGTGTTCACCGTCGGCTACTTCGTGCTGGTCGAATGGGCCGTCACCGCCTTCCACGGACTCCGACCACGGTTCTGCTCGATTTACCAGATCCCGTTCTGGCGCCACGAACGCTTCTGGAAGGTGCCCCCCACCACCTACGTCCAGATGTTCAACGGCACCCCCGTCAAGAACGTGGTCTGGCGCCTGCTCGGGGTGCGGACCGGCCGCCGGGTCTTCGACGACGGCTGCGGGATCGTGGAGCGGACCCTGGTCAGCCTCGGCGACGACTGCACCCTCAACGCGGGAAGCGTCCTGCAGGGCCACTCCCTGGAAGACGGGACCTTCAAGTCCGACCACATCACGATCGGCACCGGCGCCACCATCGGCACCGGCGCTTTCGTCCACTACGGAGTCGCGATGGGCGACGACGCGATGCTCGACGCCGACTCCTTCGTCATGAAAGGCGAACGTCTCCCGCCAGGCACGCACTGGCGCGGCAACCCCGCCACCGAGATCGCAACCGGCGTGGCCAGGACCCACCGGTCCACGACCATGCCCCGCCACAGGACGTGACAAACGAATGAACATCTTCGAACTGCGCGAATCTGCCGTGCGCAGCTACTGCCGCACCTGGCCAGTAGTGTTCGACCGGGCGACCGGTAGTTGGCTGTACGACGAGAACGGCCGCCCCTACCTGGACTTCTTCGCGGGGGCCGGCGCGCTCAACTACGGACACAACAACCCCCTTCTCAAACGCGCCCTGCTGGACTACCTCGTCAGCGATCGGGTCACGCATTCCCTGGACATGCACACCGTCGCCAAACGCCAGTTCCTGACCGCGTTGGACGAACTCGTCCTGCGCCCACGACGGTTGGACTACCGGGTGCAGTTCCCTGGTCCGACCGGCACCAACGCGGTCGAGGCGGCGCTGAAGCTGGCTCGCAAGGTCACCGGTCGCACCCAGGTGATCGCTTTCAGCAACGGCTTCCACGGCATGACCCTGGGCGCCCTGTCGGCCACCCACAACCCGTACTACCGCAGCGGCGCCGGGGTCGGGCTGGCGCACGTCACGCGCGTGCCGTTCGACGCTCGCCTGGACGACGGCCAGGCCCCGGACCTCGGGTGGTTCGACAAGATCCTCGCGGACACCGGCGGCGGGCCGGACAAGCCAGCCGCGGCGATCGTGGAGACCGTGCAGGGTGAGGGCGGCATCAACGTGGCCCGCCCGGAGTGGCTGCGCGGCCTGGCCGAGCGGTGCCGGCGCCACGGCATCCTGCTGATCGTCGATGACGTGCAGGTGGGCTGCGGCCGCACCGGCCCGTTCTTCAGCTTCGAGCCCGCCGGCATCACACCGGACATCGTCTGCCTGTCCAAGTCCATCAGCGGCTACGGCCTCCCGCTGGCGTTGACCCTGTGCAAGCCCGACCTCGACGTCTGGCGACCGGGCGAGCACAGCGGCACGTTCCGCGGCCACAATCCCGCGTTCGTCACCGGCTCCGCCGCCCTGCGCGCCTACTGGGCCGACGACGCCCTGCAACGCGGCACCGAGGCCAAAGGCCGGCGGGTCGCCATCGCGCTCACCGCACTCGCCCGGTCCGTCCCCGGCACCGGCATCCAGCCCCGCGGCCGGGGCCTGGCGTACGGCTTGGCGTTCGAGCACGGCGAACTGGCCAGCAAGGTCTCGGCGGCAGCCTTCGAACGCGGCCTGCTGGTGGAGACCGCCGGTCCGCACGACGAGGTGGTCAAGCTGTTGCCGCCCCTGACCGTCACCGACGCCGAACTCGAGGAGGGACTGGCGCTGCTCGCCGACGCCGTGCGGGCGGTCTGCTGACCACACCTGGCGCCACCGGCGCCCACCTGCGCCACCGCGCAGCCGGGCCACGTGATAGAAGCAGGCCCGATGCGCTCTAGCGAGGTGGTGGTCGAGATGTGCCTGTCAGCCCTGGCCGGTGGACCTGTCGTCGCCGACGGCCGCCCCGGCGTCCCCCGGACGTCATCTGCTGCGCGGGCCGCGGCCGCGCGCCTTCCGTCGTGATCTCCCGGCTGCTCGTCGCCAACCGGGGGGAGATCGCCCGGAGGGTGATCCGCACCTGCCGTGGCCTGGGCATCTCCCCGGTGGCGGTGTACTCCGACCCGGACGCCGGGGCCCGCCACGTCTCCGAGGCCGACCTCGCGGTGCGCCTGCCCGGCGCCCGCGCGGACCAGACCTACCTGCGGATCGACGCGCTGGTCGAGGCCGCGCAGCGCACCGGCGCGGATGCCGTCCACCCCGGGTACGGCTTCCTGTCGGAGAACGCCGGCTTCGCGCGTGCCGTGCTCGCCGCCGGCCTGGTGTGGGTGGGTCCACCGGCCGACGCGATCGAGGCCATGGGCTCCAAGGTGGCGGCCAAGAAGCTGGTCGCCGCGGCCGGGGTCCCGGTGCTCGAGGAACTCGACCCGTCCGATGTGGACCCCTCGAGGCTGCCGATCCTCGTCAAGGCCTCGGCGGGCGGCGGCGGTCGGGGGATGCGGGTGGTGCGCGACCTCGCCGGGTTGGCCGAGGCGGTGCGGCGGGCGGGCGCGGAGGCGGAGCGGGCCTTCGGCGACGGCGGCGTGTTCTGCGAGCCCTACCTCGAGGGTGGGCGCCACATCGAGGTGCAGGTGCTCGCGGACAGCCACGGCACGGTGTGGTCACTGGGCGAGCGGGAGTGCTCGCTGCAGCGGCGGCACCAGAAGATCCTCGAGGAGACGCCCTCGCCGTTCGTCGACCCACCCCTGCGCGCGGAGCTGGGGGCGGCGGCCACCGAGGCCGTCCGGGCGATCGGCTACGTCGGAGCCGGAACCGTGGAGTTCCTCGCCGCGCCGCACGGCGGGTTCTTCTTCCTGGAGACCAACACCCGGCTGCAGGTGGAGCATCCGGTCACCGAGTGCGTCACCGGCCTGGACCTCGTCGCCGAGCAGATCCGCCTCGCCGAGGGCGCCCGGCTGGGTGCCGAGCCGCCGCCGGCGACCGGACACGCCATCGAGGTGCGGCTCTACGCCGAGGACCCTGCCAAAGGCTGGCGGCCGCAGCCCGGGACGCTGCACCGGCTCGACGTGCCCGGCATCGACGCCGAGTTCGCGGTGCCGGCCGTCCGACCGGGATTGCGCTGCGACAGCGGGGTCGTCGGCGGGGACGAGGTGAGCGTCCACTACGACCCGATGCTGGCCAAGGTGATCGCCGTCGCGGACAGTCGGGACGAGGCGGCCCGGCGGCTGGCCGCCGCGCTGGCCGCCGCCCGGATCCACGGCGTCACGACCAACCGCGACCTGCTCGTCCGAGTGCTGCGTCACCCGGCGTTCCTGGCCGGCCAGACCGATACCGCGTTCTTCGAGCGCCACGACCTGCCCACCCTCGCCGCACCGCTGGCCACCGAGGACGCCGTGCGGCTCTCGGCGCTGGCCGCCGCCGCCGACCTCCGGGGGGGCGTCGAGGACCCCCGCGGCGGCGGGTCCGCACCGGATTTCGACGGCGTCTCGCTCGTCGCCGCGACCCCCGGGCGGGTGGTGCTGGACGTCGCGGGCATCCGCCAGGCGTTCGAGGTGGCCACCTACGAGGATCTGGTGTGCGTGGACTCGCCGCTCGGGGCGGTGGCGCTGCGGCCGCGGCACTGAAGCGCCGCAGCACCGAGGCCCCCAGTGCGGCCAGACCGGCGGCCGTTTCTCCAGAACCACTGACCGGCTTTCCTCGCCCGGTCGGCCTGCCTGCGCACACGCGGGCTACGGCGCCCCTGACCTGCCGAAACCGTCCGTCTCTAGCGGTCTACACGGGTTCGCGTCCCCGGCTTGGCACTGGGCGGCTGGGACCAGGCCGGGTGCCAGCCAGTCCCAACCACGGACCAGCGACTGTGCCTGTTGGCGGGTGCGCAGGGTGAAAGGGGGCGCTGGCGTTGCGGAAGCCTTCCTGCCAGCCGGTGACCTCGTGTCGGGGTTTGCCGTCGCGCACCAGGTGGGAGTAGGCGAGGCAACTCCCGGAGGGCACGGCGTCGCGGAACGCGGCGAGGATCCCGGCGGGTCGGCGCTGTCGGGCATGAAATGCCCCAGCGCGATGAACAGGACACCCACCGGCCGCCGAAAGTCGATCAGGGTGTGGACCTGCGGGTGACCCAGGATGGTGCGTGGCTTGGCGGCGTCGGCGGTGATGACGGTGGTGGTCTGGCAGGCCAGCAGGGCGCGCCCGTGGGTCAGCACGTGGGCGTCTTTGTCGGCGTAGACGACACGGGCACTCCGGGCATACCGCTGCGCGATCGCGTGCGTCGTCGCCTCCCGCGTGACCGGTAGACCGCAGCCGACGTCGATGAACTGGCCGATCCCGCACCGCTCGGCGAGGTAGGCGGTGGCGCGCTGCCGGAACCCGTCGTTCTCGAACGCGGTAGCGCGCACCACACGCTCACCCACCGCCTCGTAGATGCGCCGGTTGGCTTCCAGGTCAACCGGGAAGTTGTCCTTACCCCGCAGCGCGGCATTATACATACGAGCGGGCGAGGGATGAACAACGGTGAACGCCACCACATCAGACTCCCCGCACGGCACGGTCAGACACAGCCGGCGTGCTACGCGACCTGCCGGATCCTCAAACACCAAGGCACGACGAGACAACACCGCCACCACCTGACCAAGAAACGCCTTGACGCGCACAGCCACCCCTCCTCCACCCGCCCACCCGGCTGATTACCGCCTGTTTACCGCTCACCGCCGGTCTCTCCCTCTCGTGCTGGACCACGGCGAGACCGGAGGAATCGGGGCACCCCGGCCCCGCCGTGACGCTCGTACTGCATGCAGGCCCGGCCTGCCCCCGCCCGGCCCGCGTCTCACTTCCCCGCTCAGCCCCGCATGCCCGTCCGCGCCTGCGTCTGGGCTAACATCCGGGGTGGCATCTCCGGTGGAAGAGTGGACCAGCGCAAATCGGAAACGGAACCGGTGTCTGAGCATGATTGATGCCTCCGGCGGGGGTCTGCTGTGCTCGGTATCACTATGAGTCCGACTCGCGCCCCCTCGAAAGAACCTCATACATGTTCATGTATGCTGTGCATACCTGCACGTGAAGGCGAGCGTTTCGGGTCAGGCTGGATCGCAGAGTGATCGGCAGGAGGGGACGATGGTCAGTTCCCGGCCAGCGCGCACGTGTCGGGCGTGCGGTGCGGTCCTGGCAGCGGACAACCGGGCAGACCTATGTAGCCCCTGCACCCGACGCGCCGCCACCAGCGACCTGCACCCGCCCGTGCCGCCGGGCGGCTTCTGGGACCGCCCACAGATGCGCGACGCGCTGGAAAGGCGGGAGTTCGGCGCGGTGCTGGCGGCCTACCGCTCAGGGCAGGATCGCAAGGTCACACAGGCTGATCTCGGTCGCTGGTTGGGCATCACTCAGGGGGAGGTCAGCCGGATCGAGCGGGGCAGTGTTCCGGTTAGTGACCTTGACAAGCTGGATCGGTGGGCGCGTGTGTTGGGTATCCCGCAGCGCTGCCTGTGGTTCACTCTCTCGGGACAGGTACCTGATGCATGCCATCCCCGTCCCGGCGTCTCTAGCCCGCCCCTGACAGGGGACGCAGAGGGAGACGACGTGCACCGCAGGCAGTTCCTCAAAGTAGCGGGCTCGGGTGTGGCAGCGGCCGGAACGTCGCTACTGACCGGTACCGTGAACAGCGCGCCAACCGCGCTAACAGGTTCCAGTTCAGTTGGTGGATCGAGGGGAATCGTCACTGAGCGGGAATGTGTCGAACGGTTGGCTTGGGAACTGTGGCAGCGGGGGGTGGATTCAATTCACGCATCTGAGTTGCCGCTCTCGGTAGCTGCTTACCTAAGCGCTGTCGATACAAACGGAAAGCTGATCAGTGGCATTACGCGAATATCACCTGACGGCTTGATCGTCGGCGACAGAGACAACTACTTTACCTTTGTTCAGCGGTCTCTGATCGACTTCTATGTTGGTCGGCGCATTTTTGGTGATATAACTGCTGGACATAATCATTTGCTCGCGACCGCGCAGACCAGCCACGAAACCGATCTTGTGCTTCAGGCGCTTGTTCAGCGGCACGAGCCAAGCGTTGATTTTCTTGCACGGTGGATGAGAGATGGCTCGACTGCCGTCTTGCGGGTAAATAGTGCAGGCGTTCTCGCGAAGATTGGTGATGCACGTATAACTGATGCTGTCGTGACTGTACTGAAACACAACCAGGACACTCGTCAGCTCTATCTGACCGCCGTTGCCAATCGGGTACTAAATCTGCCCTGGGGCCGAGCGACCAAAGTTTCGGCCTCAATTGAGACTGGTCAATCACATCTACATCTTTCCGATGAACAAACCCTTCGGCTGGCACAGGAAGTGCATAATCTGCGCGACGGTGCAGCCCGTTGGTGCAGTGTGGTGTTTCTCAGCCAAGCCGCCAATTGTGAGTCTTCTGAGGTTGCACGGACCGCTCTGGGTCGTGCCCTTCACGAGGAGCCATGTCTAGAGAATTTACGGTCAATTGGTCAGGCGCTGATTGGCAACAAGGCCTTGTTTGGACAATAGGGGGGTCGGCTCGATGTTGTTTATCTCCGCCCAACCAGGCGATGAAGTCATGGAGAGTTTGAGTCGGCAACTTAAAGCGCACGGTGTCACCAATGGTGTGATTGTATCCCTGATCGGCGCGGTAGATGCTTGCGGCATTTCTAACATGCCCAAAGACGATTCCGGTCGTGACATCGTTACTGAATATCAGAAACCCTTTGAGTTGTCAGGTACTGGTGAAGTCAGAGACGGCATGCTGCATCTGCACGTCGTACTTGGTCAAGAAGGCGACGCGGCATTGGCCGGCCATCTCCACTGGGCACATGTACGGACGTTCTTTGTCAACGCTTACGTACTTCCATTATGAGCCATTCTTCTCCTGCCAGAACGGCTGACATTCCGGCAATGCCGGCGAGGGCGCCCTTCGGATCACCAACCAGTCGCCCAGCGAAGACAGCCACCGCTGGAGGACAAATCGGTCTACCTGAAGGTCGCCTACCGGGTGGGGGAGCCGGGAGACCGGCGGCCGACACGCGTGCTGGGGGGAGGGGCCGCGCCGGTGGGGGGATCGTCGTCAGCCCGGGGCTATCGGCGCCGTCGAGGCAAGCGCCTGGCGTATCTTCGCAGGTCATCCCGTAGTGTATGAGCAACGCTTGACGGGTGTTGCGGGTCCCTGGGTACGCTCGGCCATCTCGGCCACGTCCCGCCCGGCGCCGATGCTCGTGTGCACGTCCCGGATCAAGGCAGGTAGGGCCGCGCCGACCTCGCGGACCCGATCAGGGTGGTAGCGAAGGGACGCGGTGGTCGTTGCCTGCTCGCCACCGCTGGTCAGCCGTCAGTCCGGCCAGACCGGCGGCCGTTTCTCCAGGAAAGCCGCCATCCCCTCGCGGGCTCCGGGCGTCCGGGAGGCGGCTGCCATGACCTCCAGCGCGATCGCGTAGGCGTCGGCCTCCGGCCGGTCGAGCTGGGCGTAGAGGGTCTGCTTGCCCAGCGCCTTGCCGAACCGGCTGCCCCGCGTCGCGCGCCGCAGGAGCTCGTCGACCGCGGCATCCAATTCCTCGTCGGGCACCACCCGGTTCACCAGACCCCACTGCAGGGCGGTCGCCGCGTCGATGACGTCGCCGGTCAGCGCCATCTCCATGAGCCGCTTGCGTCCCACGGTGCGGGCGACCGGCACGGCCGGGGTGTGGCAGAACCACCCGCCCTTGCCGCCCGGCAGCGCGAAGCCGGCCGACGTGGACGCCACCGCGAGGTCGCAGGACGCGACGAGCTGGCAGCCGGCAGCGGTGGCCAGCCCGTGCACCCGGGCGATCACGACCTGGGGCACCGACTGGACGGTCCGCATGAGCGAGGTGCACAGCCGCAGCAACTCCCGCACCCCGGCGAGGTCGCGTGCCGCGACGTCGGCGAAGTCGTGGCCGGCGGAGAACACCGGACCCTCTCCGCCGAGCACGATGCCCGTCGCGTCGGTCTCCGCCGCCGCCCGGAAGGCCCGCAGCAGTTCCGACAGGTGCTCGGCCGACAGCGAGTTGCGCCGCTCCGGCCGGTTCATCGTGATCCGCACCGTGTCGCCGTCATGCTTGATGCACAGGTGCGCGTAGTCGGCCACGGCTGCGACGCTAAACCTTCACGCCCGGTCGAGCACCGCCCGCAGGAAGTCGCGGGTGCGCTGCTGGTCCGGCTCGGTGAACAGCTTCTCCGGCGGTGCCTGCTCGACCACCTGGCCCCGGTCGAACATGAGGACGCGGTCGGACACCTCGCGGGCGAAACCCATCTCGTGGGTGACGCACACCATCGTGATGTCGGTGCTCGTGGCGATGTCCTTGAGCAGGTTGAGGACCCCGGCGACCAACTCCGGGTCGAGCGCCGAGGTCACCTCGTCGAGCAGCAGCACGTCGGGCCGCATCGCCAGGGCGCGGGCGATGGCGACCCGCTGCTGCTGTCCGCCCGAGAGCTGCGCCGGTCGCGCGTCAGCCTTCCCGGTCAGGCCCACCAGCTCCAGCAGGTCCCGAGCCCGCGCTCCGGCCGCCTCCCGGGACAGCCCCAGCACCCGCACCGGCGCCTCGGTGAGGTTGCCGAGCACGGTCATGTTGGGGAACAGGTTGAACTGCTGGAACACCATCCCGATCCGCCTGCGCACCTTGCGCAGGTGCCGCTCGTCGGCCGGCACCAGCTTGCCGCCCCGCTCCATGTGGGTGAGGTAGTCCTCGCCGACGCGGATCGTGCCCCCGTCGCAGCGCTCCAGGGTCATCAGCAGCCGCAGGATCGTCGTCTTGCCCGACCCGCTCGGCCCGATCAGGGTCACGTGCTCGCCGGGTGCGACGCTGAAGTCCAGCTCGCGCAACACCACGTTGTCGCCGAACCGCTTGACCACCTTGTCAAAGACGATCATGGGTTGGGTGCTCCGGACGGGGGTCGCCGGCGCAATCGGGCCCTCAGCCACCGACACGGCGCTCCAACCTCCGGACCAGGATCGACGACGGGTAGCTCAGCAGCAGGAAGAGCAGGCCAGCCATCGTGAACGGCTCGACGTAGCGGAAGGTCTGCGCGCCCGCCTCCTGAGCGGCACGGACCAGTTCCCCGACGCTGATGGCCAGCAGCACCGGGGTGTCCTTGAACATCGAGATCACGTAGTTGCCCAGCGCCGGCAACACCCGCGGAACGGCCTGCGGCAGGATCACCCCGGTCCACACCCGGCGCCGCGGCAGGCTCAGCGCGGTCGCCGCCTCCCACTGCCCGCGCGGCACGGCGTCGATGCCGGCCCGGTAGACATCGGCGGTGTAGGTGCCGTAGTGCGTCCCGAGCGCGATCACCCCTGCGGTCAGCGGGCTGAGCGTGATGCCGTAGTCGGGCAGCACGAAGAAGATCAGGAGAACCTGCACCAGCAACGGCGTGCTGCGGACGAACTCGATCAGGCCCCGGACCAGTGCCCGCACCGGCCAGAACGGCGCCCGCAGCAGCAGCGCCAGGACCAGGCCGAGCCCGAAGGCGAGCACCGAGCCGAGCGCGGTCGCCTCGAACGTGACGACCACGCCCCGCAGCAACGCGGGCAGGATGTCCCTGGCGTAGCCCCAGTCCCAGAACCGGCTCTGCGCCAGGAACGGCGCGTGACGGGTCACCACGAGGCCCCACTGGTGGACGGCACGTCGAGGAACCTGCGCCGGGTCGACCCCGACGGCCGGCGACCCACCCTCCCGGCCGCCCACCGCTCGGCCAGCCGCATCAGCACGGTGATCACCAGAGCCAGCACCAGGTAGAGGGCCATCATCAGCAGGTAGATCGGCAGCGTGTGGCCGAGGTGGTTGGGCACCAGCACGTCCTGGCCCTGGTTGGTGATCTCGGGAACCGTGATGAACAGCAGCAGCGCGGTCGCCTTGAGGAGCTGGATGAACAGGTTGTTGAACGGCGGCAGCATCTCCACCAGCGCCTGCGGCAGGATCACCCGCCGCATCCGCTGCACCGGCGTGAAGTTCAGCGCCACCGCGCCGTCGTGCTGCTCGCGCGGCACCGACTGGACGGCGCCGCGGACGATCTCGGCGCCGTAGGCGCCGTTGTTGAGGCCCAGCACGAGGATGCCGGCGAACAGCGGGACGAGCTGGATCCCGACGAGGACCGGCAGCGCAAAGTAGATCCAGAAGAGCTGCACGACCTCCGAGGTGCCACGGAAGCCCTCCACGTAGATCCGGCTGACCAGCCGGACCCAACGGCGCCTGGACAGCAGCGCCAGGCCGGCGACGAGGGCGAGCACGACGGTCAGCGCGATGCCGCCCAGCGCGGCCTCGACCGTCAGCGGGAGTCCCTGCAGCAGGACCCGGAGCTCCTCACCCATCCCGCGCCCGCCCGCCGTCAGCCGGTCGTGCAGAGCTTCTGGGTGGTCAGGTCGGGCGGCGGCAGGTTGTCGGCGGTGAAGCCGAACGGCCGCACGATCTGCAGCCACTGCCCGCTCTGGTGCAGCTTGGCCAGCTCGGCGTTGAAGGCGTCGAGCAGGTCGGTCGAGTCCTTGCGGAAGACGAAACCACCCGCGGTGACGACCTGCTTGCCGTTCCTGGTGGGGAAGAACCCCTTGGTGACCTCGAGGCCGGCACCGGGATTCTTCGCGACCAGCGAGTTGAGCGAGATGTTGGTCAGCGACGCACAGTCGGCCCGCTTGGAGGTCACCGCCAGCAGCAGCGCGTCCTGGGCGTCGAAGACCACCACCTTGCCGGCAGGCACACCGGCGTCGGTGGCGAAGCCCTGCTCGACGGCGCCGCTGAGCACGGCGACCGTGGCGTTCTTGTTCTTCACGTCGGCGAAGGACGTGATGCCCTGCGGGTTGCCCTTGGGCACGAGGAACGCGGTCGGCGCGGTGTAGTCCGGGATGGAGAACGCTGCCTGGGCACAGCGCGGCGGGGTGATGTTCATCCCGGCGGTCACCATGTCGTACTGCTTGGCGTTCAGCGCCGGGATGAGGGAGTTGAACGGCACCTGGGTGGCCTGCAGGTCGTTCACGCCGAGATCCTTGAACACCACCCGGGCCACCTCGGGCGCCTCGCCGGTCACCCGGCCGTTGACGGTGTAACCGTAGGGCTGCTCGCCGGCGACCCCGACCTTGATCGAGCCGCTGCGGCGGGCGTTGTCCAGCGTGTTGCCGCTGCTCGTGCCGGAGCACGCGCTGAGCGCCACGGGGCCGCCGATCACGACGGCGCCGGCGGCGACCGCCCGGTGGATGAAGTCCCGACGGGTCCACGTGCTGGTCATGGCCTGCCCTCCCAGATCGATGACTCCGAGGCCGGCCCCCGCACGCCTCCGCACAGCGTGACTGACCGTAGGTGGGGTCGGCAGGCAGGTCAACGCTGGGGTACCGGTACCGGAGGTCTACCGGTTCGGGTCCAGAAGCGTGTCCCGTAGTTCGACGGCACTGCTGAGGCCTTCGGGATCACGGGTCGGTACGATCCACGTCGAACTCATCTCGGGCCGGAGCAGGCGGGAAAAATAGCCGTCCTTGAAGTTGTTGTAGAACCGCGCCGGCCGAATCGGGGTGGTGGTGACCGCGGTGGGATCGACGTCGATGACAAGCGCGGCACGCATAAACGGTGACGTGAGCACGCCGATATTGCAGTGCGTCATCGCACGGGCAGGGCCCCACCTGTTGTTGAGGGTATAGTAGCGCGACGAGGTCTTCAGCCGCCGCACCTCGGATCGGCCAGTGACGATACGCGCGTCCTCCACTGCCGACCACGGACAGGTGAACAGCCCCCAGCTTTGATGGTTGACGGTCGGTGTCCGGTGCGTGGCCAGGGACTTGACCAAAGTCGCAGTTGTGTGACGCTGTTCACGTGATGTGTTCCTGGTCATAGTCCGAGGATGTTGA
>JAVKSM010000032.1:0-26408 GCA_039583705.1 Pseudonocardiaceae bacterium
AAGACTTATCGAGAGACCTTCTCGGCGGGGGGACGATTTTCCGGCAAGACGATCGACGAGGTGGCTGGAGAGCTTAGTACCGGACGGTTGACTCCGAATGACGTACCGGTCGACGTGATCGAGCGCGACGGCAACACCCTTATCTTGAATACTAGATCAGCAAACGCGTTGGAACGTGCGGGGGTCCCACGTCCGACATGGACCACAATTGATCGCACCGGCGATCCAGCTTACGAAGCTCGCCTTACGGGACAGTTGAACCGCAACAACCTGAGCTCGGCTGGAACACCAACGGTACGCTCCACGGGCCAGGGGTGACATGACGTGGGCGAGAAGGTGCCATTAGGCGAGCTGCCAACACCATCGACAGCGATAACGTCCGAACCGGTTTTCCAAAGTGATGGTACCGCCGTAATACTGCGGTTTGAGTTCGATCGAGATGGAGAAATCCATCGAAGCGGAGTCAGGTTCGACGACCCGCGGGCATACCGATTTCGTTCCGAAAGCCATTGTACAGCCTGGCACATCGAGGGCGCATATGACACGATTGTCGAAGTTCAGCAATCCGATTGGGTAGCGGAACTGAAAGCGGCGGCGCCGGTGGACTTGCGGACGTTGTGGGAGATGCACCATTTTATGATTTATATCGACAGTTCGGGATGTTTCGAAGTGGTTGGATCCAGGTGGTCGCTCGTACCTGAAGAACGGATGAGGTGACCATATCCGGTATGGACGTCTCGTCGAACGAGTTGAGCCGGACGGTCTCGCGCGTCCTGCGCCATGAGCCGTGGCTTTACGAGTTGGAGCCGGACGAGGAGGGGTGGGTTCCGGTCGACGCCTTGCTCGAGGCGTTGCGGACGAAGGGTCCGCGCTGGCAAACGGTGGAGTGGGCTGATCTGGTGCGGGTGATCGAGCAGTCCTCGAAACGGCGCCACGAGATCAGCCGCGATCGGATCCGGGCGCTCTACGGACACTCGATCCCCGGCCGGATCGTTCGGGCGGAGGCGGTTCCGCCGGAGCGGTTGTTCCACGGCACGTCGCCAGCGGCCTGGACATTGATCTCGCTCGAAGGATTGCGGCCGATGGGCCGCCAGTACGTGCACCTGTCCGGCGACGAAGTGACCGCTCGGCAGGTCGGGAAGCGCAAGTCATCGACACCTGTCGTGCTGGTCGTCGATGCGGAAGAGGCCCACCAAGCCGGGATCAGGTTCTGGCGGGGCAACGATGTGGTGTGGTTGGCTGAGCAGATTCCACCGCGTTTCCTCACGCACGTCGCTTGACGCGGGTGGTGGTAGCTATCAGCAGGGTTCGGCCGCTGGTGGTAGCCAGGGCTGGACCGCTGGCTGGTGGCCGGCGTCAGTCGCCGCGGCGGACGGGGCCGAGGATCCGGAGTTCCTCGGTGGCGGACACGAGGCGGACCGGGAGCCACAGGTTGCGGCCCAAGGCCACCACCTCGTCGTCGCGCAGCGTGGTGAGCTGCTGGGCCAACGGTGGCGGCAGCCGCCAGATCCGGGCGGCGAGCTGCGCCTGACCGGCAGGCAGTCGTTGCAGCAGCACGAGATCCGCGGTGCCGGCGGTGCCGGCGGCGTGCTGATGCAGGTAGGGCAGCAGGTACAGCGTCGTCTGCCATGGCGACCGTGGCGGGAACAGCTCCTGCGGCACCGCTCCGCCGTCGTGCAGGACGAGCAGCGGGGCGTCCTCGCAGGCGGGGGGCAGCTCCGCCGGCACCAACCCGCGCAGCTTGACGGTCGGCGCCGGTGTGCCGTCCGCGTCCTGCCCGGCCGCCCGCGCCAGCACCTGCCACGTGCCCGGCCGCCCGGTGGCCACCGTGATCCAGGCGCCGGCCGCCATCGCCCGCATCGCCACCTGCCGCGCCAGGTACAGACCACCGACGAGGATCACCCGGGTCGGTGTGGGCCGCAGCACCGACATCGCCAGCGGTTCGCCGTCGCGTCCGGAGCCGAGGATCACCCCGCCCCACTCGGCGGGCAGGCTGACGGCTTCCAGCATCGCGGCGGGAACCGAGAAGCCCGGCGCGATCGGCTGCCCGGAGCCGCGTTGGTGTGCCAGCCTCGACCGGCTCACGCGGCACCTCCCAGCGGCAGCGTCGCGGCGAGCGCGACGGCCTGCAACCCGCGCAGCGGGGCCAGCCTCACCCCGACCCGCTCCGCCAGCGCGTGCAGCCGCTCCTCGGCCTGCTCCAACTCCTCGAGCGTGCGGGCGCTGACGCGGACGAGGCCACGCAGCCGCACCTCGCCGTCGTCGCCAGTCGGGCTGAGCGAGAGCGCGACCGTCGCCGACAGCGCCGGCACGCCGGTGAGCGCATCCAGGCTCCGCGGTGTGCCGCTGGTGCCCCAGCCGGTGACCGCGTAGCTGGCGTGCCCGACGCCCCCGGCGCTCACGTCCGACCACCGTTCGTGCAACGTGACCAGGTCGCGGGTGCCGGCCACCGCCGTGAGCCCGGCGGCCGAGATTCCGGCCCGCAGCAGCTCGTCGGGCGCCAGCGGCCGGGTCGGCACACCGCGCGTCGCCAGCGCGCTCTGCACCCGCGACAGCGCCCCGACCAGCGCGCGGTGTGTCCCGGCCACGCCGCCGCCACGGTCGGCTACCGCCGACGCGCACTGCCCGGGGTCCAGCCGGACCGCCACCCAGGTGGTGCGCCGGGCGGCGGCGGGCAGCGGCCCGAGCACCTGTCGATAGGAGGTCAGCGCCGGCGAGGACGGCGGCAGCGCCGTGCCGCAGGGGTAGCAGTGCCAGACGACCTGGATCGAGTCGAGCACCACCCCGCGGTCCTCCAGGCACTGCGCGAGCGCCGTCAGCGGCAGGTTCGGGCTGCCGCCGACCGGGGCCACCAGCGCCGGCGCCGGCTCGACGAGCAGCACGGCGGTCCAGGTGCCGGCATGCCCGGCGAAGCCCAGCGGGCATCGCCCGTGGTCGCTGCCCCGGGCGAGGACGAGGTCGGGGACGGCCAGCCGCAGCAGCGTCACCTGACCCTCGGTGGGGCCGGCGCCGGGGCGCGCCGTCCGCTCATGGGCACGGAGCTGGTAGGCCAGCCTGAGGCTGATCCACTCGACGAGCCACCGCCGCCGCCAGCGCAGGCCGGCGAGGAGCGACGCGAGCCCGAGCACGGCGCCCGACACCGGCCGCAGCGCGGCGCCCACGCCGAGCAGCGCCAGCGCCACACCGAGGCCAACCTCGACGATGACGAGGTTGGCCATCGGGAGCCGGCCCAGGCTCACGCCACTGGTGGGCCGCCGGGCGTACCCCGGCTCGGTCGCTGGGGCTGGCGCCGGGACGGCGCCGGTGCTCGCGGTCATCCTGCTCTCGCCCTTCCCCGGGAAGCGACCCGGACGGGCACCGGTGCGGCTATCGTGCCGGACCGTACCGCGAGCCGGGGAGGCACTGACCCACGATGCCCTCGACGCCGACGACGAGGTCCCAGGTCCATGCCTACCGCTTCCTGCTCAAGCGGATGGAGTCGGCCCTGGTGCGCCGGGACCCCGTCATGCTGCACGACCCGATGCGCAGCCAGGTCCGGGCGGTGCTGGTCGGGTTGTTCGTCGCGGTGCTGGCCCTCGGCGGCTTCGCCGGCTACGGCAGGGTCACGGGCAGCGCGGACTGGCAGCGCCAGCGCATCGTCCTCGGCAGGCAGTCCGGTGCGATCTACGTCGTCGTGCACACCCCGGATGCCAGGCTCGTCCCGGTACCCAACCTCGCCTCCGCGCGGCTGATCCTCGCCACCGCGGCCGGGGACGGCGGCGCCGGTCCCGGTGACGGTGCCGCGCAGCCAACCGTGGTCTCCGACGACGCGCTCGCCGGGGCGCCCCGTACCGAGCCGGCGGGCATTCCGGGGGCGCCGTCCGTGTTGCCGTCGCCGGACCACCAGATCCCGGACCACTGGGCGCTGTGCGACACCACCGCGCCCGTCCCCGCCCCCGCGCAGGGCGTCGGGCCGGGTCTGGTCACGACGGTGCTGGCCGGCGTCGAGCACCCCGGGACCCCGCTGCGGCCGGGCGAGGGCCTGCTCGTGCGCAGCCGCGACGGTGCGGCCTTCCTCGTCTACGGGGGTCGGCGCGCCAGGGTCGACCTGTCGCCTGGCCCGGTGAGCAGCGCGCTCGACCTCGTGGGGGAGCAGCCGAAGCTGGTGAGCACCGGCTTGCTCAACGCGATCCCGGAGGCGCCGTCGATCGTGCCGCCGGTGATCCCGAGGACGGGTGCCCCCGGCCCACCCGAGCTACCGGGGCTGCGGGTCGGCAGTGTCTTCAGCGTCACCCGTGCCGGCACCGGCGACGACTTCTACGTGGTCGTCCCCGACGGGATCCAGCCGGTTTCCCGGGTGCTCGCCGACCTGGTGCGGTTCTCCGTCGGCGGGAACGGCGGCACCATCCCGAAGGTGCTGCCCGAGCAGGTCGCTGACCTGCCCCGGTCCACGGTCATCGATCCCAGCGCCTACCCGCAGGACACGCCGCGGCTGCTGCCCGCGGGCGCCACCGGCACCGTTTGCCTGGACTGGTCGTTCACCGACGGCCGGCCGCAGACGGCGATCACCATCGCCGACGCCGTCCCGTCGCCGGTGCCGCCGACCCAACTCCACCAGCCCACCGGTTCCGACGACCGCGTCGACTACGTCTACGTGCCTGGGCAGGGCGTGGCGGTGCGCAGCGTCGTCCCCGGTCAGGACCCTTCCACCGGAACGATCTTCGTCGTGAGCCCGACGGGCACGGTTTTCGGGGTACCCGACGTCGACACCGCGCGGATCCTCGGGATCGGGGACACGTTCGAGCCCGCACCGGACGAGATCATCCGGTTGCTGCCCGCCGGCGTGGCCTTGGACGAGCAGGCGGCACTGACGCCGCTGGCCCAGGGGCGCTGACCCCCGTCCCGCCCCTCAGCGGCGCAGTCGCCGGGAACGGCGCGCCGTGAAGACGACGACCGTCGTCAGGCCCAGCGTGCCGAGGCCAGCGGCGGTGCCGATGAGCGCCACCAGACGCGGGGTGTCCGTGGCTGGCAGTGGTGGTGTCAACACCAGCCGACCGGGCTGGGCCGCCGCCCCGGTCTGGCCCGACCCGTCCGGGAGCACCGCCGTCAGCGCGGCGACCGGGTCGATGACGCCGTAACCGAGGACGTCGTTGCGCCCCCCTGCGCCGGCCGGGTGCTGGGCGGTCTGCTCGATGCGGGCCATGACCTGGTAGGCCGTGAGCGACGGGTAGCGTTGGCGGACCAGGGCGACCACGCCGGAGACGTACGGCGCGGCGAAGCTCGTGCCCTGGATCGGCGTGCCCCGGGACGGGGTCGCCTCGTCGGCGATGCTGTTGGTCAGGCCGGTGCCTCGGGGGGCAAGGGAGATGATCCCGGTGCCGGGAGCGGCCACGTCCACCCACGGCCCGTGGACGTCGAACGCCGACGGCGATCCGTCCCGGTCGATCGAGGTGACCGCGAGGACGTCGTCGTCGTACCAGGCGGGCGAGACCACCGTGTTCACGTGGCCGGGCGTGTTCTGGTTGACGCAGCCCTCGGGGTCGAGGTTGCCGGCTGCCGTGACGACCACGACGTCGCGCACCGCGGCGGCGTAGTGCACCGCGGCATGCAGCGCGGGGTAGGTGTCGGTCCCCGGCGGTGGGGGAGCGGAGCAGCTCGCCTCGGAGATGTTGATGACCCCCACCCCCGGGGTGTCGGCGGCCCGCTTGACGGCGCCGGCCAGCGTGGCGACGTCACCCACCCCGTCGGGACCGCCTGCGATCCGGAAGTTCTCGCTGCTCTGGCGGATCGCGAGGATCTTCGCTCGGGGCGCGACGCCAGCGAAGCCGGTCCTCGGATCCTGTGAAGCCGCGATGATGCCCGCCACGAGCGTGCCGTGCCCGTCGCAGTCGGCAAGCCCGCTCTCGGTGGAGACGAAGTCCCCGCCGTCGACCAACCGGTTGCCGTCGGTGAGTCGCGGGTGGGGCCACACCCCGGTGTCGATCACGGCGACGGTCTGCCCGGCGCCCCGGCCGAAGGGCCACAGCTCAGCGATGCGCAACCGCTGTTGGCCCCAGGGCTCGGCCTGGATCGTGTTGTCCGCGGTGTTGCCCGGCTCGCCGTCGATGCAGCCGCGGCTACGGGAGACCCGGGCGAGCGGGTGTGGGATCGGGTCAACCCTCGCGAGCTGGCTCATGTCGACCGGCGGCGGGATGCCGACGCCGAGCGCGGGCGCCGACGGCTGCGCACCGGCCGCCGCCGCCGGAAGGGCGGTGACGAGCACGAGCGCACCGGCCGCGACCAGTGCCCCCATCCTCACGGTGCCCGGTCCTCACAGGGTCTCGATGGCGTGGTAAAGGTCCATCACGGCAAGCGCCAACGGCACCACGGCGGCGATGAGCACGGCCTCGGTGACGTCCACCGCGCGGCGCAGGGGTGGCGAGAACCGGTGGCCGGGGAAGACGACACCGAGCGCCAGCGCCAGCGCCGCCGCCAGCAGCAGCGCACCGGCGACCACCAGCCGTTGCAGCGGGGCGGCCGCCAGCACCCAGTCCAGCGCGACACCGCCGGCGGCGACGATCCCGCACACCAGCAGCGCGACCGCCTGGCTGCCGTTGGCGTAGGTGCGCGCCCGCAACAGCAGCAGCACGGCGACGACGACCCCCAGCGCCCAGGAGAACGCGCCGCCGCTGGCCGCTACGACGACCGCCGCGACCGCCGCGACTGCCGCGCAACCGACGATCAGGCCGGTCAGGTACCGGTGCGCCGTGCCGGTCTGGTGCTCGATGCCGGAGTAGTCCGGGAGCGCGTCGTCCTCCGCGAGTTCCTCGGCGCTGCCCGGCACCTGCGGCAACGGCAGCCGGGCAAGCCTGATCGCCAGTCGAGGCAGCAGTGACAGCCCCGCCAGCGCCACCGCGGCGGCGCCCGCCGCGATCCCCGCGGCCGACCCGCCCACCAGGGTGGCCACCAGGAACGCCAGCACGCCGAGCAGCCCGGCGGTGGTGGCGGCGACGAAGGTCGTGATGCCGATGCCGATGCCGAGCAGCAGCAGGGCGAGGGCCGCGACCACGAGCACCAGCGCGTTGCCCAGCAGCAGGTTGGGCGGTCCCAGCCCGAGCCAGCCTGGTCCCGGTGCCGGGGGCACCGTGAGCACCCCGGCGACGAACGCCAGTGGCAGCGCCCCAGCGGCGACGAGCACGCCGCCGTCCGGCTCCCGGAAGCCGCGGACGAGCAGCGCGCCGAACACGACGCACGCCACCGCGGCCACCCCCGCCACCCCGGCGGCCACGGCCGCGCCGGCCAGGCCCACGCCGGTGCCGGTGCCGGTGCCCTGGCCGGCCGCGAGCAGGGCCACGGCGGCGGCCAACTGTGCGGTCCCGGCGGCAGCCATCCCGAGCCGGCGGGCGGTCGCCTCGGTCCACGGCCGGTAGCTGTCCGGGTTGGCGCCGGCGATCGCGTCGACGACGTCATCGAAAAGCGGCGGCTGCGGTGCCTCCGCGCGGCGCCGCAGTTGCAACAGGTCCCCGTCGAGGATCTCGGCCGCCGCCAGCGTCCGCGACGGGTCCAGCGGCGCCGCGCCGACCCGGGTCAGACACCAGCCGCCGTGCCGGCTGCCGCCGTCCGGGCTGGTCTCCCCGGCCAGCTCGAGGACCGTGGGCAGCAGGTCCGCGACGGCGACGTCGGTGGGCAGCGCGACGTCGATGCGGGTCCGCGGAGCGACCACGGTGACCCGGCTGAACACGGTCCAGTGCCGGTCGGTCCCGGAGCCGGGTGGCTGGCGCGGCGGTGCGCCGCCGGGAAGCGGTGCGCCGCCCGCCTCGGCCGCCACCTCCCCTCCGGTCGTCGTAGCCACGTGACCTCCCGGGTGAGTCGTGACCGGACCCTAGTGTCCCGGAAGCGGGATCTCCGCACCGCCCCGCCGCCCGGATGGTCCGGTCCTCGCGGTGCTGACCGAGCCGGAACCTGTCATCGCGTGGGCCGACTAGGATGACCGCGCTGATCAGGGGCACTCCGGTGCGTCAGCCGTGCCGGGGCGGGGGAGATGAGGTGCGCGGAGAGGAGAGCCGGAGTGGGCACGCAGCTTTTCCGGCGCACCGCGCGGATGCCCGCACCCCTGATGCCTGGCGGCGAGGTGCACCTGGAGCCGCCGCCGGAGGTCCCCCGGGTGATCCCCGGCAGCGTCCTCGTGAAGCTGCTGCCGGTGGTCATGATCCTCGCCTCGGCCGGGTTCATCGTCGTGATGGGCCCGGGGAACCCGACCGCGTGGCTGTTCGGCGGGATGTTCGCGATGTCGACGGTCGGCCTGCTGGCCAGCGGTGGACGCGGCGGCGCCGCGCGCAAGGCCGAGCTGGACGAGGACCGCAAGGACTACCTGCGCTATCTCGGCCAGATGCGGGAGAAGGCCCGGCAGGCGGCCGCCGCGCAGCGCACCGCCCTGGAGTGGACGCACCCCGACCCGCAGGCGCTGTGGTCCCTGGGTGGCAGCCGGCGGATGTGGGAGCGGCGCCCGGCTGACCCGGACTTCCTCGCGGTCCGCGTCGGGCGCGGCTCGCAGCGGCTGGCGACCCGGCTCACGGCGCCGCAGACCGGTCCGGTCGACGACCTGGAGCCGATCGCGGCGCTGGCGCTGCGCCGGTTCGTCACGGCGCACGGCGTCGTCGGCGGGCTGCCGACCGCGGTCTCGTTGCGCAGCTTCGCCGCGGTGAGCCTGCGCGGCGAGCGCGGCGTCGCCAGGGCACTGGCCCGGGCCATGGTGGCGCAGATGGTCACCTTCCACAGCCCCGACGACCTGCTCGTCGCGGTCATCGCCAGCGGCCGAGCCAGGGACGAGTGGGAGTGGGTCAAGTGGCTGCCCCATGCGCAGCACCCCACTCTCACCGACGGGATCGGCTCATTGCGGATGGTGACCGGCTCGCTGGCACGGGTAGAGCGGTGGCTCGACCCGGAGCTGCGTGACCGGGGGCGGTTCGCCCGCAACACCCCGCCGCAGCCCGAGGCGCCGCAGGTCGTCGTCGTCATCGACGAGGGCGAGGTCAGCGGCGAGGAGCGCATCGTGCTCGAAGAGGGACTGGTCGGCGTCACGCTGCTCGACCTGTCGGACTCGCTGGGCACGGTGCCGGCCCGTCGCGGGCTGCGGCTCGTCACCGACGGCGGAAGGCTCGGCGCGCACGGCGCCGGGGACGTGGAGTGGTTCGCGGCGCCCGACGGGCTGTCGGTGGCTGAGGCGGCCGCGCTGGCCCGCCGGCTCGCCCCGTTCCGGACCAGCGGCTGCGACGGGGCGAGCGGCGAGGAGGAGCCGCTGCTGTCCAACCCCAGAATCCTCGAGATGCTCGGCATCGAGGGTGATCCGACGACCTTCGACGTGGCGCAGGCGTGGCGGCCGCGGCCGGTGCGCGACAGGCTGCGGGTGCCTTTCGGGGTGGGTGAGCAGGGCCAGCTCGTCGAGCTGGACATCAAGGAGGCGGCCCAGGAAGGGACGGGCCCCCACGGGCTGTGTGTGGGCGCCACCGGGTCGGGCAAGTCCGAGCTCCTCCGCACCCTCGTGCTCGGCATGGTCATCACGCACCCGCCCTCGGTGCTCAACCTCGTGCTCGTCGACTTCAAGGGCGGCGCGACCTTCCACGGCCTGGGTGCCGCGCCGCACGTCGCGGCGGTCATCACGAACCTGGCCGACGACCTCACGCTCGTCGACCGGATGCGGGACGCGCTCGCAGGCGAGATGAACCGCCGCCAGGAGCTGCTCAAGGCCGCCGGGAACCTGGCCAACGTCAAGGCGTACGAGCGCGCGCGGCAGAACGGGGCAGACCTCGACCCGTTGCCTGCGCTGTTCATCGTCGTCGACGAGTTCTCCGAGCTGCTGGTCCGGAAGCCGGATCTCGCCGAGCTGTTCGCCGCGATCGGCCGGCTGGGTCGCTCGCTGCAGATGCACCTGCTGCTTGCCAGCCAGCGGCTCGAGGAGGGCAGGCTGCGGGGGCTGGAGTCACACCTGTCCTACCGAATCGGGCTCAAGACCTTCTCCGCGTCGGACTCGCGGGTCGCGATCGGAGTGCCGGACGCCTACGAGCTGCCGCCGATACCCGGGTCGGGTTACCTCAAGCTCGACACCACCTCCATGGTCCGGTTCAAGGCCGGTTACGTGTCCGGGCCATACCGCGCCGCCGCTGCCGGCCCGGTGGGTACGGCCGCCCCGGTCACCCGGGGTCGTCGCCCCCTGCTGTTCGTGCCCGACGTCGTGGAGCGGCCGAAGGAGCCCGAGAAGCCCGTTGAGCCGACGCCCAGCGGTCCGGAGCCTGGCCGGGAGGAGGCCCCGGTCCCCAGCGTGCTCGACGTCATCGTCGGTCGGCTGGCCGGGCAGGGACCGCCGGCGCACGAGGTGTGGCTGCCGCCGCTGTCCGACCCGCCGTCGCTGGGGGCACTGCTGCCGCCGCTGTCCGAGACCGAGGACCGCGGCCTGCGCCCAGTGGGTTTCACCGCCAACGGCCGGCTCACCGTGCCGGTCGGGATCGTGGACAAACCCTTCGACCAGCGCCGTGACCTGCTGTGGGCCGACTTCTCCGGGGCGGCCGGGCACGCGGCGGTGGTCGGCGGCCCGCAGGCGGGCAAGTCGACGCTGCTGCGGTCGCTGGTGATGTCGACGGCGCTGACCCACACCCCGGCCGAGACACAGTTCTACTGCCTGGACTTCGGGGGTGGCACGCTCGCCTCGCTGGAGAAGCTGCCGCACGTGGGTGCGGTGGCCAGCCGGATGGAGCCCGACCTGGTACGGCGCACGGTCGCCGAGATCACCAGCCTGGTCGGGGAACGGGAGCAGCGCTTCCGTCGGCTCGGGGTCGACTCGATCGCCGAGTTCCGGGACCGCAGGCGCCGCGGGGAGGTCGAGGGTGACGCCTTCGGCGACGTCTTCCTCGTCATCGACGGCTGGCTCACCTTCCGCCAGGAGTTCGACCTGCTCGAGCCGGCTGTGACCAACCTGGCGACCCAGGGTCTGTCCTACGGCGTACACGTGGTCATCACGGCCACCCGGTGGGCCGAGCTCCGCCCGGCCCTCAAGGACCTGCTCGGCACCCGCTTCGAGCTGCGGCTCGGTGACCCGAGCGAGTCAGACGTCGACCGCAGGGCGGCGGCGAACGTGCCCCCGGCGCGCCCAGGCCGCGGTATCACGCGGGAAGGACTGCACTTCCTCACCGCGTTGCCGCGGGTGGACGCGGCGAGCGGCCTGCAGGACGCCGGCACCGCCGAGGCGGTGGCCGAGATCGCGGGCGCCTGGCACGGCCGATACGCGCCGCAGGTGCGGCTGCTGCCCGCCATGCTGCCCTACGCCGAGCTGCCCGGCCCGGCGCAGCAACCCGCGCCGCACCTCATCCCGCTCGGGGTCGACGAGGAGCGCCTGGCCCCGGTCTACCTGGACTTCGCCGCGGAGTCGCACTTCATGTGCTTCGCGGACGGCGAGTCCGGCAAGACCAACCTGCTGCGAACCATCGTCACGGGCGTGGTCTCCCGGTTCACCCCGGACGCCGCCCGGGTCGTGCTCGTGGACTACCGGCGCACCATGCTCGGGTTCGTCAGCACCGACCACCTCATCGGATACGCCGCCACGGCGCAGTCGCTGCGCCAGGTGATGAGCGACGTCCAGGGCAGCCTGAGCCGGCGGATGCCCGGGCCGGACGTCACCCAGGAGCAGCTCAAGCAGCGCTCCTGGTGGTCCGGCCCCGAGGTGTACGTCGTCGTCGACGACTACGACCTCGTCGCCACCCAGAGCGGCAACCCCCTGACGGCGCTGCTGGAGTTCCTGCCGCAGGCCAAGGACGTCGGGCTGCACCTCATCGTGGCGCGCCGCTCCGGCGGAGCGAGCCGGGCGCTGTTCGAGCCGGTGCTCGCGCGGCTGCGGGAGCTGTCCACGCCGGGAATCGTCATGAGCGGTAACAAGGACGAGGGCGTGCTGCTGGGCACCGTCAAGCCGGCTGTGCTGCCGCCCGGGCGGGGCAGGGTCGTCGGACGCAAGCTCGGCCAGCAGCTCGTGCAGGTCGCCTGGCTCGCCCCCGAGTAACTCACCGGCGCGGCGGACGCGCGATCGGCTGTACCACTCCTTCCCCGGCGGGGAGGCCGCGTCGCGAAGCTCGGACCCCGGCGCGCGAGGCATCCGCGGGCACCGCCGCCGAGCGCCCCGCGGCCCACTGCTCCAGCTCCACGAGCAGCGCCAGGATCTTCTCGTGATCCTCGCGCAGCAGGGAGAGGGCATCCATGGTCTCGCCTTCAGCCTGGGACTCACGGCCGTTTCTTCCCGGACTCGGACCGCACGGTCCCGGAGCGGACCCGCAAGCGCTCCCGCTGCGGCACGACCGTGTACTTCGGGTCGCCGGCCGAGGCCAGGCCGGCGTGGAAGATCCCCCACCGGGTGGTCGCCGACGCGGCGAGCAGCGCGGCGCCGGACAGCGCGCTGAGGCGCCGGTTGCGTCGGCCGAGCAGCGCCCCCGCGAGCCCCGCCAGCGAGAGGGCCTTGCCGGCCGTGACGTAGGCGCCGGCCCGGCCGTGCGAGTAAGGCTCGGCGAGCGTGCCGATGCGCCGCTCCATACGCTCGAAGGCGGCCAGCTCGCTGGCGACGCCGAACGCGGCCAGCGCCCGGGACGGCCCGTTCTGGGCGACCGGGGCGGCGAGCAGCCCGAGCCCACCGGCGGCGGTGGCGCCGGAGCCGACGAACACGAACGGCATCTCCGGGTAGCCCTCGTGCCAGGCCGGCACCGCGGTGTCGCTGATCAGCGCGGCGGTGTAGGAAGCCACGGCGGGACCCAGCAGCGCCGAGCCCGCGGTCGCCGCGGCCCCGACCCGCGGCAGGCGTCCGGTCAGCGCCGAGGCCGCGGCCACCCCGGCCAGCGGGAGGTAGCCGGAGAGCAGCCAGGTGCCCATGCTCATCGGCGAGGTCACCTTGAACACCCGCAGCATGTGCAGGAACCGGGCCGGCCGGCCGAGGTCGTGGATCAGCCCGGCCAGTGACAGCAGCCCTGCCCCCAGCGCGCCGCTCTTGGCGACCCGGGCCAGCTCCGGGCGGCGGGTCGCCTGGGCACCCGCGCCGAGCAGCGAGGACGCCCCGGCCAGGCCGCCGAGGAACAGGTAGCCCGCGATGTCCGTGGGCTCCCACGTCGGCGAGTTGATCACCGGCTTGCCGTAGTAGGAGGTGAACGTGGCGTCCGGCACCTGCGGCTGCTCGGCGCCCCGACGCTTCCTGCCCGTCGCGACGCCGGTCAGCGCGGCCCGGTCGGGCTTCCCGCCGCGCCGGCCGTTCCTGGTCACCTCAGAGGTGCTCACAGCCACTGCCCGCCCAGGAACGCGGCGATCGCGCCGCCGACCAGGGTGAGTGCCGCGGCGCCCACGTGCTTCCACATCGAGGGCAGGTCCCGGGTGGTGACGACCGGGTCCGGCGGCAGGCCGTAGACCTCCGGTTCGTCGAGCAGCAGGAAGAACGCCCCGTCGCCGCCCACCCCGTCGGTGGGGTCACGGCCGTAGAGCCGGGCGTCCGTCATCCCCGCCTCGTGCATCTGGGCCAGCCGGGCGTCGGCACGCTCCCGCAGCTCGTCCAGCGGCCCGAACTGGATGGAGTCCGTCGGGCAGGTCTTGGCGCACGCCGGCTCCATGCCCGCCCCCAGCCGGTCGTAGCACAATGTGCACTTCCACGCCCGCCCGTCGCCCTCCCGCTGGTCGATCACCCCGTACGGGCAGGCCGGCACGCAGTAGCCACAGCCGTTGCAGATGTCCTCCTGCACGACGACCGTGCCGAACTCGGTGCGGAACAACGACCCGGTGGGGCAGACGTCCAGGCAGGCCGCGTGGGTGCAGTGCTTGCACACGTCGCTGGCCATGAGCCAGCGCAGCTCCCCGCCCGGACCCGGCGTGGTCGGGGTCAGCGCCGCCTGCCCCGGCGGGGTGCCGGAGCCCTGCCCGGCCAGCGCGAGCACGTCGCCGGTGTGGTGCACCCCGGGGTCCTGCGCCGCGACGGGCTTGCGCTGCTCGATGAACGCGACGTGGCGCCAGGTGTCGGCGCCGAGCCCGACCGTGTTGTCGTAGGACATGCCCGTGAAGTGGCCGACCCTGCCCGACTGCTCGCTGCCGCTGGCGGGGGGGATGGAGTTCCACTCCTTGCACGCCACCTCGCAGGCCTTGCAGCCGATGCACACCGAGGTGTCGGTGAAGAAACCCATCCGTGGCGGGTGGTCGGAGTAACCTCCCTCGGTCGCGGGGTCGGTGTCGCCGTAGAGCGCGTTCGGAGAGACCCGGCCGGGCAGCAGCGCGGTCACCTCACACCTCCGTCCCGGTCCGCTCGGTGATCCCGGCCCGGCGCTGGTAGGAGGCGACCAGCTCGGTACGGGCGGGGCCGCGGGGCCGGCGACCCGGTCGGATGTCACAGGCACCCGCCTTGACCTCCTGGATGTGACTGTTGGGGTCCAGCGCCATCGAGCTCAGCTCGTTGGCGGAGTCGCCGGTGGCCAGGCCCCGCCAACCCCAGTGGTAGGGCAGCCCCACGTGGTGCAGGGTGCGGCCCTGGACGGTCATCGGCGTCAGCCGCTCGGTGACGATCACCCGTGCCTCGATGACGTTGCGGGCCGTCACGATCATCGCCCAGCCGGCGTGCTCCAAGCCGCGCTCCGCGGCCAGCTCCGGGGACACCTCGCAGAAGAACTCCGGCGCCAGCTCGGACAAATAGGGCTGGAACCGGCTCATGCCGCCGGCAGTGTGGTGCTCGGCGATGCGGTAGGTGGTCAGCAGGTAGGGGAAGATCTCGGAGCCCGGGGCGTCGCCGCTGGGCTGGAAGCGGTCGTTCGGGTGGATCATCGAGATGACCTGGCGCACCGGGTTGCGCTGCTGGCCGTAGAGCGGGTTGGTCACCGGCGACTCCTGCGGCTCGTAGTGCGTGGGCATCGGACCGTCGGTCAGCCCGGCCGGGACGAACAGCCACGCCTTGCCGTCGGCCTGCATGACGTAGGCGTCGATGCCCGACAGCGCCTCGGCGCCGCGGGCGCCGGGCGGCGGCCGGTAGTGTGGCGACTTGGCGGCGCTGAAGTCGGCGATGTCGTGGCCGGTCCACAGCGCCTTGTCCGCGTCCCACCACACCAGCGCCTTGCGCTGGCTCCACGGCTTGCCGTCCCGGTCGGCCGAGGCGCGGTTGTAGAGGATCCGGCGGTTGGCCGGCCACGCCCAGCCCCACTCGTTGGCGACCCAGTTCTGCTCCGTCGCCGGCTTGCGCCGAGAGGCCTGGTTGACCCCCTGGGCGTAGACCCCGCAGTAAATCCAGCAGCCGCAGACCGTCGAGCCGTCGGAGTTGAGTTGCTCGTAGCTGGCCAGCGGGTTGCCGTCGGCGTCCCAGCCGTTGATCTCGGCGAGCACCGCCTCGGCCTCCGGCTCGGCGATCTCGGGACGGGTGGGGGAACTCTTCGTCGGATAGTCCCACGTGAGGTCGAGGATCGGACGGTCCATCTCGACTTGCTCGGGTGTGGGTGTCCCACGAGACGCAGCGGCCGCCAGCTTCTCGCGGATCCGCCGGCCGAGGTGGAAGGCGAACCACAGGTCGCTGCGGGCGTCGCCGTCCGGCTCGACGGCCTGGTGGTGCCACTGCAGCACCCGCTGCGTGTTGGTGAAGCTGCCGTCCTTCTCGGTGTGCGCCGCGCACGGCAGGAAGAACACCTCGGTGGCGATGTCCTCGGTCGCCAGCTCCCCGGTCTCGATCTCCGGCCCGTCCTGCCACCAGGTCGCGCTCTCGATGAGCGAGAAGTCGCGGACCACGAGCCAGTCCAGGTTGGCCATTCCCAGGCGCTGCATCTTGGCGTTGGCCGACCCCACCGCCGGGTTCTCGCCGAGGACGAAGTAGCCCTTGCAGTCCCCCGCGATCTGGGCCATGACGGTCTCGTAGGTGCTGTGGCTGCCCGTCAGGCGCGGCAGGTAGTCGAAGCAGAAGTCGTTGTCGGGTGTGGCCGCCGGCCCCCACCACGCCTTGAGCAGGCTGACCGTGTACGCCCGCATCTCCGCCCAGTAGCCCTTCTCGGTGCCCTCGGCCTCGACGAAGCTGTCCAGGTCCTCGTTGGAGTGAGCGTGCGGCATCGGAATGTAGCCGGGCAGCAGGTTGAACAGCGTCGGGATGTCGGTGGAGCCCTGGATAGAGGCGTGCCCCCGCAACGCCAGGATCCCGCCGCCGGGCCGGCCGATGTTGCCCAGCAGGCTCTGCAGGATCGCGGCGGTGCGGATGTACTGCACGCCGACGGTGTGCTGGGTCCAGCCGACCGAGTAGACGAAGGCGCTGGTGCGCTCGCGACCAGAGTTCTCGGTGAGCAGCTCGCAGACCCGGGCGAAGACGTCGCGGGGCACCCCGCAGATCTGCTCGACCATCTCCGAGGTGTAGCGGGAGTAGTGGCGCTTGAGCACCTGCAGCACGCACCGCGGGTGGGTCAGGGTCTCGTCGGTCGGCGCGTCGTCGGGGACGTGGGCGCCCCCCGAACCGTGCGACTCGCCGCGTCCGGCCGAGCGCACCGAACCCCTGGCCTTGTCGTCGTCACCGGCCTTGTCGGCGTACTCCTGGTCACGCTGGCCGGAGGCGGCCTGCGCCTCGACACCCTCGTAGGACCAGGTGTGGAAGTCGTAGCTGCGCTTGTCGCGGTCCAGGCCGGAGAAGACGCCGTCAAGATCCTCGGTGTCCCGGTAGTCCTCGGTGAGGATCTTGGCGGCGTTGGTGTAGGCGAGCACGTAGTCCCGGAAGTACTTCTCGTGCGTCAGGACATGATTGATGATGCCCCCGAGGAAGGCGATGTCCGTTCCGGCGCGCAGCGGCACGTGCAGGTCGGCGTGGGCGCTGGTCCGCGTGAACCGCGGGTCGACGTGGATCAGCTTGGCGCCGCGGGCCTTGGCCGCCATGACCCACTGGAACCCGACCGGGTGGCACTCGGCCATGTTCGAGCCCTCGATGACGATGCAGTCGGCGTTCTGCAGATCCTGCTGAAACGTCGTGGCGCCACCGCGGCCGAAGCTGGTCCCCAGACCGGGGACGGTCGAGCTGTGTCAAATCCGGGCCTGGTTCTCGATCTGGATCGCGCCCAGCGCGGTGAACAGCTTCTTGAGCAGGTAGTTCTCCTCGTTGTCCAGCGTCGCGCCGCCGAGGCTGGCGAAGCCGATCGTCCGGCGGGTGCGGGCACCGTCGACCTCCCACTGCCAGCCCTCCCGCCGTGTCTTGATCACACGGTCGGCGATCATGTCCATGGCGGTGTCGAGGTCGAGGTCCTCCCACCCGGTGCCGTGCGGGCGCCGGTAGAGCACCCGGTACTCCCGGGCCGAACCGGTGGTCAGTTGCAGGCTGGAGGCGCCGCGCGGGCAGAGCCGGCCCCGGCTGACCGAGGAGTCCGGGTCGCCCTCGATCTGGACCACTCGTTTCTTCCCCTGTGGCTCGGACTGCACGTAGACGTTCTGGCCGCAGCCGACCGCGCAGAACGGACAGATCGACTTGACGACCTGCTGCGAGGTCTGCGTCCTGGGGTGCAGGTTGGCGCTGCGGCTGCTCTTGGCCGCCGCGCCCCTGCCCAGCGGGTCGCCGCCGGTGAGCTGGCGGACCACAGGCCACTCCTCGATCCAGGTGCGCACGCCCACGCCACGAACCTCCCTACCCTGCCTTGCCCTTGCGCTTCGCCGGCCGGTCCCCGGCGGCGTCCCGGATCTTGTCGGCCGCCGCCGCCGCGACGCCCGCGGTCTTGAGCACCGCCGGCGAGGCCGGGGTGTGCGGGTGCGGGCGGGTCGGGGCCAGCTTCTGGGCGGCGAGCAGCTTGGCGCCCAGCTCGGCGCGCCGCTCGTCGGGCATCGCGGCGCGAAGCAGGAGGAACAGCCGCTCCTCGTAGGCGACGTGGATCCGCAGCGCCAGCACGAGCTGCTCGACGCGCTCGTCGAACTCGTCGGTGTCGGCGTCGAGCTTGCCCAGCGCGGTGAGCAGATCCTTGCCGTGCCGCTCCTGCTCCAGCGCGCCGTCGGCCCACGCGTCGCCGTCGGGAAGGGCGCTGCGCACCGCGGGCCAGAAGTACTGCTCCTCGACCGCCTCGTGCCGCGACAGCCGCATAGTGATCATGTCCACCACCGACTTGCGACGGGACATCTGCTCCGGCGAGCCCTTGCTGCGCTTGCCGGGCATCGCCTCTACTTGCTGCTGCAGTGCCTTGACCCGGTTGTGGTCGCGGGTCAGCACGACGATCGCGTCGGTGTCGGTGTCGGTGTCGGAGACCTCGCCGGGCTCGGCGTCGCGGGCCGCCGCGGCGCGTCGCATGGCGGGATCGGCCGCCACCCGTCCGGAGATCCAGTCCCGCACCACCTGCCTGCTCGTGGGGTTCTCGGGCGGCGGGTTGCACAGGTGCTGCGAGCTGGGCAGCACGCCCGGCCGCTGCCGCTCCGTCTCGGGGTGGTTGTCCCCGCCGTCGGCCGGCATGCCGGTCGCGATGAGGTAGGCCAGCCCAGGCGGGATCGCCAGCCGCCGCCCGACCGTCTCGTAGTCCATGCCGGCTTCGACGAGCTCGAGCACCTGTGTCCGGGTCGCCACCGCGCACCACCTCCAGCTCCCGCCCCCTACTACCCGCCTGCCGCTGGTCCAATCCATCGCGGGCTGCGCCGGCGCCGGCCGAGCGGAGACGGCGCAACGGCATGAACGGCGCCGCCCGGGGGTAGGGCCAGGTCATGGATGCGATCACGTTCCTGCGAGCTGACCACGAGCGGGTCCTCGCGATGCTCGAAGAACTCGAGAGATCCCCCACAGCCGAGGCGTCGGCCGGCACCCGGGACCACGAGGCCCGCAAGCGGCTCGTGACCGAGCTGGTCATGGCGGAGTCGGCGCACGAAGCGGTCGAGGAGCAGTATTTCTGGCCGAGCGTCGGGCACTGGCTGGCCGAGGGGAAGAAGCTGGCCCGGCGGGCCTTGGCGCAGGAACAAGCGGCGAAGACGGTCCTGCAGAAGCTCGACAAGCTGCCAGCCCACGACCCACAGTTCGAGGTGCTCCTGCGCCGTGTCATCGCCGACTGTCGTGAGCACATCGCCTACGAGGAGCGCGAGGTGTGGCCGTTGCTGTCGCACCAGTTGGCCAGCTCGGCGCTGGCGGAGCTCGGCGAGAAGATGGCCAGGGCCAAGAAGGTGGCGCCCACCCGGCCGCACCCCCACACCCCGCCCAAACCGGGCGTGCTCAAGACGGCAGGGATGGGCGCCGCGATGGTCGACAAGCTCCGTGACGCCGCCACCGGGCGAGGCGGGGACTAGCCAGATCAACGCCTCCCGGCGCTTCGACGCCCGGTGCTCGACTCCGGGTGCGGTAGTCACGGGCGGGTGCGTCTCACCCCACCGTAGACCCGCCACCGGGTTCGTTTACCGGACACCACGCGGCACGAGCCGCGCCGAGAGCACCAGCACGGCAAACCTCAAACCTACCCGTAGGCAGCTCCATTCGAGTGAGGAGCCCATGGATGCTTGGCTGCTCAGCGGGAGCAGTGGTGGAACCGATGGATGATCACCGCTCGCCGTGCGGCTCGCCGAGACGGCCAGCGAGCAGCCGGGTGAGGTCGGCGTGCTGGTGGAGCTGACCGAGCGTGGCCTCGGCACCCGCGAGGCGCTCGTCGACCAGGCCCTCGACGTCGAACTCACGGTCGGCGAGGTCCTCGCGCTGATCGGGTTGCTCGCCGGCGTGGCGGCCGACGCGCAGCGACGCTGACCCCGGGCGCGGCCGCCTCCGCCGACCCCCTTGACACGAGGAGGCCGTGTCCGGCAGGGGAAGTCGTCACACCTCCAGATGGGGCGTGAGGGGGTCTCGCCGTGTTGGTCCGAGCGGTTCCCCGAATCGGACCGCCCCCCTTCTCGCAGGCGGGACGTGGTCGCCCAGCGGGTAACGACCTGGGAGGGCGCGCGGAGGCTGCTGATCACGATCAAGCGCTCACAGAAACGTCAGGAGCGCCTGGGGTGTGTTCCGAGGTGGCTTGGCTCTGTGTGAACTGGTACATCTCTGGTTGACCATATCTTGCCCAGGGTCGACCGGGTCGAACGCTCCGGTGCCGGCGAGCGACGCTCGCCGGCACCCGCATGTGTGGCTCCGCGAGACACGAAGGGGCATTAGGGTCTTGGTTGCGGTGCGGATCGGTGGGTGTCGGGGGTGGTTCCGCGGAAGGCCCATGCGACGGCGCCGCCGAGTCCGCTGAGGACGGCGGTGAGGACGAGGCTGAGGATGTGTTCAGCGAAGCCCTCGGTGAGCCATTTGACGCCGACGGCGACGACGACGAGGACGAGGGTCAGGACGATCACTTTGATGATCGTGAAAAGGATCGAGCCCTGCATGGGCCGTCGGTCACGCTGGCCTTGTGCTTTGAGCTCGTATTCGCGCAGTTTCAGCAGGACGTCGGGGTGGGTGCCGGTGCCGTGGGCTTCGGGCTCGAGCCCGACAAGAGTGGCGGTGTCGCGGTGAAACTCCGCGCCGTGGGGGTTGCTGGCCGGGGCGAGTGACACCAGCGGCGGTGGGGAGTCTGGAACGAGCGGTCCGAGGTGGATCGACGGTAGCTCGGTAGCCCGGCTCGGGCGAAGGTGTCGGTACCGGTCCAGGTCTCATCCACTACCTACGCTCCGGTCGAGCTGACCGCGGGCGGCTGCGGGCCAGGGCCGATGGTGGTTCGCAGGCTAGTCTCCATCGGCGGCCTCGTTTTCGGTCCGCAGCTTCACCAGGGGGTCCGAGTTCGCGCACTCGGGGTCGAGCGCGATCCAGGTACCGTCGTCGGTGACCTCGGCGTAGGCCCAGGGCGGGCAGTATTGGTACTTGTCGTCCTCGTGCACGACGAGCACCTCCCCGTCAGGACCCGCCTCCCCGCGCCCCCGGCCTGGACCGCTCCGCGCTGTCGCTGCGCTCGATGGGCTTGGCGGTCCCCATCACTATCGGCCGGGGTTCCTCGGATGATACGGCCCACCCTGGTCGCGCCTCACAGACCCAGCAGGACAGGTAGAACCAACGGGGGAATGCCACAAATTAACCACACATCAGGCTTGACATGTGCACGTAGGCAGTGCATCCTGAGTAGCAACTTGTGAACGTCGGCGCAGTGAGGGTCCGGGACCGTCAGGGCTTGGGGCTACCGTCGTCCGCGGCAGCCGGACCCGCTGAGGAGGCATCGATGAGCACCAACCCCACCAACGGCGCCCCGGACGTGAGCTGGCGCCCGGGCGCGAGCGCGACCCCGCAAGCCACCCCGAAGCGGATCAACGTCGCGGTCAACGCCGACATGGTCGCCGCCCTCGACAACGTCATCCAGCACGAGGGAGTCACCCTGACCGAGGCCTGTCGACGCTTGATCGGCTACGGCGACTTCGTGTATCGGATGGCCAAGCAGGACAAGGCCACCATCCTCGTGCGTACCGACGAGGGGACCAGAGAGGTCATCCTCGTCTGACCGGCACCGCAGGCAGGCGAGGTTCTCGACGTGCAGCTGAGTACAGCAGGCGGACATGACAGCGGCCGGTCGGCGAGCCGCGGACGCTGAGCGGTGTGGGCAGAGCGTCAGGGATGCCGGTGTGAGGCGTTCGCACGCCGAAGCGGTTCTTCAGGCTGTCCAGCTCCCACACCCGGCGTTGGCCGGCCCGAAATGGAAGCGCAGGGCGTTGCGCTCCCCGGTGCGCTCGGCCAGCCCACCGGCCTCCCGCAGCGAGGTCTGCGCGGCGGCAGCGTCGCCATGGCGTCGGCGCTGCCCCGGTCCACCGGGAGGTAGGGCTGCCCGGTCAGGTCCGCCACGGAGCAACCCAGCGCGTCCGCCGGGTTCTCGAGCAGGCCGCGGCGGTGGAAGTGGCGCTGCCCGTTCTCCAACTGCGACAGGTAGGGCTTGCTGATGCCGGCCAACCCGGCGGCCACGTCCAGGCTCAGCCCGCGGCGGCGGCGGATCAACCGCACCCGCGCCCCGATCTCCGCGGGGATCTGGGCTCGTCATTGACCCCACGTTACGGGTTGAATCCGCTCGTTCGGCGTCAGGGGACCACCCACGTACACACCTGCGGCTCCCTGGCGAGGCAGTCCAGCTCGCCGAGGCCGCGGGCCACCGGTCGAGCGGTCGCGAGATAAGCCGTAGTGAGCGTCGATAAGCGGGCTGGGCGGTCCGCTACGCCGGCTATGGGATGCGTTTGATGGGGATGGGTTGACCGCTGGCTCTTCCGCCGGATGAGCTGAAGCTCAGGGTTCCGGATGCGGCGGGTACCGCGTTGGCCAGGTTGAGGTTTCCGAGTTGGGTGGCCACGTCCTGGGGGGTGGGTGTTGGTCTGCCCTGGGCGGCGAGGCGGACGGCTTGGGCCGCGGTGACGAGCGCGTCGTGGTGACAGATGGCGTAGCCGTCTGTCAGGTCGGCGTCGGGGAAGCCCAACTGGCGGTAGGCGCTGAGGAAGGCGGCGTAACCGGGCGGTGCGCCCGGTCCTGGGTGGTTCCAGGAGGCGGAGTCCGAGGAGGTGGCGTAGACGACGGTGACGTTGCCCTTCTCAAGGGTTGTCTGGTAGTCCGCCGCGGCGGCGAACCCGGTTGCCCCGACCAGGACCGTCAGTGGCCGGTTGGCGCAGGTGCGCGATGCCAACGCCTGAGCGAACGGGCCGAAGTCGGCCACGCGGCCGGAGTAGAACACCATGTCCAGCGGGGTGTCGGTGTTGTCAACGGCGGTGCACAGGCTGGTCACCACGGGGACGAACACGTCGGGCGCCGCCGGGGATTCCAGGGTGCCGCCGCGGAACTGTTGGCCTTGGGAGAAGGAGGCGGGGATGTAGCTGGCGAGGTAGTGGTGGTAGTCCTTCGCGAGGGACTGGGCGTAGAGGTCGTCGGTGTTGTCGTCGGAGACGACGATGCCGTAGCGCAGCGCGTGCTGGAGCGCGTGCTGGTCGTCGAGGAAGGCCTTGAGGTGTTGGACGTACTGGATGTTGCTGGGGGACACGCTCCACAGCAAGGGGAGGTCCGTCAGGCTGTCGGCTGAGGCCAGTGCGCCGACCATCGGGATGCGTCGCTGCGCCATCTGCCCCGCGGCGTCCTTGTTGGTGAGCAGGCTGGAGCCCAACCCGACCACGGCGACGACGGGGTGATCCGGTTGTGAGATGCCCAGGATGCTGGTGATGAAGCTGGGGTCGGCGTCTTGTCGGCTGCCCTGGTTGGCGAGCCAGAGTTGCAGTCCCACCGCCGACGGGTCACCGAAGTCACGGGAGTGGTTGGCCCGCTGTAGCGCGGTGTAGCTGCCCTCCAGGCTGTCCAGGATGTCCGTCAGCGGGATGGCGGCCGGGTGGTCCTCTGGGTCCGAGAGCGTCAACGTCGAGACCGTCAGCGGCATGAGCAGGACAACTGTGACGTAGCGATCCGTGCGGGCCGCCACATCGGCGTTCTCCTTCGCGATCTTTCCCTCCAGGGTGTTGATCCGCTCGATGGTATCCCGGTCGTTGTTTCTCGTCGCTTTGCTCGGATCGTTGAACAGGTAGCTGCCGTCGGTGACCCCGATGCACTCGCTGTCGGTCGTGTTGTTCAGCCGCATACCGGAGAAAGCCCCACACTCGTGCGGCCACGCCAGCCACCACACCAGTCCGGCGCCTACCAGCACGAGCAGCACGACCGGCACCGCGACCAGCACCCCCTTCCGCCATGACCACCCGGTCCGCAACCTCACCCACAACCTCCGCCACGGCGAGACGCTCGGCGGCCGATCGGCTGGTGTCGGCCCCGTCTGACCCCCTGCTGCCAAGTCGGGCATCGGGTCGGGCGTCGAAGCCGGTGGTGCCGGATCGGAGGGCACCGGATCAGGCTGGCTGGGGTTGGCTGATCTGGAATTGATCGCCTCGGTTCTCAGGGCCTGCAGCCGCGCCAGCGTCGACTCGTCCGCGTCGCAGGCGTGCCCGATCGCCTGGATCACCTCGAGTGAGGGCACCTGGCGCGGGTCGCCGCACAACGCGGCAGAGACTGCCGCCGACGAGTAGTGGATGCGTGTGGCAAACGCGCGGAGGCTGTCCACGCCGCGGGCTTTGGTGGCCAACTCGCGCAGAGCCTGCGCGAGCTGGCCCGCCGGTGAGTCGGGATCCGCGATCGAGTTGAGCCTCGCCACCCATCCCTCGCCCGGGCCGCTCATGACGCACTCCGCGCTGGCACGGGCCGCACGGGCCGGCCATCGACGAGCCGGTCCGCCGCCGCGACCGCCCCCGCCACCACCATCAGCACCGGAGCGGTGATGGTCCCCGGCGCATAGCCCCGCGCCGCGAGAACCACCGCGAGGACCAGCACCGCGACCACGACGACAACGCGGCAGATCGCCAGTACCGGACACCAACGCAACGTCGTCGAGCACCACGGAGCGATCATCATGTCTTCCTCCGAACTGGTTGGCCCTGGAATACGGTGACGGCCGCGCCGCCCCCCGGTAGATCGACATCAGTATCGAGCCAGCCAGGCGCTACCCCATAGAGGGGGCGAGTCAAATTTCGTTCAGTCCTGGGCACCCGACGCCGCCACGGGACGTGACGCTGTTCAGCACCCAGGTACCCATCTCCCGCAGGGCAGCGGACGTCGACCATGGATGTCGGTCTGGCCCGAACGCCGGCGCGCAGCGGCCACTCCGGATGCTCGGTTCGACCGCAGAGCTCTGTTCGGCCCGTTCACCAGGGCCGCTGACCCCCGTTGAGCTGCACAGACCGCGCAGGGGGAGGGGGATTGAACGACGCCGCTCGGTGTTCAGTGCCTGTTCGGATCCTCTCCGGAAGCCGGGTACGCCTTGCCCGCACGCCACCGCTCAGCAACGCTGGTGTCTGCTCCGGACATCTGGTTGGCCCTGGATACCGAGCACCAGGTGGCCCCCCTGCCCGCAGGGGGGCCACACCTCACTGGCCCTGTCGCCGCTGGCCGGCGAGCGCAGACGAGCTGAGCACTGAACGCGTCGACCCTCGTCCAGACCATGGGGGATACCACAGATCGGTGGGCGGTCGGACAGTCCTGGGGTGCTGACCCTGGCGTTATCACTCTCGTTCGTGCTCAGGGGAGGTAGGCGGTGACGGTGTAGGCAGCGTGGCGGTCCAGGCGCTCGCGGGTGTGGTCGTAGCGCCGCGTGGTGCGGGGATCGCGGTGCCCGACGTAGTCCTGCACATGCGCAGGCTGGCCCTGGCATCCAGCGAGGGTGATGGCTGCTGAGGGGCTGTGGGCGGGCTCTACAGCCTGCCGGGCTCGGCTGCCCGACCGGCATCGCGAGGCTCCATGTGAGCGGTGAAGGCGGCCAGCGCGGAACGGAGATTGGCCGCGGCCGGGGAGCCCGAGTAGCGCGGCGCGTGGAGTAGCTTGGCCACCCGCGCGGCTCGCTTGAGCAGCCAGGAAATGCGGCGCTCGGCGGGCAGCGCGAGCACTGGGGCGAGATCGGCCTCCGCCGCGTCCACTTGGCCGAGTTGCACGTGAGCCGTAGCCGCGTACACGTGGGCAAGCGCCTCGTCGTCATCGGAACGATCCGCAGGATCGCCAGTACGCCACAAGGAAATCGCTTCCGACGCGGTGTCGGCGGCACGGCGCGCGTCGGCGGCTTGGTCCAGCCAGATCAGCGCGGACCCGCCGTAATAGGCGAGTTTGGCGGGGGAGAACGCGAACAGACCACCCACCTCGTCGGCGCCCGCGTTGTCGCGAGCAGCCTCCGCCGTCGACAACGCGCGATGCGCCTCCCCCCGATCACCGAGGTTTGCCGCGCTCTGCGCGATACCCGCCCACAATCGCGGCGCGCTCGTGCCGGTCTTGGCCCGCCGGCAGTGGCCACTAAGTGCCCTGCGAGGTCTCCGACCGGGATCCCGTCCATCTGGGCGCGGGTGGCGAGGCACATCAACTGCAGCGCCCAGGTCCAGCAGGCGAACCCCCGTGAGGCCGGGGCCGCCGCGACGGCGTGCCATGTCATAGCCGCGCCTGGTCGCAATGACCGCCAGGCCGAGGTTTCCCGCGACCCGCCGAGCGACATCACTCGCCACTCCGCAGGCCTGCACGAGCGCGGTGACCGCGTGGGCGCGCTCCGGCGCGGCGGCGGTGACCGCGCGCACGTGCAGCTCGGTGATCAGCGTGCCGAGGTCGCGCCCGGCCGCCGAGTACCGGCCGTGGTCACGGTGCTCGTCCGCCCGCTCCGCCCAGGAAACCAATGCGTCCAGCGACCGGGGTACCACGTCGGGCACGTCGTCGGGGCCGTAGTCGTGCAGTGCCACCCGGATGCCCGGCAACGTCGCCAGCGCATCGGCACTGCCCCGGTCCGGCGGCAGGTAGGGCTGGCCGGTCAGGTCGGCCACCAAGCAGCCCAGCGCCTTCGCCAGATTCTCCAGCAGGCCGCGGCGGTCGAAGTGCCGCTGGCCGTTCTCCAACAGGGACAGGTAGGGCTTGCTGATGCCGGCCAGCCCGGCGGCCACCTCCAGGCTCAGCCCGCGGCGGCGACGGATCAGCCGCAGCAGCTCGGTGC
>JAVKSM010000033.1:0-25978 GCA_039583705.1 Pseudonocardiaceae bacterium
CGGTGACTGGAACTACACCATCAAGAAATCGATGGACGAAACCGACCAGAAAAGTGAGTAATTTAAATACGGTCCCTTGGTGTTCTCGTCGAGTTTCTTCTCCACGCCGGCTCCTGCCTGTGCCGCCCCCGCGGCTGTTACCCGCTTGACACCGAGCCGTCTATAGGTCGCGCCTATGAGAGTGGTCACGATGTCAGGGGGTCTGGCGGCCCTGGGAGCCGCGACGGGGGCGTTACCCTAACCATTCATGCGGAGCAGATGGTGGGGCCGGGAGGACATGGCATCAGTGAATGTGTACGGCAACGGGCGCTGGAAGAATGTTACCTACAATTGCAGGAACACCGGAAGACACGAGTTTCGGACGATACTCACGGGGCGGATAGCGGGGGATCCTGTATCCAGGGAATCCAACCACATTATCGTTACATGTTGACGTTCTGCTGCCGTTTCCATGGGTGGCTTTCGGGATCGCGAGTTCGCGCGCCAGAGGGGCGTGCCACCGTCGTGCCGGCGTAGCCTCCGCCAGCGTGTACCGCGAGCTGGACCGGCCACCGCTGCGGGCGGCGCTGCTGCGGCGCGCGCTGGTCGCGCCCCGCGGCGACTGGGCCGGGCTGGACGTCGTCGCGCGCACCGGGTCGACCAACGCCGACCTCCTCGCCGCCGCCCGCGCCGGGGCGCCGGACCGCACGGTGCTGGTTGCGGAGCAGCAGGACGCGGGCCGGGGTCGGCTGGGCCGGCGGTGGAGCAGCCCCCCGCGGGCCGGCCTGACCTGCAGCGTCCTGCTGCGCCCGGTGCCGGTGCCGGTGCACCGCTGGGGCTGGTTGCCGCTGCTGGCCGGGGTGGCGCTGGCCCGGGTCGTGGACCGCCTCGGCGAGATCGACGTCGCCCTCAAGTGGCCCAACGACCTGCTCGTCGGGCCCGCGGGGGACAAGGTGGCCGGGATCCTCGCCGAGGCCAGCGGGACCGCGGTGGTCCTCGGCATCGGGCTCAACGTCACCACCCGCGCCGACGAGCTGCCGCCAGGCGGAGCGTCGCTGGCGCTGGCGGGGGCGGCGTGCACGGACCGCGAGGCGCTGCTGCGGGCCCTGCTGCGGGGGCTGGCTCAGGACGACCGGCGGTGGCGCGAAGCCGGCGGGGACCCGGCCGCGAGCGGGCTACGGGCGGCCTACCGCACCCGCTGCGCGACGTTGGGCGAGCTGGTCCGGGTCTGTCTCCCCGATGGGGGCATGCTCGAAGGACTCGCCGTCGACGTCGACTCCGACGGCCGGCTGGTGCTGCGCACCGCTGCCGGCGAGTCGCCCGTCGCGGCTGGCGACGTCCGGCACGTGCGGCCGCTACCGTGACCGGCGCGGCGCGGGGACGAGGAGGGACGGCCATGGCCTACCCCGACAGCCTGCTCGTCGAGGGCGAGCACGTCGTGCTGCACCGGCACCCGCACTGGAAGATGCTCGTCCTGCCGGTCCTCGTCCTGCTCGCCAGCGCCGGTCTGGCCGGCTACCTGGCCGCGCTGGTCCGGCACGAGAGCTGGCACCGCATCGCATGGATCGTCCTCGCGGTCCTCGCGGTCCTGGTCGTCGGCCGGCTGACGCTGGTGCCGGTGATGCGCTGGCGCACCACGCACTTCATCGTCACCACCCGGCGGGTGCTGGTCCGGGAGGGCGTGCTGGCGCGCCACGGCATCGACCTGCCGACGAGCCGGATCACCAGCGCGCGGTTCCGCCACAACCTCCTCCAGCGGATGCTCGGGTGCGGCACGCTGATCGTGGAGTCGGCCTCCGAGGAGCCGCTGGAGTTCGACGACGTCCCCGGCGTGGAGAAGGTCCACTCGCTGCTCTACCACGAGGTCGTCGACCCCGGCGACGAGCCGATCCGCTGAGCGGCGTCGCGCGGGCGGCCTGGCGGTGGGACGCGGATCCCGGGGTGATCGTGCCACTGCCGGTCGGCGCCGACGAGCTGCGCGAGGCCCAGTAGCATTTCGCCCGCGTCGGCGACGGACACCGAGTGAGGGAGTGGCCATGAGGATCGGCCGGATCATGCTGGCGGCTGCGCTCGCCGGGCTGATCGCAGCGTGCTCGACGGCGGGGGGTGGCTCCGGCGGCCCGTCGGCCACCCAGTCGGTCCCGCCGACGTCGACCAGCGTCGTCAACGGAAACTTCACCAAGGCCCTGCTGCCGGCGAGCGCGCTGCCGGCCGGGATGAGCACCCAGACCTACGACCTGTCGACGCTGCCCCAGGGGCAGCTCAGCCAGGCCGCGAGCGGCCTGACCGTCACCCCGCCGCAGTGCGACCAGCTCGTCAAGGCCGCGCTACAGAGCGCCAGCGGCGGCAAGGGCGCCGTCCTGGCCGCCTTCAGCACCAAGGGCAGGGTGACGGACACCGTGACGCCGGCGCCCACCGACCTCTCGGCGATCGACAGCTCGCTGTCCGCCTGTCACACGGCGACGGTGAGCTACGGCGCGCGGTTCACCGGGCACATGACGATCACGCGGGTCAAGTCGCCGGCCGTGGACGCCCAGCAGGTCATCGCCTACCGCCAGGACACGAAGTTCGACCTTCCGCCGAGCGCCTCGCCACAGCTCACCCAGGCGATGCAGACCCTGGGCAGCAGCGAGGTCGTGGTCATGGAGGATCGCGGCTTTCTCGTGACGGTCATGGTCTCCGGCAAGCCGGGTGTCACCGCGACCGCGCTGGCGCCCAAGGCGCTGGCGCAGGCCCGCAGCGCGCTGCACTGACCCTCGGTTGTTGACCGCTCTGCCGTTGACCGCTCTGCCGTTGACCGCTCTGCCGTTGACCGCTCTGCCGTTGACCGCTCTGCCGTCGCGGATCACTGTGCCCTCGCGCCGGCGAGCACGGCGAGCGCCCTGTCGTGCAGCGCGCTGTTGGAGGAGAGACCGGAACCCCCGGCGTGCGTCGGCCTGCCGGCGAGGTCCGTGAGCCGGCCGCCGGCCTGCTCGACGATCACCCGGGGCGCCGCCAGGTCCCACGGGTTGGCCTGCGGATCCACCGCCAGGTCCAGCGCTCCCTCGGCGACCAGGCAGTGCTGCCAGAAGTCGCCGAATGCCCGGCTCTCCCAGCAGCGGCGGGTCAGCGCGAGCCACGCCTGCTGACAGCCCAGGGTGCGCCAGTGGTCGAGGTCGGTCGTCGAAGCGAAAGCGTCGCCGAGGTCGGTGACCCCCGAGACCCGCAGGCGCCGCGGTGCCGCGCCGTCACCCCCTCCCCAGGCGCTCCCGACCCAGGCGCCCGCGCCGGCTGCGGCCCACCAGCGCCGACCTAGCGCGGGAGCGCTCACCACGCCGACCACCGGGGTGTCGCGCACGGTGAGCGCGACGAGGCTGGCCCACACCGGCAGGCCGCGGGAGAAGTTTTTCGTGCCGTCGATCGGGTCGAGCAGCCAGGCACGCTGGTCGCTGCCGCTGGCGGCGCCCTGCTCCTCGCCGGGTACGGCGCCCCGCTCCTCGCCGAGCACGGCATCCCGCGGGCGCTCGGCGGCCAGCGCCGCACGCACCGCGTCCTCGGCGGCAAGGTCGGCGTCGGTCACCGGCGTGTGGTCCGGTTTGCGGTCCACCCGCAGGTCCACGGCCCGGAAGCGGGTCGTGGTGACGGCGTCCGCGGCGTCGGCCAGCCGCAGGGCGAGGCGTAGGTCCTCGGCGTAGTCGGGCACGGTGGCGATCGTGTCACGTCTCATCTGCGGTTTCCCTGAATCGGACTAGGGTGCGGATCGTGACCACTGAACGGAGCTCGCCGGGATGAGTGTCGGCGCCGAACGGAGCTCGTCGGAGTGAGCGTCGGCACCGTCCTGCTCGCCGAGGACGACACGGCGATCGCCGAGCCGCTCTCGCGGGCCCTGCAGCGCGAGGGTTACGAGGTGGCCGTCGTGGCCGACGGTCCGACGGCGCTGCGCCGGGCCGTCGAGGGTGAGGTCGACCTGCTGGTGCTCGACCTCGGGCTGCCCGGCATGGACGGGCTGGAGGTCTGCCGCCGGCTGCGCGGCCGCCACCTGGACCTGCCGGTCCTCATGCTCACGGCCCGCACCGACGAGGTGGACTTCGTCGTCGGGCTCGACGCCGGGGCCGACGACTATGTCGGCAAGCCGTTCCGGCTCGCCGAGCTGCTGGCGCGGGTCCGGGCGCTGCTGCGGCGGCGGCTGCCGGACATTGTGGAGGCCAACGGGGTGCGGATGGAGCTGTCGGCCCGCCGGGTGCTCGTCGACGGGCGAGAGGTCACCCTGGCGAACAAGGAGTTCGAGCTGCTCCGGGTGCTGATCAGCCGTGCTGGTCAGGTCGTCACGCGGGAGGAGATCCTGGGCGAGGTCTGGAACGACCCCGAGATGAAGACCTCCAAGACATTGGACATGCACATGTCCTGGCTGCGCCGCAAGCTCGGCGACGGGGACTGTGGCCACGTCAGCGGGCGCCGGATCGCGACGGTCCGTGGGGTCGGGTTCCGCTTCAACGCGTCGTGAGCGCGGCTGGTCGGGACGCGCCGGGCTCCTCGCGAGCGGTCGTAGGCTGCCCATGTGCGCCGGCGCATCCTGCAGTCGACGTTCGTCGTGGTGGCGCTCACCGCGCTGGTGCTCGGTGGTCCACTGGTGTTCACGACGTGGCGGCTGGTCGAGGACGTCACCCGCAGCGACCTGTCCGCCCGGTTGGGGCAGATCGTGTCGACCCTCGACGAGCAACTGTCCACCACGGACACTGTCGATCTTGACGTGGTGGCCATCGCGGTCCCGCCCGGCGCCCTGCTGACGGTGACCACGCGCCGCACCGGCGCGCGCGCCTACGGCATCAGCCCGGGCGGTGGGGCGGTGGTGGAGAGCCTGCCGCTCGGCCTGTCCGGCAGCGCGACGCTCGCGGTGCCCGGAGGTGCGATGCGCAGCAGGCAGCTCCAGGCGACGGTCGTCGTGGTGTTGCTCGTCGTGCTGTCGGTCGGCACCGGGGCAGTGGTTGCGACGATCACCGCGCGCCGCTTGGCAGGTCCGCTGCAGCGGCTGGCCGACCGCGCTGCCCGACTCGGAGCGGGGGACTTCCGGCTGGCGCCGGCCCGGCACGGTATCCCCGAGCTGGACCGGGTCTCCGACGTGCTCGATTCCTCGGCCGGTGCCCTTGCCGAGTTGGTGCAGCGTGAGCGCGAGCTGGTCGGCGACGTCTCCCACCAACTGCGTAGCCGGCTCACCGCACTGCAGTTGCGGCTCGACGAGCTCGCGAGCCACCCGGACCACGCCGTCGCGGCCGAGGCCGCGGCGGCGCTGGAGCAGGCCGAGCGGTTGGCCGGGGTTCTCGATGAGCTGCTCGAGGCGGCCCGCGCCGCGCGGGCCGCCGGTGCCGGTCCGGTGGACCTTGCCGACGAGCTGCGCGCGGTCGCCGACGAGTGGCGGGGGTCGCTGCGCTCGGCGGGCCGGACGCTGCGACTTCAGGTGCCACGCGGGCTGCTCGCCCGTGCCACCCCGGCCCGGTTGCGGGAGGCCGTCGGGGTGTTGGTGGAGAACGCGCTGCGGCACGGTGCCGGACCGGTCACGGTGTCCGCCCGGCGCGGCGAGGGGGCGACGACGGTCGTCGAGGTCAGCGACGCCGGTGCCGGCGTCCCGGAGGACCTCGTGCCCCACGTCTTCGACCGCGGGGTCTCCGGTGGCTCCTCGACAGGTCTCGGGCTCGCGCTGGCCCGGGCGCTCGTGGAGGCCGACGGCGGTCGGCTGGAGCTCTATAAAGCCCGACCGGCGACGTTCGCGCTCTTCCTCCCGGTGCCGCGGCCCGACGACGTCGTCCCGACCACCCGACGCTCCCCATCGGTGCCTCGCTGAGTCGGGGGGACCACTCGGAATCGGGGGACCACTCGGAATCGGGGGATCACTCGGCGGAGGGGATCACTCGGCGGAGGGGGCGGGGAATCCGCGGCCGGGCGTTGGCGTCCGGGAAGACCCACCGTCGGAACGCCCACCAGCGGAAGATCATAGCGGCCAGCGTGCCGACCAGTTGGGCGCTGACGAAGTCAGCGACCTCCTGAACCAGCCGGCTGACCTCCGGCACGGCGAGGTGCAGACCGTACCGTGAGATCCACAGCGGTGCAGTGTTGATCACCAGACCGATGCTGGAGACGACGAAGTAGAGCAACGCCTCGTGGTGGCGCTCCCGGCCGCCGCGGGTGCGGAAGGACCACTCCCGGTTGAGGACGTAGCCCAAGACCGTCGCCACGATGACGGCGATGATCTTTGCGGTGACCGGCTTCGGTTCGAGCACCGTTGTCTTGAGGACGCCGAACACCGTGGTGTCCACGACGAACGTGACCGCACCCACCAACCCGAACTTGACCAGCTCGCGGTGCTGGATCGCCATGGCCTGGTACGGCTGCGGGAGCCGCGCCAGGACGGACTCGACGACGGGCACTCCGGCAGTCTACGGAGCGGGTTTCCCAGCGCGGCTGTTAGGGCGTGTCCCGTGGTCTTCTGCTTGCTGCGCGTCGCCCACCTGCAGAATCACCCGGCGGACCACTCCCGTTGAGGCGTCGGTGACGTTGCCGATCGAACGCCCGGCAGCGGTCGCCCCAACTGGAGCCCACGACCGGGATCGAGCGGTTCGCCCGGCTGGTCGTCGCTCAGGTCATGAGCTGCGAGCCCTACGCCAGCGCCCGGCGGATGTTCAAGCCCGCTACAACGCCACCGCCACCCCGTTCGACTGGCGCTTCACCCACACCGACCTCGACCGACTGCTCAAACCGCATCGCCCCCGAGGCCACGCACCCGCGCCGCCGCTCGCCGCGTGAAGCTGCCGCCGTTCTCGGTCTCTCGGGAGGAAGTCGCTGCGGCTGTCTCCGCTGACCCGGCCAGGTACGAGGACGTGTTGCCATCCCGGTGCCCGACCGAGGAGGCCGACTGTGTGGGTCTCAACGCTGCGACTACGGATCCGAACGTCGCCAGCGCGCACCGTCAGTGCCCGAGCGAGCGTTGTCGGTGCCACTGAGCTCCGAGATGCACCCAGGTTCGGTCAGCTGGTCGATGACCTGCAGTACCCGGGCCGCTCCGTCCTCACGTTGCAGATCTGTGGCCACCGCCCTGGCAGCCTGCGCAAAGGCCGGGTCGTCGGTCGCCCCGGTGAGTGCGGCGGCCAGTCGGTCTCCGCGTAGCCGCGTGGCGGCGAGCAGGCGCGGTGCTACCCCCAACTCCACGAGCCGTCGCGCCCAGAAAGTCTGGTCGTACGCGAACGGAACGGGTACGGCCGGCCGACCGGCGCGAAGGCCGGCGGCCGTGGTTCCTGCTCCGGCGTGGTGGACGACCGCTGCCATCCGCGGGAATAGCCATTCGTGCGGAACGTCGTCGACGACGAGGACGTCCGGACCGAGGACCATGAGGTCGGCCCAGCCTCGCTGCACGATGGCGCGATGGCCGGTTCGCATCAGTGCATCGGCGACGGCTTCGGACAGCCGCGGTCCGCGCGTCGAGCCCATGCTGCCGAACCCGACGTACACCGGCGGGGGGCCGTTGGAGAGGAAGCTCACCAGCTCCGGTTGCGGTTCCCAGGTGGTAGGCACTGGCGGCCACCAGCAGCCGACGAACTCGGCGTGCGGACCGTAGTCGACGGGCCGGGGCAGGATCGACGGAGAGATACCGTGCAGCACGATGAGATCGGCGGGAGCGTAACCCGGCGCCGCGGTGGGGTCGAGCCTGAGATCGGCACGCAGGCCCCGGACGACGCCCGCGAAGGCGGCGACCGCCAGTCGGCCCAGCATCTGCGCCGCCGCCTGGTTCGCCCATCCCCCTAGGTTCCGTCCACCGAGTGCGATCGGACCGTGGAGCCTGGTCGGTGCCGTCGGCTGCAGGGCAAGTACGACACAGGGCACACCGCGGGCTTCCGCGATCGGTGCCGCGAGCAGCACGGTGGACATGGTGCAGAGGACGATGTCCACATCCGTCGTGGCTTCGATCATCGCGGGAATCGGCCTGCGCATCGCGCCGGCCGCCGTGCGGATGAGTGACGCCGCACCCCGAAGGCCAGCCCGGGACGCCGCCTGGCCCTCGGGCGTCGCGGCCACCAGTCGCAGATCCGGGACCGGCAGGCCGCGGAAACCCAGCCCGGCCGCGGTGACCACGTCCGCGCTCGATTCGTTGGCGGCGATGCGCACCTGGTGACCGGCTATCCGGAGACGCTGCCCCAGCCCGACGAACGGAACCACGTCACCGTAGCTACCCACAGTCATGATCACGGTCTGAGCCATCAGTCTCCGCTCCTTCGATGCGGATCGGCGACGCCGCGGCTTTTGCGACCGTCGTACGCAAAGGGTAGCGTTTGCGTACGCTGTTCGCAAGTAGCGCTGTCGATCCAGACGGCCGACGGTGGCCCAGTCTCGGGGAGGATGTAGGGGTGTCTCGACAATCGATCTGGTTGCGCCCGGTCCCGGAGTCGGGGCTAGGACGTCCGGCGGAGTGGAGCCGGGAGCAGATCACGGCGGCTGCGATGGCGATCGCCGACGCCGAGGGGCTGTCCGCCGTCACGATGCGCCGGATCGCGGCGGCGCTCGGGACGGGCGCCGCGTCGCTCTACCGCCACGTATCCACACGCGACGACCTCGTCGATCTGATGATCGACCGCGCGCTCGGCGATCTGGACCCGCCCATGGAAACGGGGGACTGGCGCGCCGATGTCGTCGCAGTCCATCTGGCCCGGCTGCAATACCTGCGCCGACGGCCGTGGGTGCTCGACGGCATTCTTGCTCGTCCGGCGATCGGGCCGAACGCGGTGCAGATGATCGAGGACACTCTGCGCCTCCTCACCCCGCACTCGGCGTCCGGATCGACGAAAATGGAGGCGATCACCGTGCTGGCCGGGCTGCTGTACACCATCGCCCAGCACGAGCGACCGCGCGACGGCGTCGGAGATCAGGAATCTCTCGCCGCGCAGATGGCGGTCCTGCAGACCGCGGTCTGCGACGGAACCCATCCGCACCTGGCCGCCGCTTTCGAGCAGCCGGCCCCGCACGTTGCCGAGTCGCCGGACGAGCGGCTTTCCCGGATCCTCGCGCTGGTCCTCGATGGCCTGCTTCCCGAGCCGTGACGATCCCGAGGGGCACCGACAAGGGCGGCTACGGAGCAGCGGTCCAGGTCGAGTGCTCCGGCGCCGCGCAGCTCGGCAGCCGACTGCTCGACCGCATCCCCGCCCACGAAGCCACGCACCCGCGCGGCCGCTCAGTGTAACCGAGCGCCAACGTAGTTCCGGTGCCGACCAGTTAGGCTGCACGTCTTCGCGCCAGTACGGGGCCAGCGGGAGCAGGAGGTCATGGCACGCGAGCCAGCCGAGATCGCCGAGCGGCGACGAGCCCTCGGGCGTCGTCTCGCCACCTTCCGGTGTGCTGCCCAGCTCACCCAAGCTGAGCTGGCTCACCGGCTGCATTACCAGCGGGCCTCACTCTCCAATATTGAAAACGGCCACCAGCCCAGCCCCCGCCAGTTCTGGCAGGAAGCCGACACTGCGCTTGCTGCCGGCGGTGTCCTGCTCCGCGACTATGACGAACTGGTCACCGCCAAGCAGGCCCACCAGGCCGCCCTGGCCCAACAAGAGGCCATCGAGCAGCAGTGCCAGATCGAGAAGTGGCAGCAGGCGGGGGAAGGTCTGAACGATGGGAGCCTTGAACTCAGGTCGCCCTCAGGCGGTCGCCCCACAGACCTCTTCGCGATAGGCTCGTTGTGGGCACCTGAATATTTCGATGTAAATTACCTTGAAACGATTCGCAAGCACATCGATCAGATCATTTCTCTCGATAACCGTTTTGGAGGCGCCGATCTGTCACAACTCTCAGAGCGATTCTTTCGCACGATTCACAACCAACTCGGAGCCGGTACCTACGAACCTGGTATCCGGAAGGATCTCCTTGCGGCAGCCGGTGAACTTGCAGAAGTAGCAGGATGGCTCGCATACGACGCGGACCGTCAGGACGCCGTGCGCAGGATGAATCAAGAGGCTCTGTATTTTACTCGCCTCGCTGGTGACAAAAGCATGGAACTGCTGACTTTGCAGAATGCCAGCATGCACGCCGGATTTCTAGACCGCCCTGAGGAAGCACTGGATCTTGCCGAGATGGTTTTGAGTGGCGGCTACCAACTCTCACCACGACTCAGGGCCCTTTTCCTGACACGCAAGGCCCGTGCGCTGGCGCAGGGAGGCGACCCAACTTCGCTTCGAATCTTCGATGAAATTCGATCGCTCTACCTGGATGGGACAGAAGAAGGCGATCCTCCGTGGGCCTGGTGGATAGATGAACGTGAACTTGCATGGCACGAGGCAATGTGCCTGCAAACTCTCGGCGACAGTAGAAGTGCTATAGCTCGATTCGAGCGTTCAGTAGAGGCCACACCCACGACAGAAGTTCGCAGCCAGTATCTGCACCGAGCATATTTGCTGGATGCGCAAGCGAATTTACGTTCATGGGATGCCGCAGAAGCTACGCTGAAAAAGCTCGAACCTCTCGCTACAGAGGTTGCATCGACACGCACGGCAGTCTTGCTTCAGAAAGCGCTTACAAAACTCCAGGCCCATGAAACAAATTCCCCTGGACGCGTGATAGAACAAAGCAAAAGTCTGCAACGCGCACTAGCTTTGGCTCCGGTATAATACTAAAAATGACTGACGATGAGACGATCATCAGGCTCGCCGATGCGTCGCGCGATCAATATTTCTTAAGCTCTCCGCAAAAACTGGCACTACTACTCAGTGCAGCCGGAATCCGGCCCACGGATCATGTCGTTGAAGTTGGAGCAGGAGTAGGCACGGTAGCCAGATCACTACCGCCGAACGCAAGCCTGACCCTCATCGAACTCGACGACAGATTCAGTGCCCTCCTGCGAGCGAATGTGCCACATGCGACGGTCATTCAAGGAGATGCGCTGACGACCATCCGGAATATTCCGTGCGATGTTCTCTTGAGCAACCTCCCGGCATCAATCACTGAGAGCATAATCAAGATGCTGCCGAGACTCTCAATGCGGACAGTAGTCATGGCACTCGGGGCCGAAACCTCATTAGATGATTTGGGAGACTACTTCTCATTTGAAGAGATAACCACGATCAGCGGCAGTGACTTCAAGCCGCCTCAACCGGGTCAGTCACGGCTGGTCAAGCTCAGCAGGATTGTGCGAGAGCGATGAGCAAACACCAGTGGCACTGCCCACCCGCCGCGCCTACGCGCCTACGCGGCTACCGCAGCCCGATGCCCTCATCGCCATGGTCGACCTCAGCGGAGACAGACTCCGCCACCCCCACTTCGGACGATCACCGGAGGGAGCTGTGCGCGAAGGGGCGGACGCCTTCGTCGCGGAGCTGAAGCGGTGGCGGGACGTGCGCAGCATCTCGCAGGCCAGGCTCGGGCGCGAGATGCGCTACGACCGCTCCTACGTTTCGGAGATCGAAAGCGGGGTCGAGCGTCCCTCATTCGACTTCGCGGCGAAAGCCGACGAGATCCCGCAGGCGGGCGGTGCGATCAAGCGGGCCTACCGGGAGACCGACCAGCACCGCCCACGTCTGATTCGCGATGACCGGCGCGCGATGTACGGAGCACGAGCCTGGGTCGGGCCTGCTCGCGGAGCACGACGAAGCCGAGCTGAGCTATGACCGGGGCGGTCTACCGCAGATGAAGTTTCAGGCGGTGGGCGAGGACGAATACGGTGCTGGTGTGAGTTGGCGCGAAGTGTTACGCACATGGCCGCCAAATGCCGATTTTATTAAGTGACGTTGCTATCGGCTCGTCGTCCGCCCGTCCGCCGTGCGATCCACCCATCTGGATCGCCGCTCGCGACGGCCACGATCTACCGGACACGCCCAGCCCGGGACGGGATATCCTCAGCGGACCGTGGATCCCCGCACCGGAACCCCTGTCGTGGGCATGGTCGGCGCAGGGCAGCTTGCCAGGATGACCCACCAGGCCGCTGTCGCGCTCGGCCAGTCGCTGCGGGTGCTCGCGGTGCGCGAGGACGACCCGGCCGCGCTCGTCACGCCGCAGGTCGTCCTCGGACATCACACCGACCTCGACGCGCTGCGCACGTTGGCGGACGGCGCCGACGTGGTGACCTTCGACCACGAGCACACGCCAACCGAGCACCTGCGGGCGCTCGTCGCCGCCGGCGTGACCGTGCGTCCCTGCCCTGACGCGCTGCGCCACGCCCAGGACAAGCTCGTCATGCGCACCCGGCTGCAGGATCTGGGTGTCGCCGTGCCCCGCTTCGCGCCGGTCACGACGCCGGCCGACGTCGCGGTGTTCGGCGCCGAGCACGGCTGGCCCGTGGTGCTCAAGTCGGCGCGCGGCGGCTACGACGGCCGTGGCGTGTGGTTCGTCGGCAGGCCCGCCGCCGTCCCCCACGTGAATGGTTCCCAGCTCCTCGTGGAGCAGCGGGTGCCGCTGCGTCGGGAACTGGCCGCGGTGGTCGCCCGCTCGCCGTTCGGGCAGGCCGCGGCGTGGCCGGTGGTGCAGACCGTGCAGGCCGACGGCATCTGCGTCGAGGTGCTGGCGCCGGCTCCCGGGCTGCCCGACGACCTGGCCGCCGCCGCCCAGCAGCTCGCGTTGCGGATCGCCGCCGAGCTGGACGTCGTCGGAGTGCTCGCCGTGGAGCTCTTCGAGACACCCCAGGGAGCCCTGCTGGTCAACGAGCTGGCGATGCGCCCGCACAACTCGGCCCACTGGACGATCGAGGGCTCGCTCACCTCGCAGTTCGAGCAGCACCTCCGGGCCGTGCTGGACTACCCCCTCGGGGTGACGGATCCCACCGCCCCCGCCGTCGCCATGGCGAACGTCCTCGGGGCCACCCGGCAGCCGCGGATGCCCGTCAACGAGCGGCTGCACCACCTCTTCGCACGGCTGCCGGAGGCGAAGGTGCACCTCTACGGGAAGGCGGAGTGGCCCGGCCGCAAGGTCGGCCACGTGACCGTGCTCGGAGAACGGATGGACGAGGTGATCGCGCACGCCCGGTTGGCCGCCGGCTTCCTCGCCACGGGGCGGTGGCCGGACGGTCAGGAGGTGTCCCATGGCTGACTGCCCCCTCGTCGGCGTGATCATGGGTAGCGATTCGGACTGGCCGGTGATGCGGGCCGCGTCCGACGCGTTGACCGACTTCGACGTCCGGCACGAGGTTCGGGTGGTCTCGGCGCACCGCACGCCGCACGGGATGCTCGACTACGCCGCCGGCGCCGTCGACCGCGGGCTGCGGGTCATCATCGCCGGAGCCGGCGGCGCGGCACACCTGCCTGGGATGGTCGCAGCCGCCACGCCGCTGCCGGTGATCGGCGTGCCGGTGCCCTTGCGGCACCTGGGCGGCCTGGACTCGCTGCTGTCGATCGTCCAGATGCCGGCAGGGGTCCCGGTGGCGACGGTCTCGGTCGGCGGCGCGCACAACGCCGGGCTGCTCGCGGTGCGCATCCTCGCCAGCGCGGATCCGGTGCTGGGAGCCCGGATGGTGCGGTTCCAGGCCGGGCTGGCGCAGCTCGTCGCCGAGAAGGACGCGGCGCTGGCCCGGGAGCGGGCGGGCGGCTCCGGGGCGTCCGGAGCCGAGCCGGAGGGCTCCGGGGAGTAAGCGGGGAGCGATTCGTATTCAAGCTCAGCCGAGGCTCAGCCCGGGTGCCGTTGGTGTCACGTTGGCGTCGGCCACCTGCCGCGGCCGCGACCTGTCGCGGCCAGCGTTCCATGCCCGTCCGGCGCTAAAATCACGGCTCGGCGTGGTGCGCGGCCGCGCGGGCGCCCCGTGCGCACCCTGCAACATCCCGAGGGGTTCCTGGTGAACGCCGACTTCGACCTCTACCGGCTCGCGCCGGAGCACGAGGCGCTGCGCGAGGCCGTGCGGACGCTGGCGGAGAGGGAGATCGCGCCGTACGCGGCGGAGGTCGACGAGTCCGAGCGCTACCCGGTCGAGGCCCGCGACGCCCTGACCAAGGCCCACTTCCACGCCGTGCACATCCCGGAGAGCTACGGCGGCGAGGGCGCCGACGCGGTGGCGGCCTGCATCGTCATCGAGGAGGTGGCCCGGGTCTGCGCTTCGTCCTCGCTCATCCCGGCGGTGAACAAGCTCGGCACGATGGGCCTGCTGCTGTCGGGCAGCGAGGAGCTCAAGCGGGCCGTCCTGCCGTCGATCGCCGTCGGCGGGGCGATGGCCTCCTACGCGCTCTCGGAGCGGGAGGCCGGCAGCGACGCGGTTTCGATGAAGACCCGCGCCCGGCTCGACGGCAGCCATTGGGTGCTCAACGGCACCAAGGCCTGGACCACCAACGCCGGCCAGTCCACCTGGTACACGGTCATGGCGGTGACCGACCCCGCGACGGGCGCCCACGGCATCTCCGCCTTCGTCGTGCACGCCGACGACCCGGGTTTCGAGATCGGCGGCAAGGAGCGGAAGCTGGGGATCAGGGGATCGCCGACGTGCGAGATCCATTTCACCGACTGCGCCATCCCCGCCGACCGGGTCATCGGCGAGCCCGGCACCGGCTTCGCGACCGCGCTGGCCGCCCTGGACCACACCCGACCGACGATCGGCGCGCAGGCGGTCGGCATCGCGCAGGGCGCGCTGGAGGCCGCCGTGGACTACGTCAAGGAGCGCAAGCAGTTCCACCGTGCGGTCGCCGACTTCCAGGGCGTGCGGTTCATGCTCGCCGACATGGCGATGAAGATCGAGGCTGCCCGGCACCTGGTGTACGTGGCGGCCGCCCGGGCCGAGCGAGGTGAGCCCAACCTCGGCTTCGTCTCCAGCGCCGCCAAGTGCTTCGCCTCCGACGTCGCGATGGAGGTCGCCACCGACGCCGTGCAGCTCTTCGGCGGCGCCGGCTACACCCGAGACTTCCCGGTCGAGCGGATGATGCGCGACGCGAAGATCACCCAGATCTACGAGGGCACCAACCAGGTGCAGCGGATGGTGATGGCCCGCGCCCTCCTCAGGGCCTGAGGTCGGCCGCACCTCATGACATGCACCTCCGTCGGGTCCGGCCCGGCCCGCCGGTACCAGCAGCGGGCCGGAGGCACCGGGCGAGGCGATCAGCCTCTATCTGGGTCGGCGCGGCGACCGACTCAGCTACCAGGTCGATCTGCCGGAGCCGGCAGCGTCCGGGTGACCCGTTCCACTGCGGCGCGGCGGGCCAGCGCGGCCGGGTCGGGGTGGCGGCACTGCACCAGCGACCCTCCGACGGCCAGCACCGCGAGCAGCCCGTCGAGCACCCCGTCCGGCACCGGCCAGTCCAACGTGGACATCACCCGGTCACCCGCCGACAGGCCCAGGGCCGTCGCCCGCTGCCGCGCCATGGCCACGACCTCGTCAACGGTGCAGCCCTGCAGCGCCGGAGCCTGTCCGGGCAGCGGCTGCCACGGCACGAACTCGTCGCCGTGCACCGGGACCTGACCGGCATAGTCGACAACCCCTGCCGGCAGGTCGGGTAGCCCGCGGCCCAGCGCATCCAGCGACAGCGCGACGACGGCGGCGGCACCCGCGGCGTCGCCGAGCCGGGCGCCGTCGCACAGTGCGACCTCGGCGCCCGCCGCGTCGGCCACCACATGGCCACCGCACCACCAGGCGCCGAGCAGCGCGGCGGCGCTCTGCCAGTGCGCCGGCAGCAGCACCGCGACCCGGCTGCCGGGTTGGACGTCGAGCTCGTCCCGGAGCAGGTTCGCGGTCTTGGCCGTCCAGTTGGCCACCGTGGTGCCGGAGAGCTCCACACGCTCGCCGGTCGCGTCGTCGTAGAAGGTGATCCGGGGCCGGCCGGCGTCGGCAGCGAGCAGCGGGACCAGCAGCGCATCGGTGACGGTCACGGGGGACAGCTTTGCCGGCGCCGACCCTCAGGTCACGTGCCACCCCCTCCCCGGCGGATTCCTGACAGACTGTGACAGCGACCAAGGAGGCACGGATGAGCGTCGGCTGGCTGGTGACCGGCGCGCACGGTCAGCTCGGCAGCGACCTCGTCCGCGCGCTGGACGGCGCGGACGTGCTCGCGCTGGGTCACGCCGAGCTGGACGTGACCAATCCGGACGAGGTGGCGACGGTGATGGTCGAGACCCGCCCGAAAATCGTGGTCAACACCGCCGGCTACACGGCCGTGGACGCCGCGGAAACCGCGCCGGACGGTGCGTTGGCGGTCAACGCGGAGGGGCCGGGCGTGCTGGCGGCCGCCTGCGAGTGGGTGGACGCGGTCCTGGTCCACCTCTCGACCGACTACGTCTTCGACGGAGACGCCACTGATCCGTATGAGGTCGACGCCGAGCCGGAGCCGCTGACCGCGTACGGCCGGTCCAAGCTGGCCGGCGAGCAAGCTGTGCGGTCCGCGTTGGCCGAGCACTACGTGGTGCGCACCGCATGGCTGTACGGCACGAACGGAACCAACTTCGTGCGCACGGTCGCCCGGCTGGAGCGGGAGCAGGAGCGGCTGGACGTCGTCGACGACCAGACCGGGTCGCCGACGTGGGCGCCGGACCTGGCCAAGGCCCTGGTGGCACTGGCCCGGTCGGGGGCGCCGTACGGCACGTACCACTGCACGAACGGCGGGTCGACGACGTGGTGCGGCCTGGCGCGGGCGGTGTTCGAGGAGCTGGGCGCCGACCCGTCCCGGATCCGGGCTTGTTCGACGGACGACGTGCCGCGGCCGGCGTTCCGGCCGGCGTACTCGGTGCTCTCCGACGCCTCCTGGCGGGCAGCCGGGCTGCCACCGATGCGTGGCTGGCGGGAGGCACTGGCGGCGGCCTTCGCCGAGCAGGGCGACGCGCTGCGGCGGCCCTGAGTGGCACCGAAACCACAGCGCCGGTGAGACCCACCGCGCCGGTCACCACAGCGTCGGCCACACACGTGATCGCTGAAACGCCATAATCAACGGTCAAGCCCCTGAAGGGTTACATTCTCAGCCTCCCCCGTTTGGGCGAAGTTCACGCGGGAGCCTTCACCGCCTCGGCTCGCGGTCGTTGCAGGGGTCATGGGTGTGGAAGCAGTACTGGTCTGCTTGCTCGGGGTCGGCACCCTCTGGTTGGCGGTAGATGCGCTTCGTGAGCGTCACCGGCTGCGGGCCAGGATTGGACGCATCCCGGAGCCCCGAGTCCCCGAGGGTCGCCACCGTTCCCGCAAGAAGAAGCTCGGTCAACTGGGCCCGACGGACATGCGTCGTCGTCTCAACGCCGCCGAGAGGTGGGCGGTACTGGCCGGTGACCATGCCGATGTCAGAGGACAGTCCGTCGGGCCCCGGCGGTGACGGAATGACGCCTCCCGGTCCCGTAGCGCCATGATCGCAAGCGTGCCACGCTGCACATGTGCCCGAGCTGGTCATGCTCATGGAGCCGCTGCTCGCCCCGATGCCGGATGGTCCCCGTCGCTACACCCGCGAGATGGCGCACGCGCTGGCGCGGACCGCACCTGCCGGCTGGAGCGTTACCGGCGTTGTTCCCCGCCATCCCGACGTGTCACCGGCCGTGATCCGCGGGGTGAACGGACCCCGCGTGCTGCCGCTGCCACGGTGGGCGCTCGCCCGGGCCTGGCAGCGGGGTGCGTCGCCGTGGCCCGGTGGGGACGCGGTCTTCGCCCCGACGTTGCTGGCCCCGTCGCGCACCGGACGCAACCGCCGTCTCGTCGTCGCGGTGCACGACGCGGCGCCCTGGACCCATCCCGAGACCCTGACCCCGCGGGCCGTGGCGTGGCAGCGGTCCGCGGTCACGCGGGCGGCCGCCGTCGCCGATGCGCTCGTGGTGCCCACCCACGCCGTGGCCGCCGAGATCACCAGGTACGCCCCCGGGCGAGCCCGGGTGCACGTCATCGGTGAGGGGGTGACCGAGGCCCTCGCCAGCTACCCGGACGAGGACACCGCCGCTGCCGTCGCGCGCAAGCTCGGGCTGCCCGCCGCCGGATACCTGCTGGCCGTCGGCACCGTCGAACCCCGCAAGGGTCTGGACGTCCTGGTCCGCGCGCTAGCCCGGCCGGAGGCGCCCGGGCTGCCGCTCGTGGTCGTCGGCGGTGGCGCACTCGACGGCGGCGAGGTCGACATCGCCGCGCTGGCCCACCTGGTCGGGCTGCCCCGGCATCGGCTGCACCTGCTCGGCGTCGTCCCCGACGAGGAGCTGGCGGTGGTGCTGCACCGCGCCACGGTGCTGGTGGCGCCCAGCCTCGCCGAGGGGTTCGGACTGCCGGTGCTGGAGGCGATGGCGGCCGGGGTCCCCGTGGTTCACAGCGACGCCCCGGCGCTCGTGGAGGTGACGCGGGGAGCCGCGGTCGTCGTGGGGCGGGGTGATTCCGCGGCGCTGGCGAAAGCGCTGCGCCTGGTGACGACCGACGCGCGGCGCAGGGCCCTGATGGTCGAGAGCGGGCGGCAGCGAGCGGCCAGGTTCAGTTGGGAGCGAGCGGCGCGCCAACTGTGGTCGCTGTACGCCGCACCGCACGTCGGGTGAGCGTCCGCCCCGGCCCGCGTCCGATCTCCTCGCGGGTGCCCGGCACAATGCCGGCACCGTCCCCGCACCGGCAGGAGGCCCCGCTGAGCAACCCGCACCGCAGTCCGGCGGGCAACCTGACGAGCAGCTCGTGGGGCGGCCCCGGAAGCGAGCCGCGGCACTACGGCGAGCGCCTCGCCGTCGTCACCGTCACGTACTCGCCCGGCGACGCGCTTCGCGAGTTCCTGGGCTCGCTGGGCAAGGCCACCAGCCGCGAGCCGCAGGTGGTGCTGGCCGACAACGGCTCCACCGACGGCACCCCGGAGCGGGCCACCGCCGAGGAGCGGGTGCGGCTGCTGCGGATCGGGGAGAACGTCGGCTACGGGACCGCCGCGAACCGGGCCATCGCCGGGCTGCCCGACGACGTCGGTTGGGTCGTGGTGGCCAACCCCGACATCGTCTGGGGCCTCGGCGCGCTCGACGAGCTGCTCGACGCCGCGGCGCGCTGGCCGCGGGCCGCGGCGCTGGGCCCGCTGATCCGGGACCCGCAGGGCGAGGTGTACCCGTCGGCGCGGTTGCTGCCCTCGCTGGGCCGCGGCCTCGCTCACGCGCTGCTCGGCCCGGTCTGGCCCGCCAACCCCTGGACCCGTTCCTACCGGCAGGAGGGAGCGGTGCGCGAGCGTACCGCCGGCTGGCTGTCGGGCTCCTGCCTGCTGCTGCGACGCACCGCGCTGGACTCGGTCGACGGGTTCGACCCGCGCTACTTCATGTACTTCGAGGACGTCGACCTCGGTGACCGGCTGGCCCGCGCCGGGTGGCTGAACGTCTACGTGCCCGCCGCCGAGGTGGTGCACACCGGTGGGCATGCCACCGCTGCCAGCCGGGGCGTCTGTGACCGGATGCTCGCCGAGCACCACCGCAGCGCCTACCGTTACCTCACCGACCGGCACCCCGGCCCGGCTTGGGCACCTTTGCGGGTGGGGCTGCGGGTCGCGCTCGGCTACCGCGCCCGGCTCGCCGTACGCCGGGGCTGGTCCTGATCACATGCCGAAACGCGCCTGGCGTCCCCCATTCCCGCTGGATGTCCGGGCGGTGCTGGCGCCGCTGTGCCGGGGCCGGGGCGACCCCACGATGCGGCTCGACGGCGACGGCATCTGGCGGGTGGCCGACACGCCGTGCGGAGCGGCCACGGTGGCGCTGCGCCGCGGCGGGGACGGGGCCGTGCTGGCGCACGCCTGGGGTCCGGGCGCGGGGTGGACGCTGGACGGGTTGCCGGGCCTGCTCGGCGCGGTGGACGACGACGCGGGTTTCGAACCGCGACACCCTCTGGTACGGGACGCCCGCCGCCGGCTGCCCGGGCTGCGGCTCGGCGCCACCGGCCGGGTCTGGGAGGTGCTGGTCCCGGCGGTGCTGGAACAGAAGGTGACCGGGGTGGAAGCCCGGCGCTCCTGGCGCGAGCTGTGCCACCGTTTCGGCTCGGCACCACCCGGCCCGGCCCCGGCCGGGATGCGGCTGCCGCCGACTCCGCGGCAGTTGCGCGCAATCCCCGACTGGGAGTGGCACCGTGCCGGGGTGGACTCGGCTCGCCGCCGCGCGCTGCTCGCCACTGCCGCCGTCGCGCACCGACTGGAGGCCGCGGTGTCGTTGCGCGGTGAGGCCGGGCGCGCGCTGCTGCGCAGCGTGCCGGGCATCGGCGCCTGGACCGCTGCCGAGGTCGCCCAGCGGGCCTGGGGGGATCCGGACGCGGTGAGCGTCGGGGACCTGCACGTCCCCAGCCTGGTGGGCTGGGCGCTGGTCGGCCGGCCGCTGGACGACGACGGCATGCTCGAGGTGCTCGCGCCCTACACGCCGCAGCGGCAGCGCGCGGTGCGCTACGTCGAGGCCTCCGGGTTCCGCCGGCCCCGGTTCGGGCCGCGCTACGCCGCCAAGGACTACCGCGCGCTGTGAGATGCCCGCGCTGTGAGACGCCTCAGCGCCGGGATCTGGCGGTGGCAGTCAGCGGGCTGGTAAGAGCCGCTTCCAGGTCGCGCAGGTCGCCCGGCAGGGCGTCGCGGCGGAACCACCGCAGGTCGTCGGACTCCGCGCTGCGCACCGGACGGGCCCCGGCCGGCGCCCGCACCAGGAACCGCACGTCGAGGTGCCGGGTGGGGACGCCGAGCGAGCACGTGATCGGGTGGACGGCAAGGTGCAGCGGGCTCGGGTCGATCTCCAGACCGGGGATCCCGGACTCCTCGACGGCTTCCCGCAGCGCCGCGCCCGCCAACGTGAGATCGCCGTCCTCGCAGTGCCCGCCGAGCTGCACCCAGCGCCCGAGCCGCGGGTGCAGGGTGAGCAGCAGGTGGTCCCCGGCGGCGTCCAGCACGAGCGCGGACGCGGTGAGGTGACCCGGCGCGCAGCTCCGTCGGCAGGCGTCGGGGCGGGCGGCGAGGAAGGCCAGGAACGCCTCTCGCAGCGGTTCCTGACCCGGTCCGGCGGGTCGCCAGGCGGCGAGCCGCCGCACCGCGTCGGCGTGCAGCGGGCTCGGGGCGCTGCTGGCTCTCACCGTTCGATGAGCCCGGCACCGGGCTCCGGCGCCGGGCGCGGCGGCGGGGGCGTCGCCGGGTGCCCGAGCGCGACCGCCCCGAGGGGCTGCCAGCCGGCGGGCAGCCCCAGCACCTCCCGCGCCACGTCCGGAGCGAAGATCGTCGAGCCGATCCAGCAGGAGCCGAGGCCCTCGGCGGCCAGCGCGACGAGCAGGCCCTGCACCGCCGCCCCTCCGGCGACGGTGAACATCGTCTGCTCGGCACGCTGCCGCACCGGGTCGGGGTAGCGGTGCGCGCCGTCGGGGACCAGGAACGGCAGCAGCAGCTCCGGCGCGCGGGCCAGCAGCTCGCCGCGGCGCACCCGGGCTTCCACCCGGTCCCCGGTCAGCCCGTCGGACCGCAGGTCGGCCCGCCACGCGTCGGCCATCCGCCCCAGCAGCACGGTCCGCAACCGACGGTCGCGCAGCCATACGAAGCGCACCGGCCGGGTGTGGTGCGGCGCGGGTGCGGTGAGCGCGGCCGCCGCCGCGCGGCGCACCGTGGCCTCGTCCACCGGTTGGGCAGCGAACTCCCGTACCGAGCGCCGCGCCGGAACCGCGGCCCGCTGCCCGGCGGCGAGCGCCTCGGCGGTGCCCAGCCGGAACAGGTCCTCGGCCAGCGGGCGCACCAGCTCCCGCGCGGTGGATCCGTCGTCGACGACGGCCAGCCCGCGCAGCACGGCCACCGGCACGCCGCGAACCTTGCCCTTGACGAGGTCGGCGGCGCCGGCGACCTCGTCGGCCACGGCGACCTCGGTGACCGCCAGCTCGTTGCCTTGCCCGTCGTGGCTGCCGGCGTAGCGGTGCAGCACGGACAGGCCCGCCGAGCCGATCGCCACGTCGGTCTGCCCGACCCGCCAGGTGCGCCCCAGCGTGTCGGTGACGACCACCGCGACGTCCACCCCGAGCCGCTTGGCCAGGCCGGCCCGCAGCCGGGCGGCCGAGGCGTCCGGATCCACCGGCAGCAGCGCCAGCTCGGCCGGGTCCACGTTGGACGCGTCGACGCCCGCTGCGGCCTGCACGACGCCGAGCTTGTTGGCGACGATGCGGGTGCGCCCCCGGGTGGCGAGCACCCGCTCGGTCTCGGCGGCGACCAGCTCCCGGCGCGCGGCGTCCCGGCCCTCCCGGTCGGCCGGCACGGCGACCAGCCGACCCTCTGCTTTGGACACGGCCTTGCTGGTCACGACGACGACGTCACCGTCGGCCAACCACGGCGCGGCGGCGGCCAAGGCCGCCGCCAGGTCGTCGCCGGGCCGGAACTCGGGAAGCCCGCGCACCGGCAGCACCTCGACCGGCCCGGGTGCGGCGTGGTCAGGCATCCGCGACCCCGGCCAGCTCCAGCGCGCGGCGGACCATCTCGGCCGTGGCGGCCACATCGGACATGAGCAGCGGGACGGCACGCGTCGCCACCCCGGGCAGGTCGGCCCGGTCGCCGGGGTGCGTGAGCCAACCGTCGAGCAGACCGCCGTCGCTGCGCGCCCCGTAGCGCCGGCCAACCGCCTCGGCTGTGCTGTCCACGCCGATGGCAGCCAGGCACACGTCGGCCATGCCGCGAACCGGCTTCCCGGCGATGATCGGGGACAGCCCGACGACCGGAGCCGGGGACTCGCGCAACGCGTCGTGCACCGTGGGCACGGCCAGGATCGCCCCGATGCTCAGCACCGGGTTGGACGGCGCGAACAGCACCACGTCAGCCGCGGCGAGGGCCGCCAGCACCCCTGGCGCCGGGCCGGCCCAGTCGGCTCCGACGGGGACGAACCCGTACGCAGGCAGCTCGGCGCGGTGGCGGACCCACCACTCCTGGAGGTGGATGGCATGGCGGCCGCCGTCCGGGGTGTCGACGACGACGTGGGTCTCCACCGGGTCGTCGCTGGCCGGCAACAGCGCCAGGCCCGGGCGCCAGCGCTCGCACAGCGCCATGGTGACGGCGGAGAGCGGATCGCCGGCCCGCAGCAGCCCGGTGCGCACCAGGTGGGTGGCCAGATCCTTGTCGCCGAGGCCGAACCAGGTGCCCTCGGTGCCGTAGCCGGCCAGTTCGTCGCGCACCGTCCAGCTCTCCCCGGCCCGGCCCCAACCACGCTCGCCGTCGCCGCCACCACCGAGGGTGTACATGCAGGTGTCCAGGTCGGGGCAGATGCGCAGGCCGTGCAACCACAGGTCGTCTCCGACGTTGACGACCGCCGTGACCTCGTGTGGGGACGGGAGGTCCGGCTCGCCGACGGGCGGCAGCCCCAGCGCGGCTTTGACGCCGAGCAGGAACCGCGCACCGCCCACCCCGCCGGCCAGCACCACCACCCTCACGGCCATCGATCCTTGCATGAGCGTCGGTCCCGCCGCGGCAGTGGTAGGACCCTGTCAATGGCGCCAGAACAGGAAGGTGTACTGGCCGAGAACGGCGGCCTGCTCGTTGCCGCCGACCAGGCCGTAGAGGGCGAAGGTGGCGTCGAAGAACAGCCGGTTGATGCCGGGCAGCCCGATGATGAGCAGGAAGAGCACGATCGGCGCCCACGGCCGCACCCGGGCCGCCAGCTGCCTGGCAGGTAGCCCGAGGTAGGGCTCCAGGACGCCGAAACCGTCCAGCCCAGGCACCGGCAGGATGTTGAGCAGGAACGCGATGATCTGTACGAACGCCAGGTAGGACAGTCCCACCAGCAGTCCGACCGGCGGCCCGGTGAGGGTCACCGCGACGACGAGCGCCACGCCGAGCACGAGGTTGGTGACCGGGCCGGCCAGCGAGATCAGCGACAACGCCGCCCGGGACCGCACCGCGCCAGTGTTGATCCACACGGCGCCCCCGGGCAGCGGGATGCCGCCGGCGAGCAGGAACACCAGCGGCAGCACGAACGACAGCACCGGGTCGGTGTAGCGGCGGATGTCGAGGGTGAGGTAGCCCTTGGCGCGCACCGAGTAGTCGCCGTAGCGGTAGGCGAGGGCGGCGTGGCCGAACTCGTGCAGGCACAACGAGACGGCCCAGCCGGCCAGTACGAGCACCACGATGCCGGCGGTGATCGCCGTCGTGGTGCGTGGACCGACCGCGGCGAGCGCCCCACCGGCGACCGCTGCGGCGAGCAGGACCAGGAACAGCGGGCTCACCCGCGCCAGACGTGTACGCACACCCACAGTCTGCCGACCGTCCGCCGTGTCGGGCTGACCGGTCGTTGCTCCCCACTTGACCCCGCCGAACCACGGCGGTGTAATCACACCTATGTCATTCGCGACGGGGCCGGCGGGTCCGCCAACTGTGGCGCTGGAGCGAGGAGGCGGACATGTGGTGACGAGCTGGGAGGGCGTGCCGGCGGCACCTGGCGACGCATGCGCTGAGCACACGGCCGAGCCGTTCGTCGAGGACGAGCGGGACTGGCAGGAGCGGGCACTGTGCGCCCAGACCGACCCAGAGGCGTTCTTCCCCGAGAAGGGCGGATCCACCCGCGAGGCCAAGCGGATCTGCGGCAGTTGCGAGGTCCGCGCCGAGTGCCTGGAGTACGCCTTGGCCCACGACGAGCGGTTCGGCATCTGGGGGGGCCTGTCGGAGCGGGAACGCCGCCGGCTCAAGCGTCGCGCCGGCTAGGCCGGCCTACCAGGCAGGCCGGAGGGACCGTCGGCCGAAACGCCACCTGGGTGCGCGTCTGACTTGGTGCTGCTGCGCGGTGCCCGTACCGTACCGTGTCGGCCAGCACCGAGCGCACGAGGAGGGTCGAGGTGCCGAGACGTGCGCAGCAGCGGGTGCCCGTGCTCGCGGTCCTCGTGTGTCACGACGGCCGGCAGTGGCTGACGGACACGTTCGCCGCGCTGGACGGGCTCACCGTGGGGCCCCGCCACGTCATCGCGGTTGACGCCGGGTCGACCGACGGTACCCGCGAAGCGGTGGCGGCGTGCGACAGACTCGACGAGGTGGTCGGTGTCCCGGCCGACACCGGCTTCGGCGACGCGGTGCGCGCCGCGCTCGCCGCGGCCGACGCCCGCTACCCGGAGCCCGACCCGTGGGTCTGGCTGCTGCACGACGACAGCGCGCCGGAGCCGGACTGCCTGCGCGTGCTGCTCGATGCCGGGGAGCTCTCGCCGACCGCGGCGGTGCTCGGCCCGCTGTGCCTCGACTGGCACGACCCACGACGGATCGTCGAGGCGGGGCTCTCCACCGACGCCTCCGGCCACCGGCAGACCGGGGTCGGACCGGAGGAGCTCGACCTCGGGCAGTTCGCGCAGAACGCCGAGGTGCTGGCGGTCGGTTCGGCCGGCTCGTTGGTCCGGCGTGAGGTGTGGGACGCGTTAGGTGGCTACGACCCCGCGCTGCCGATGCTGCGCGACGACCTGGACTTCGGGTGGCGGGCCAACCGGGCCGGCCACCCGGTGTTCTGCGTGCCCCGGGCGCGGTTGCGCCACGCCGTGGCCGGCGGCACACGCCAGCGGCCGCCGGACGCGGTGGGCGGGCGCTATCGCACGGCCGATCGCAGGCATGCACTGCGCACCGTCCTCGTCAACTGCTCGACGATGGCCCTGGTGACCGGCCTGCTGCGGCTGCCCGTGCTCTGCTTGCTCCGGGCTGGCGGGTTCCTGCTGCTGCGGCGCACCGGAGCGGCCCGGGCCGAATTGGCGGCGCTGCGGTACGTCGTCGGTGGCGCCGCCGGGTTGCGGGCCGGGCGACGGCTGCGGCGGCCCGCTGTCGTGGTCTCTTCCCGCGACGTCCGCGCGCTGCTCACCAGCAGGACCACCCGGTTGCGCAACGGGGTGCGTGGCGGGCTGGCCGGGTTGGTCCGCAGGCGGCTGCGCACCGAGCTGGCGCTGGGTCGGCTGCCCGCCCGGGCCGTTCCGGCACCGCCGCCGGCAACGCCGCGGGCGAGCGGCGCCCGGTTCGGCCCTTCGGCGCTGCCAGCCGGCGCGGTGGCCGGCCTGCGGGCCGGGGAAGGCCAGCTCCAGCGAACCGCCGGCCTGCGCCCCCCCGCCCGGTCGGTGGCCGTGGCCGTTGGTCCGGGGGGCACCCTGCCGCGTCCCGGCCAGGCTTCCCCGGCTCCGCCCGGGTCTGCTTTGCGCGGTTCCGCTCTGCCCGGGGCCGCTCTGCCCGGGTCGACAGAC
>JAVKSM010000034.1:0-25473 GCA_039583705.1 Pseudonocardiaceae bacterium
GGCCGGGTCGGGCCGCTGCGGACCGCAGCCGCTCCGTCCGGTCGGTCGATCCCCACCTTGTAGCGGTCCATGACCGCCCGCCGCGACGGCACCCCGCCCCGCTCAGCGGCCCATCGGCGCAGCTCAGCCACCCGTGCCTCGTGGGTGTGCTCCGGTGCCGGCCCGGTGCCCGCGCCCGGGTTTGCCGGTTGGCAACCCCGTCCGGCCCCGACGCGGTATCAGACACGGCCCGGTCCGGCCCGGCGCGCCCGGCGGTGGCGCCGGGTGTGCCCGGCAGGCCGACCCGGTCCGCCTCCCGGTCCGCCGGTGCCAGCTCGACGACCTCGACGTGCACGGCCCGGGTGAGCAGGCCGACCAGGTGAGCCACTGCGACCAGAGCAGCCGGCGGCACTGCGGCGAGCGAGGCGATGAGCCACCACGCCGGGGCCAGCCGGTAGGCGGTGAGGGCGTGCTCGGTGAGGTTCGCGGTGATCGTCACCACGGCAGCGGCGAGCGCCAGCGTGCGGGCGTAGGCCACCGCAGCCGGACTGCCCCGACGGCCCCAGCCAGATCCGCGAGGCGATGACCGCCGTGGCGTCGATGACGACGGGCAGCAGGAACGCCAATCCGGCCGGGTAGCTTGCGGCTGCTGCAAGCTCGCGCACCGAGGCGAACGAGAGCACGGCCGCCGCACCGGCGATGACCGCGAGACGTCGGCGCGGGCCGCGACCACGGCACCGGCCAGCCCGACGAGCACATCCGGGCCGCACAGGTGAAGCAGATAGCCGAGCAGTGCGCCCGTGGGCGGGGTGGCCACAGCCACCCGTCCCCCAACGGCTTGGGCCGCGGTCGGGGCTGGAGGCCGACCTGAAGGTCCGCCACCCGGCGCGGGTCGCTCACGACGCACCGCCCGCACGCTCGGGGGTGAAGTCCAGGCAGCCGCAGTCCGGCGCGGTGCACGACGCCCGGTGGCCGTAGACGCCGATGTAGGCGTGTACGTGTCGCGAGACGCGGCGCCCCTCGCCTTGCGGACGATCCCCGCGAGGTTCTCGGCGGGCGAGGCCGGCCAACTCGCCAGCCACTCGACGGTCCGCCGCTCGACTTCAGACAGCGGCACACTGGCCAGCGCGTCGAGCAGCACCGCGACCTGCGCGGCCTGCCACCGATCCGGGCCGGGATAGACGTGGTCGGTTGCCTCGCTGGCTGGGCCTTGCCGTGTCCCGTCGGGGGGCGTGCGATGCTCGGCGGGTGCCGCTGCTCGGCTGGCTCGCGACCATGTCCGCCACGGCGTGGACCTACCTCCTCGTCGGGCACGGCGGCTTCTGGCTCACCTCGACCCGGCTGCCGGAGGACCCGCCGGAACCCGGCCGCTGGCCGAGCGTCGGAGTCGTCGTCCCGGCCCGTGACGAGGCGGAGGTGCTTCCCGAGGCACTGCCCACCCTGCTCGCCCAGGACTACCCGGGCCAGCTCGCCGTGTGGCTGGTCGACGACGGCAGCAGCGACGCCACGGTGGGGCTCGCGGGCGCCCTCGCCGAGGCGGCCGGCGGACGGGCGTCGCTCACCGTGCTGGCCGCCGCGCCGCCACCTCCCGGGTGGACCGGCAAGCTCAACGCCCTCCAGCGCGGCGTGGTGGCGGCCAGCGCCGCCGGGGTCGACCTGCTGCTGCTCACCGACGCCGACATCGCCCACCATCCGTCCTCGGTGCGCCGGTTGGTCGCCACTGCCCTTGCGGACGACCGCGACCTCGTCTCGCTCATGGCGTTGTTGCGTGCGCAGACCGGCTGGGAGCGCATCCTCGTGCCGGCGTTCGTCTACTTCTTCGCCCAGCTCTACCCGTTCGGCCGGGTGGCTCGGCCCGGTGGCCGAACCGCCGCGGCCGCGGGCGGCTGCGTCCTCGTCCGCCGCGGCGCCCTCGAACGGGCCGGGGGTCTGCCGCGCATTCGCGGCGAGCTCATCGACGACGTGGCCCTGGGCCGGCTGCTCAAGCGCTCCGGCGCGCGGACCTGGCTCGGCTTCACCAGCGAGGCGTCCGAGGTCCGCAGCGTGCGGCCGTACCCCTGTCTCGCCGACCTGTGGACCATGGTCACCCGCAGCGCCTACACCCAGCTCCGCCGCTCACCGATGTTGCTCGTCGGCACGGTCGCCGGTCTGGTGCTGCTCTACGTCGTCCCGCCCGTGGCCGGGTTGGCGGGATTGGCGGGGTTGGCCGGGCACTCGCCGGTGCCCGCGGCGGCCGGGTTCGGCGCGTGGGCCGTGATGGCGCTCACCCAGGTGCCGGTGCTGCGGCTCTACGGACTTTCGCCGCTGCGCGGGCTCGCGCTGCCGGCCGTCGCGACGCTCTACGCCGCCATGACCGTGGACTCGGCGCGCCGCCACGTGACCGGTCGAGGTGGTGCCTGGAAGGGGCGCCTCGCCGGCCGGTGACCGAGCCGGCGAGGCGCCGGCAGGTCGGGTGCCGGCTGGTTGGTGAGCCGGTGCCCGGGTCTGGCAGAATGGGCGGTTGTCCACCACGGCCGGGCCCTCTCACCGCGCCGCGGCCCCTGACATGCGAGCGCTCGGGCCCCTCCCCCCACGCGGGCCATGGGCGCTCATCCGCAAGGAACCCGACCTGCGAGGAGCACCTACCACCCGTGGCCGTCAAGATCAAGCTGATGCGGTTGGGCAAGGTCCGCCAGCCCTACTACCGCATCGTCGTGGCCGACGCCCGCACCCGCCGTAGCGGCCGGGCGATCGAGACGATCGGCAGATATCACCCGAAATCCGACCCGAGCCTCATCGATGTCGACTCCGAACGGGTGCAGTACTGGCTCGGCGTGGGCGCGCAACCCACCGAACCGGTGCAACACCTCCTCGAAGTGACCGGTGACTGGCAGCGGTTCAAAGGCCTGCCCGGTGCCGAGGGCAGGCTTCGGCACCCGGATCCGCCGGTGGACCGGCTCGCACGGTTCAACGCAGCGCTGGCCGAGATCAGCGGTGAGGGCGGTGCGCCCGCGACCACCCCGCGCAAGCGGGCTCCCCGCAAGGCCGGCAACGCGCCCACCGAGGCCGCCCAGGCTGGCGCCGCCGCGCAACCTCCCCGCACCCCGCCACCGGCGGCTGCGGGCGAGGTGTGAGTGAGTGGAGTGGGCGAGCCATTGGACACCGCGGCGCCGCGGACGTGGCCGGCGAGCACCGGCGAGGAAGCCACGTGAACGTCCTTGCGGACACGCTGGAACACCTGGTACGCGGGATCGTCGACCATCCCGACGACGTCCGGGTGGATCTGGTGACCACCCGGCGCGGTCGCACGCTCGAGGTTCGGGTCCACCCCGACGACCTGGGGAAGGTGATCGGACGCAGCGGGCGCACGGCCACCGCGCTGCGCACGATCGTCGGCGGGGTGGGGGGTCGTGGGGTGCGCGTCGACGTGGTCGACACCGACCGGTGAGCGATGTCGGGACAGTCGCGTCTCGCCGGCCGGGTGGTCAAGGCGCACGGCCTGGGCGGTGAGGTCGTCGTGGACGTGCGCACTGACGCGCCGGAGCGGCGGTTCGCGCCGGGCGCGGTGCTCGGCGCGCGGCACCGCGACGGCACGGCAGGGATCCTGACAGTGCAGGGCAGCCGGCCCCACGGTGGCCGGCTGCTCCTCGCGTTCGAGGGTGTCACCGGGCGCGACCAGGCGGAGGCGCTGCGGGGCACGTTGCTCACCGTGGCGCCGCCGGACGAACAACCCGCCGACCCCGACGAGTTCCACGACTCGCAGTTGGAGGGGCTCGCGGTCGAGCTGACCGACGGCAGCGCCGTGGGAACCGTCGCCGACGTGGTGCACGGGCCCGGCGGCGAGCTGCTCGCGGTGCGGCGCCCGGGCGGCGCCGTGGTGCTGGTCCCGTTCGTACGCGAGATCGTTCCGACCGTCGACGTCGGGGCGGGCCGCATCGTGCTCACCCCTCCCGAGGGCCTGCTTGACTGACGCCCTGGGAGGATCCCGGCGGTGCGGATCGACGTGGTCACCATCTTCCCCGACTACCTCAGCCCGCTGCGCCAGGCGCTGCTCGGCCGGGCCGCCGCGCTCGGTCGGATCGAGTTGCGGGTGCACGACCTGCGGGGGTGGACCGCCGACGTGCACCGCGCGGTCGACGACACGCCCTACGGCGGGGGCCCGGGCATGGTGATGCGCCCGCAGGTATGGGGGGAGGCGCTCGACGAGGTGTGTGCGCCCCCGCAGGGGGGCGCCGGGCCACCGCCGCGGCTGGTCGTGCCGACCCCCGCCGGCCGGCTGTTCACCCAGGCCACCGCGTGGCAGTGGGCCGACGAGCCGTGGCTGGTCTTCGCCTGCGGCCGCTACGAGGGCATCGACGCCAGGGTCGTCGCCGACGCCGCCCGCCGGATGCCGGTGGACGAGGTGTCGATCGGCGACTACGTGCTCGCCGGCGGCGAGGCGGCGGTGCTCGTCATCGTCGAGGCCGTGGCCCGGCTGCTGCCCGGCGTGCTCGGTAACCCGGCTTCGGCCGAGCAGGACTCCTTCTCCGACGGCCTGCTCGAAGCCCCCGCATACACGCGGCCCGAGACGTGGCGTGGCCTGACGGTCCCGGACGTGCTGCGCAGCGGCAACCATGCCGCCATCGCGCGGTGGCGCCGCGACCGGGCACTGGAGCTCACCGCTGTCCGGCGCCCCGACCTGCTCACCGCACTGCCCGTCGACGCGCTCGACGTCCGGGACCAGGCGGTGCTGGACCAAGCGGTGCCGGAGGAGTCGGTGCCGAACGAGGTGCATCGGGCCAGGTGAGGCCCGTTTCATGACCCGTGACGGCGTCTGGCAGACTGGACCGTACCTGCCTCGACCGGCGCCCCCCGAACCGGCGCGCGAGCCGGACCCGGTCGAGCGAACCACCGCCCGGATGCGCCGGTGCCTCATGACCCGACCGGGTGAGGCGCCGATCGGGCGAGACGACGTAAAGGGACGGACCGACGCTGATGAACACCCTGGATGCCCTGGACGCCCTGTCACTGCGCTCCGACATCCCGGACTTCCGGGCCGGCGACACCCTCAAGGTGCACGTCCGGGTCGTCGAGGGGACCCGTTCCCGGGTGCAGATCTTCCAGGGCGTCGTCATCCGCCGGCAGGGCGCTGGTGTGCGGGAGACCTTCACCGTCCGGAAGGTGTCCTTCGGGGTGGGCGTCGAGCGCACGTTCCCGGTGCACTCGCCGAACATCGCCAGGATCGAGGTCGCCATCCGGGGTGACGTGCGTCGTGCGAAGCTGTATTACCTGCGGGACCGGCGCGGCAAGGCCGCGAAGATCAAGGAAAAGCGCGAGACACCCTCGGCGTCCTGATGGGTCCCGGGAAGGCTGCCGTAGCGTGACGCGTGTGAGCTCCCAGAAGGAAGTCCCGGAGAAGCCCGAGACGCCAGGGCTGCGCGAGCCGACCCGCCACGCCGCCCCCCGCGTCGGATCCTCCGGCCGGCACGCCCGTGGCGGGCCGAAGGAGGGCAAGCGCAAGCGAAAGGGTTCCCTCTGGCGAGAGCTGCCCCTGCTCATCCTCGCCGCGCTCGTCCTCACCTTCTTGATCCAGACATTCCTCGCCCGGATCTACGAAATCCCCTCGGCGTCCATGGAGAAGACCCTCATCGGTTGCTCCGGATGCACCGACGACCGGGTGCTCGTCGACAAGATCACCTACCGCTTCACCGATCCGAAGCCGGGCGACGTGGTGGTGTTCCGGGGCCCGGCCTCCTGGGGCGAGGACACCGAGTTCACCGTCGCACGCAGCTCCAACGTGATCCTCCGGGGGCTGCAGCAGGCGGCCTCGCTCATCGGCCTCGCGCCGCCCGACGAGATGGACTTCGTCAAGCGGGTGATCGCGGTGGGAGGCCAGACGGTGCAGTGCTGCGACCAGCAGAACCGGGTGCTGGTGGACGGCAAGCCGCTGAACGAGCCCTACATCTACTACCAGCCGGGGCTGGGCACCACGCAGGCCCCGTTCGGCCCGGTCACGGTGCCGCCCGGCGAACTGTGGATGATGGGCGACAACCGCAACAACTCCGCCGACTCCCGGGCGCCCGGCCATGGCGCGGTGCCGAAGGACGACGTCATCGGGAAGGCACGCTTCGTCGTCCTGCCGCCGTCGCGGTGGGGCATCGTCGGGTCCCCCGACCCGCAGCAGTCGGTGGCCATGAGTGCACCCGGATGGGAGCGCGGCGCCCCTGTGGCGCTCGGGTTCCTCATCGCCTGGCCGAGCACCCGCGCGCTGCGCCGGTTGCGGCGACCACGGATGCGCTGACCGGGGTGCTTCGGTGCCCGCCGTCCTCCGCTTGCCCCGACCCCCGCGCGCCGTCGTGCGCTCCGGCACCGGGACCTGGGCGTTGCAGATCTCGTTGGAGCGTCACGGCCTCGGGCCGGTGGCGGGGGTCGACGAGGCCGGCCGGGGTGCCTGCGCCGGACCGCTGGTGATCGCGGCCTGTGTCCTGCGCCGGGCCGACGCTCACCGACTCGAAGGGCTCACCGACTCCAAGCTGCTCTCCGCCGACGAGCGCGAGCGCTTCCACGCGGTGCTCACCGCCCGCGCCGTGGACTGGTCGGTGGTGGCGATACCGCCCGCGGAGGTCGACCGCCGCGGTGTGCACGCCGCGAACATCGAGGGCATGCGGCGGGCTGTTGCGAGGCTGCGGCTGCGGCCGGGTTACGTGCTCACCGACGGCTTCCCCGTGCCGGGCCTCGGGGTGCCCGCCCTCGCGGTTCCCAAGGGCGACCAGGCGGCCGCCTGCGTGGCCGCCGCGTCGGTCCTCGCGAAGGTCACCCGGGACCAGATCATGACCCGGCTGCACGCCGAACTGCCGGACTACGGCTTCGACGAGCACAAGGGCTACTGCACACCCGGCCACGCGGCCGCGTTGCGCGACCACGGACCGAGCGGCGTGCACCGCTACAGCTTCGTCAACGTCGCGGCCGTCGCGGCCCTCCAGGGGCGGGACCGGAGCCCGGCGGTGGGCCACAATGGGGCTGACAGCCGGAGCCGAGGAGGAGCCCGCAGCACATGAGCGCGGAGGATCTCGAGAAGTACGAGACCGAGATGGAGCTCTCGCTCTACAAGGAGTACCGCGACGTCGTCTCGCAGTTCTCCTACGTGGTGGAGACGGAGAGGCGCTTCTACCTGGCCAACTCCGTGGACGTGGCGGTGCGCAACGCCGACGGCGAGGTCTACTTCGAGGTCCGGATGAGCGACGCGTGGGTGTGGGACATGTACCGGCCGGCCCGGTTCGTTAAGAACGTCCGCGTGGTCACATTCAAGGACGTCAACGTCGAGGAGCTGGACAAGCCCGACCTCCGGCTGCCGGAGGGCGGTCCTTTCGGGGGGTAGGCCCGCGGGTCCGGACCTCCCACACGCAGCGGCCGCCACCCGGACCTGTCCTCGTGCCGGAGTTCTACCGGCAGACCCCGAACGGGTCAGGGGCGCGAGTGGAAGCCACCAACCCCGGCTACTACGACACGGTGTACGCCAACGCCACCTGGTCACCGTGGACACCACCACCCGCACCCAGGTGATCTGGCTGGACCAACCAGAACACCCGATCGCCACACTGCCAGCCACACTGCCCCGCTGCTGAACCCGGGAGTTCCCTGAGCACAAACCCCTGACACTTCCCTCTTTGGCCGGGGTTGCTGGCCGGTCGCTGTCCACACCGGCTCGGGCTGTCCACCGCCGGCAAGGTCCCCTTGGCGCGGCGTCCCCCGGCCGGCGACGGTGGTCGCGGTCAGGCCCCGTCGGGCGCCGTGACCGGATGGGACGGGGAGGACCTGTGGCGATGACGACCGCGAGTACCGCAAGTACTGCAAGTACCGCGAGTACCGCAAGTACCGCGAGTACCGCGAGTACCGCGAGTACCGCGAGTACCGCGACGAGGACGACGGGTACTACCGCGAGCACGAACGCCCTCGGTCGGCGCGGTGAGGACATCGCGGTCGCCCACCTGCAAGCCCGCGGGCTGGTCGTGCTCTCGCGGAACTGGCGCTGCCGTGACGGCGAGCTCGACGTCGTCTGCACAGACGGGTCGCGGTTGGTGGTGTGCGAGGTCAAGACCCGCTCCGGTCCCGGCTTCGGCTCACCCGCCGAGGCGGTGACCGCCACGAAGGCGGCCCGTATCCGGCGGGTCACCCGAGCCTGGTTGGCGGCACACCGTGTCCGGTGGTGTGAGGTGCGGTTCGACGTGATCGCGGTGCTGCGCTCACCGGCCGGGCACTTCAGCCTCGAGCACTACGAGGCGGCGTTCTGATGGCCCTGGCGCGAGCGTGGTCGGTGGCGCTGCAGGGCGTGGCCGGTGAGCTGGTCGAGATCGAGGCCGACATCGGGGGCGGGCTGCCGGCGCTGCAGCTCGTCGGGCTTCCGGATGCCGCGCTGCACGAGTCCCGGGACCGGGTGCGGGCGGCCGTGGTGAACTCGGGGGAGGGCTGGCCGGCTCGGCGGGTCACCCTGGCGCTGTCGCCGGCCACACTGCCCAAGGTCGGCTCTGGATACGATCTTGCTCTAGCTCTCAGTGTGCTGGCCGCCGCCGGGGCGGTCCCGCACGCTCCCCTGGACGGGACGGCGCTGCTGGGCGAGCTGGCCTTGGACGGGCGGCTGCGCCCGGTGCGCGGTGTGCTCCCCAGCCTGCTGGCCGCCCGGCGGGCGGGCATGCGCCGGGCCGTCGTGCCGGCGGCCACGCTCGCTGAGGCGGCCCTCGTGCCGGAGCTTCCGGTCCACGGGCGCGGCCCACCTCAGGGAGGTGCTGGACTGGTTGCGGGGCTGCGGTGAGCTGCCCCGGCCAGGGCCGAGGTCGGCCGTCGAGGATGAGCGCTCGCCAGATCTGGCCGACGTGCTCGGACAGGCGGAGGCCAGGACCGCTGTGGAGATCGCGGCCGCCGGTGGCCACCACCTACTGCTGACCGGGCCGCCCGGTTCCGGCAAGACCATGCTCGCCCACCGGATGACCGGCCTGCTGCCCGAGCTGTCGGCCGAGGAGGCTTTGGAGGTCACCGCCGTGCGCTCGGTGGCGGGCCTACTCGCGCCGGGGGCGCCGCTGCCGGTCGCGCCCCCGTTCGTCGCTCCGCACCACACCTCGTCGGTGACCGCCCTGGTCGGCGGCGGCAGCGGGTTGGCGCGGCCCGGCGCGGTCTCGCTCGCTCACCGGGGGCTGCTGTTCCTCGACGAGGCGCCGGAGTTCGGGTCGCACCTGCTCGAAGCGCTGCGCACCCCGTTGGAGGACGGTGAGGTCCGGCTGGGCCGCCGGGACGGTGTCGTGCGTTACCCGGCGCGCTTCCAGCTCGTGCTCGCCGCCAACCCGTGCCCCTGCGCGCCACCTCGTGACGTCGACTGTGTGTGCCCCGCGCCGATCCGGCGCCGCTACCTGCGGCGGCTGTCGGGGCCGTTGTTGGACCGGGTCGACCTTCGGGTGCAGCTCGAGCCGAGCAGCAGCCTGTGCTGGGCCGATCCGCGTGCCGCGGAGGACACGGCCACCGTGCGGGCCCGGGTGCTGGCCGCCCGGGCCGCTGCCGAGCAGCGCTGGCGCGCACACGGGTGGCGCACCAATGCCGAGGTGCCGGGGCCGGTGCTCCGGCGCAGCTTCCGGTTGCCACGGGAGACCACCGCGTCGCTCGAGCGGGCATTGCGCGAGGGCCGGGTGACCGCGAGGGGTGTCGACCGCACGCTGCGCGTCACGTGCAGTAGCCTCTAGCGCATGTTGCCGGCAGCCGTATATGTTCGCCAGTCTCAAGATCGCAGTGGCGAAGGGCTGGGCGTCCAGCGTCAGCGTGAAGACTGCTGTCGCGTCGTCGAGCAGCGCGGCTGGGCTCTGGCCGCCGAGTTCACCGACAACGACGTCTCCGCTGCTGGTCGCAAGCGCCGACCGGGATTCGAGGCCCTGGTGAAGGCCGTGGAGCGCGGCGAGATCGGCGCCATCGTGGCGTGGTCGCTGGACCGGCTCACCCGCAACCGCCGCGACCAGCTCCGACTCATCGAGGCGTGCGAGCCGACCAAGGTGGTGATCTCGCTGGTCCGTGGCTCCGACATGGACCTGTCCACACCCGCCGGTCGGCTCGCTGCGGACATCCTCGCCAGCGTGGCTCGGCACGAGATCGAGCAGAAGTCGGACCGCCAGACCCGCGCCCAGACGCAAGCCGCTGCTCAGGGTCGCCGGGTCGGCGGCCGGCGCCCGTTCGGCTACGAGGCCGACGGGGTGACGGTGAAGCCGTGCGAGGCGCAGGCCATCATCGATGGGTACACCTCGCTACTGGCGGGTGAGCCGCTGGCCGTAATCGCCCGGCGGTGGAACGCTCTGGGGTTACGCAGCGGCCAAACGGCGTACGCGCCCACTCGCAAAGGTCAGCCGACGCGGTGGAGCCACGCCACGGTGCGGACTGTCCTGTGCAACGGCCGCAACGCCGGGTTGCGCATTTACAAGGGTGAGCCGGTCGCGACAGCCGTGTGGCCCGCTCTGGTGGCTGAACATGTGTGGAGGGCGGCGTGCTCGATGCTTGAGGATCCCAGCCGCAATCGCGGCGGCGCGGGCCGGCTGGGACGACAGCTGCTCACCGGGATCGCGTTATGCGGGGTGTGTGGCGCGCCGGTGCATGGCGGAGGAGCCTCGCATCGCAAGCCGGTCTACCGCTGCCCGAGCAATGCGCATGTGACGCGCCTGGCTCCACCTGTCGAGGACTACATTGGCCAGGTCGTCGTGGCCCGGCTGGCCCGACCAGACGCTGCCGACCTGGTCGCCGACGCCGCCCGCCCCGACGTGACAGCCTTGGTCACCGAAGCGGCGGCGGTGCGCCAGCGTCAACGGGTGCTCGCCGAGGAGTTCGCCGACGGTGCGCTGAGCCCGGCGCAGCTGCGCACGGCCAACGAGCGGATGCGTGCCCGACTCGCCGAGCTCGAATCACAGCTCGCCGACGCCGGCCGGCTCTCCGCCCTCACACCACTGATCCAAGCCACCAACGTACAGACTATATGGAACCAGCTCGACGTCGACCGACGCCGCGCGATCATCGACCTGCTCATGACGGTGCGGCTCCACCCACCAGGCAGAGGCACACGGCGATTCAACCCCACCACAGTGGAGATCACTCCGAAACAGCCGGGAACATGACAGTCATTCTGCGTAAGCTGACGATGCCCCGCCAGGTCCGACGGTTGGCCCCTAATCCAAGATCGATCTTCGCTGTCTGTGGGCGTCCTTCACACTGTCTATGTGGAAGCGTTAGGCGGTGGCTTCTCGGCGGGGCCGCTGGTGGGTCGCGGCGGGCGTAGCATTGGCGGTTGCGCTCGGGACGGGCACGGCCTGGCTGCTGAGCAAGGACTCGGCCACCAAGGGCTCGGATATCGCGACTGTGATAGCGCTGCCGGTGGCGATCCTGAACCTGGTGGCGGCGGTGCTCGCTGTGCTGGCGGCGCTGTGGCAGAGTCCACCACCAGCCACGCCGGCCCATCCGAGTGCACCACGGGCGCCGGCTCCGGCCGAACCTGACCAGCCTGACCTACGACTCGATCAACCCCAACCCGACCACCAACTCACCGCGGTCTACTCCCTGCGAGCGGGGCAGCGACGTTGGTCGAGGCACTTTACGATGACGGCCGGGGCACTGATCGCTGGCGTTGCCGTTGCGGGCATCGCCGTCGTTTTCCTCACTCAACTTGGCCCCGCTCGCCAGCCGTCTCCCGCTGCACCTGGACCCGAGTCGCAGAGAGGTGAGCAGCAGCTGACCGTCGTCACTGGCCCTGGCTGTGTCCAAAGCCCCTTCGCGGCTAGCAGCAGCCAAACCAACGCCACCCCTTGGTCGAACCGCTCCACAGACGGCTGGGTCGGCGACGGCTGTACCGGCGGCTGGGCTACCACCTACATCGCCCCGCACAACCCCAGCACCTACACTTGGAGCTTTGTGACGCTTGCCCTCGGTCGGTGCGCCATCGAAGTCCACATCCCCACCGGCGGGGGTTGACCGACATTGGTGGCCACCCAGCCGACTACACCGTTACCGACGGCCATCATACCGCCACCTTCACCATCGACCAACGCGATTACCACGGCACCTGGCAACCCGGCCCCAGCTTCGACGCCACAGACTCTCACCTCATCATTCGCATGGCCGCAACCGGCACCGGGAGCCACAAAGACGCCGCAGACGCACTCAAACTAACCTGTCACCGCTGAGGGTGAACTGACCGATGTTACTCGTTGCTCGTATTATGTCACCATAACAGTGAGGCTTATGCAGAACTCAGGGAGAGCCTCCGTAACAACCTTGTTGACCTGCGAGGGTGCAGTATTCGATCTTGTCAAATAAGAAGTTCTGCATAAGCCTCAGTACATATCACTCACGGGACGAGCGGAGCCGAACATCTCGCGGTGCTCGCCGAAGAGTTCGCCGATGACGTGCTGAGCCCCCGGTGCAGCTGCGCACGGCGAACGAGCGGATGCGTGCCCGGGCTCGCTGGGCTCGAATCACAGCTCGCCGACGCCGGCCGTGGCTCTCTGCCCTCACACCGCCCCAGCCTCCCAGCGCGCCAGGTGGACCAGCCGGCGGCTGAACCGGCAGCGGACCAGCGACCCGCCAGCTTGGCCGACCAGCCCGAGCCGTTGGTGTCGAGCGCACCCCCGGGCCCGACCAGCTCGCCTCTCGGTCCCGTGGCGGTCCTCCTGCCCCAGCCTGGCCTGGGTGCTGGTGGTGGGGCTGGCGAGCCCCTGGTGGCCGTGGCCCGCCGGGCCGTCGCCGCCGGGCACGCCCGGGGGGGTGCGGGGGGTGCGGGGTCGGCTGGCCCGCGAGCTCGGGATCGGTGAGCACCAGGCCCGCCAGCTGCTGCACCACCTCGCCCACCCTGGCGGTGGCGGGTGGAACCCAGGGGGGTTGGGGATCGGATTTGACCCGCGGCGCTGTGATGGTAAACGGGGCGAGTTAGCAGAGACCGTGGTTGGGGTAGGCGTATGCCGTGGTCGTCTTACCTTCTTCACCCTGATTATCTAGCCACGTAGCCCATGCTGCTGTTCGGAAGAATCCATTTCCCCCGACTGCGGAACATTTCGCAGCGCCGCTACTGTATTGGCGTTCTCCGGTAACTCCAGGAAAGTGTTTTTCGATGGGCCCGGCAACAGTTTCGTACGTACCAGCACCGCCTGGTCCCGTAGGGACAAACCGCTGCAACTCAAGATACGCGGTTATTTCTGACACGGCACCAAAGCATATAGTCCACGAGTGAACCTCGACATATTTGATTCCACGAATCGTTGCGTCATTTGGTGCGCCAGGAGTCCCCTGACACTCTGACGGCTGCATTTGAACGGCGCCAGGGACTGCAGAAAGTGCAGGAGCTGCAGGCGCTGCCGAAGCAGGGCCTGCGAGACTTGTAACGAGTAGACACGAGGCGACGAAGGCGAGAATCAGTGGCCAAACTACTCGCGGTCGGCGGCGTATAGTTAACCGCTGTTCCTGATCGATGATGGGTCGAGACATTGAAACTCCTTACTCTAGGTTACCGTAGGGGGGTGGGTGGGGACGAGTACGGTCCGTCAGATGCACCTGGCAGCCGGCATCCCGGACCTCAACGAATCCGCGGACTCCTTCTCCACGTGGACCCCACTGCTCATGACAGTACAGCTACACTCTCTAAGCGGAGGTACACGGCGATTCGGCCGGCTGACCCGAAGAAACATCCTAGACGGCCCTCGGAGCGAGATTAGCGACCTGTTCGGACGACCAGTATTCCCGAAGACTGGCAATCAGCTGTCCGTCGAAGACGAGGATCGCGACCTCTCTCATTCGCTTGCGGACCCGCTGAACCAAATCATCGAACTGCGCCTCCCACTCAACGACCGCTGTATCTCCATCGAGGTAGAGATTCAATAATTGACACTTGATGTTGCTTTGCGACTCGACAACCTTCTCCTGCCAGTAGGTCCGGATTCCTTCGCGGTTTCGGATCGGCGCTTCCAATACCCGTTCGTGATACGTGGCCGTATCTGTGAAGATCGTTGTGATCAGATCGGTGTCCTGATTAACCCACGCTTCAACGTAGAGATCGACAACGTCGCGGACCTCTTGTTTGCTAAGCGTCATCTAGATGGCCCCCCTCCACGACATCAGTCAACGGTAGTGGTACTTGATAGGTTGAGTTCTCTAGCAGTTCGTAGATCACGCGCGGCTCTTTCAAAACCACTCGCGATAGTTCATCGACTGAGAACGACACCGAGTCGAGACGTGCCCACTTCCAGCGAAAAGCATCGACCTGAATGTCGCTTAAGAGAGCAGTATAATAGCCTTCCATTACTGTCTCGCCCGGAAGGACGGCAAGTTGTACGGAGCCGTAGTAATAGGCATCGCTTGTATTCTGCCAATGTCCGATGAGATGACGACCAACTAGCTGAGCTTCGATCTCATTGCGGAATGACGATACGCGACCTTCAGTACGCGGCTCAGGTGGATAGTTTTTAGCCGTCACCCGTCGACCTGATTCGGGTATAAGCTTGGTAATATCGGCATGGCATCCTATATTTCCCTTTTCGGACGTGAATTTGTAGGACGTAACCCAGAGACCACCGAGCCTAGTGGCCGAGAAACTCTGTGGTATCGACGCCAAGAGGCTTCTTCGAGTCCGTACGAATGCACCCTGCCCCTGCCGCGAAATAACCAGGCCGGCTCCTTGCAGTTCACCGAGGGCGCGCTTTACTGTGCCGAGCGATACATTGTACTGGGATACCAACTGCTGGTGCGTCGGCAGCTTCGCACCAGGTTGTAGCACGCCCTGTTCGATCTCGTTACGAAGCGCATCAGCTACCTGCGCGTACGGGGGGCGTACGTCATCCGGGTCGAGGTTCCCCATGTCAACCATGGTAACCCAAGGGCAACATCTTGACTAGGTTGACTATGGGTGTCATGCTGTCTACCTGTCCCGGTGTCGATGACAGAGGGTGAGGACGATGCCACAGACCTACAACGGCCGTCCCACCTTCCCAGGAGAGCTAGCTCGCCCAGGAGGACGACCAGCTCGTCCGCTGATACGGGGTCATAGTCCGGCCGATCTGGACGAGCACATCCAGTTACTCGTCGATGGCTTCCCAGCTCTGACCGACTCCCAGAAGATCCAACTCATTGCGCTGCTCCGGCAGCAGACACCGCTGCCTCACGCCGGCCAGCAGGCATGCACCGCGCCGACGACAGGCACTCCGCAGTCGCAGCACCAACCAGCCGGGGGGAGCGCGGACGCCAGCGGCGACTACAGCGAGCTACCCCTGATGCAAGACGGCTATGTACCAGCAGCGCAGAGGAACTGACGGTGATCCCAAACACAGCCAGCAGTGACGCGATCAACGTCGAGGTGTGGGGTGGGCCGGAGGAGAGGATCACGGCGCGGGTCAACGGGTGCGCGGTGCCGGTGTGCTTGTCGCACCGCTATGGCAGCGGTCGCAACGGCGTGCTGGTGACGGTGACGGCGCCGGTGCGCCTGTCGTTGGAGCAGGCCGCAGCGGCGCTCTACCACGCCGGCATGAACAACACCGATGAGGACCTGGCCGACGACGACACGGTCCGCGAGCTTGTCGCCGAGGCCGTGGTGAACGGCGGATGCTGCGAGCTTAACGCCGCCCAGATGGAAGCACGCGACGCCACAGCGACGGGCGGGGCGGACGCCGCGTTCCTCGCGCGGTGTCGAGCCCGGGTCGCGGCGGTGTTCACCGCCCCCGACCCGGCTCTGGTGGTGTTGGAGGGCGGCGACGTGATGGTCTCCTTCGAGCCCCCCGGCGGGCCGGCGTTGTTCCGCGAACTGTTGGCCGAGGACCAGCAGCACGACACCGAGGAGCACGGTGGCGCTGATCGGGGGTTGGCGCTGTGAGTGATTCTTCCCCGCCGCGGCTGAGTCGCGGCGAGGCGAGTGTTTCGTTTGATGATGCGGGTGCTGTGCTGCGGGCGTGGCGGCTCATGAATGGGCAGAGTCAGGCGTGTGTTGCGGCGTTGTTGAACACGTCGCAGCAACACGTGAGTCAGATCGAGACAGGGACGCGGTCGCTGTCGCTGAAGAGTCGGCGTCGGATCGTGGCGGAGTTGGGGATCCCAGCCGAAGATCTCGGTCTGTCCTCTGGGCGGCCCCACCAGGTCGCCATGTCTCGTGAGCAGGTGAGCCCGGAGGTCGTCGCGAGCCGGATGTGGTGGCGGGCGCAGCGCCGCTGGCTGACCACGCATCGATGCGAGCTTGCCCGCCTCGCCGCTCAGCTTTACCCGGCTGGTCAGCACGTGCCACGGACGTCGCTTGTCACGCAGGCGGCGTGGCTGCCACGAGCCCCCCGTGATCTGCAGACGATAACGTTGGACTTGGACGAACGGGCTGCGCTCGCCGCGGTCGACGGTACGGAACCGGAGTCCGCGCCCATGCGGCCGCTGCGCTCAGCTGGGGTGCGGTTTGATCGGTACAGCTGCGCGGTCGGGCACCTCGACCCGCCGCAGCCCTTCGAGTCGCGGCCGAGCTACCGACTGCTGGGCAGCGCCCTGCCCGACCGGCTCGGCTTCGGCTTGGCCGCCTCTTTCGACGCCCTCGACGTCTGTGACGCCGTCGGGCATGAGATCGCAGCGGTCTGCATGGCCGACCCGACCCTGCTGGCCTCGCCATCGCCGCGCCGGCTGGCTGGCCAGCTGGTGTTCCGGGACCTGATCGGTGACCCGTTCGACCTTCAGCGCAGGGCGATCATCCCGACGGTCACCACCCTGACCATTCGCCTGCGCCGCTACCCGGCGCAGCCGTCGTTCCTGCTGGGCTGGCGGGACCCGACCACGGTCGCCACCACTGGCGGTGCCTACGGCGTCGTGCCTACAGGCGAGTTCCAACCCTCAGGCGCAGCACTGTGGGACCGGCGCACCGAGCGCAACGACTGTGATCTGTGGCGCGCCATCGTCCGTAACTACTCCGAGCAGCTGCTCGGCACACCGGCCGGTACCCGCGCGCGGCCCATCGACTACGACAACTGGCAGCTGTACCAGCGTCTGACAGACGGCCTGCGTGACGGCTCGATCACGGCTCACCTGCTCGGCCTGGGTCTGGACGCGCTCAGTCTCGCCGCCACGATCCTGACCGTTGTCGTCATCGACGACGACGCTTTTCAGCGCACGTTCGGGGCTGTCGTCGGCTGCACCACCGAGGGCGGACTCGTCAGCGCCGGCAGCGATTCGGCGGCCGAAGGCGTGCCGTTCACGAAGACCGTTGTCGACCGCCTGCTCAATTCAGAACCGATCACAGCGCCAGCCGCCGCGTGCCTGGCGCTGGCCTGGGAGCACAAAAGTGCCCTGCTCGGCTTGTAGCACCGGGGAGGATCCCATGACCGGCATCGCACGAACTGAGCCTGCTCCGTCGTCGACGATGGTGAGCGGCGAGGGCCCGGTGGTGGGGCCAGGGTGGGTGAGCTGGACCGGCCTGGGCACGGTGGCGGGTGCGGCCGGGGTGTTGTCGTTCGCCTCGGTGCGCGACCTCGCAGCGGCGGCGGCGTATCCGGCTGGGTTGGCGTGGCTGTTGCCGGTGGTCATCGACACCACCGCCGTGGTCGCGTCGCGGATTTGGTTGGGCCGCCGCGGCCCCATCGCTGCGGTCGGCTACGCGCGGGCGCTGGCGCTGACTGCGGCCATTGTGACGATCGCGGCGAACATCACCCAACACGCCCTGGTCGCCTACCGGCTGGCGCCGGCGTGGTGGCTGGTCGCCGGGTTGGCGGCGGTGCCACCGGCCGGCCTGGTGGCGGTGGCGCACCTGGTGGCGCTGCTCACCCGACCCAGCCCTGCCCACCAGGTGGACCAGCTGACTGAACCGGCAGCGGACCAGCCGGCGCCGCTGGTGTCGAGCGCACCAGCGGGCCCGACCGGCTCACCCCCCGCACCTGTATCGGCCCCGGTCGCGCTGCCCGGCGCCGGTGACCGTGCTGGTGGTGGGGCTGGTGAGCTCCTGGTGGCCGTGGCCCGCCGAGCCGTGGCCGCCGGGCGGGCGCGTGGGGTGCGGGTGGGTCGGGGTCGGCTGGCCCGTGAGCTCGGGATCGGCGAACACCAGGCCCGCCAGCTGCTGCGCCACCTCGCCCACCAACCCGGCCAACCCGGCCATTCCGGCCAGCCAGCCGACCAGGTCAGCGGTTCCCGCCGGGCAGCAGCAGGGGGTCGGTGATGGCCGAGTCCGACCGTGATCGTGATCGGTGGGTGGTGGTGGGCCGGGTGCTGGAGCGGCTGGCCCGGCGGCTGGACGCGGTCGAGGCCGTCATCGGCCAGCTCACCGTCGACCTGCTCACCCACCTCGACACCCATACCGACACCGACCTCGACGCCGACGCCGACGCCGAGGGTGATGGTGGGGTTGGCGGGCCGGGTGGGGTGCGCTCGTGGTTGCAGGCAGCCGGTGAGGCCGAGGATGTGGCGCGGGTCGAGGCGGACCTGGTCGGGCTGTGTGGCTGGCTGGGCCGGGTGTGGCTGCGCTTCGATGACGCCGAGCTGCCCTCGTGCTGGATGTGGCATCCCGGGGTGGTCGAGGAGTTGTGGTGGTGCTGGCACACCTGGATGGCCGCCTACACCGGCAAGAGCGCGGATTGGCGGTGGGTGGCGGCTTGGCACCACTACGACCGCCCCGGCGTGGTCCGCCGCGTTCACGCCGCGACCCGGGCCTGTGACCTGTCCCGCCACATCGACGTCTCAGACGGCCCGGTGGTGCCGCTGGACGAGGCCGCCGGCCAACTCGCCCGGGCGTGGGCCGCTCATTTGCGCGGCGGCGGGTGGCCGCCCCAGCCCACGGCGGAGCAGCTGGCCGAGGCCGAGGCCCTCGACACCGCACTGCCCACCCACCGCTCCCGTGACCGGAGGAGGCAGCTGCCATGACCCCCACCAGGACCACCACGCCGGGCACGCCGACCACCGAGACGACGACCGGGGGCGCTTCCTCGACGGCCACCGGGTCGCCGTCGCCGCCGGCCCCAGTGGGGGAGCGGTGGCGAGCGGTGGCGGGGTTCGAGGGTGCTTATGAGGTCAGCGACGCCGGCCGGGTCCGCTCACTGCCCCGGGTGGTTCGCCGCGGCTACCGCGGCCGCCCGGGTCGGTGTCGCTGCCCGGTGCCGGGTGGGGTGTTGGCCGCGAGCCCGGACACCCACGGCCGGCTGCGGGTGCATCTATCCCACCCGCACGGGGGTCAGCCGCGGACCTACGGCGTGGACCTGTTGGTGTTGGTCGCGTTCGTGGGGCCGTGCCCGCCCGGGTGGGAGTCCTGCCACCTCGACGGCGATAAGACCAACAATCGGCTCGACAACCTCGCCTGGGTGCCCCGGGCGGTCAACCCGGCGCGACACCGCCGTGGCCCGCGAGCAGCGTGCCCGGGTGAGGCGGGTGGGGGTCGGTTTCACCGTGAGGTTCCCGCCGCGGACCTCATGGCCCCACCAACCGAGACCAGCCGGTGACCGCCCCGCGACCCGGCAGCGGCGGCGGCTGGCGGTGCTGCCGGACGCGCTCGACGGCGTCGTCTTGTTCGAGGGTGAGCGGGTGACGGTGGCGTGGCTGGCGGGCTGGCCGGCCGCCCCCGTGGAGCGGTTCGCCGCGGTCATCCGCAAAGCCCGCACCGTCGGCGGCCGAGCGGGCGACGGTGGAGCGGCTCGCCGCGGTCACCCGCAAGGCCCGCGCCGCCGCCGACCGCGGCGGTGGCGGCGGCTCCCCGTCCAGCGCCCCGAGTCCGTGGGGTGCGCCGTGAGCCGGCCCCTCACCCCGCCGGTCGCCGTGGCCGTGCAGGCGGCGGGGCGGGCGGCGGTGCGGCGAACCCGCCAGCTCGTCACAACCTCCACCCTGACCATAACCCTCGAAAAGGATCACAAGCTAAGAGATCACCAGCTACGACCAAGAGATCATCAGATCACGACGATCACTCACCAATCCACGACGAATGATCTTACCCTGATTACAACACACCGTCAGATCGGACCGATGCATCACGACCCTGTGGTCCCCACCCCGCCTGCGTTCGTGATCGGGGGCCGGTGGTGTTGAGGATCAAGTCGGGGCATGACACCCGTTACCTGACCGATGAGGTGGCGGCGGGTCGGGAGGGTTACTACACCGACGCGGTGGTGTTGACGGGGGAGCCGCCGGGGCGCTGGTACGGCCGGGCCGCGAAGAACCTGGGGCTGGTGGGGGAGGTGGATGCGGATCTGTTGGAGGCGATGTATCGGTGGCGGGCTGACCCGCGTGATCCGGCTGCGCACAGTTCGGACAAGCAGCGGTGGAGGCAGGCGGCGCGGCTCGGGCCGGCGCCGCGGTGCTACCGCAGCGCCGAGGATCTCTACGAGGAGGCGGTGGCGCGCCATCCGGACGCGGGTCCGGAGTTGCGTGAGCAGTTGCGGGTCGAGGCGGAGCGGCGCGCCCACCAGGCGGTCAGCTTCTATGACTTCACCTTCTCCGCCTCCAAGACCGTCTCGATGTTGTGGGCGGCGTGCGCGGGCACCGCTGAGCAGGCCCGCGTGGCCGGCAACCTGCAGGAGGCTGAGGTGTGGGGGTGGCGGGCTGGGCAGGTGGAGGCGGCGCTGATGACTGGCGCCCGGGCGGTGGTGGACTACACCGAGCAGGTCGGCTGCTACGCGAGGGTGGGGCATCACGGCGGCGGCGCCGGCCGCTGGGTGAAGGGTCAGGGGTTGGTGGCGGCGATGTTTCTGCAGCACGACTCTCGTAATCATGATCCGCATCTGCACGTGCACATCGCTGTGGACAACCTGGTGCAGCGCCCCGACGGCGCGTGGGTGGCGTTGGATGGGAAGACGGTGCACCACGCCCGCGGCGCGATCGCGGCGGTGGGGGAGCGGGCGTGTGAGGCGGATCTGTTCCGCCGGCTGGGCGTCGTCGTCACGACGCGGCCGGACGGCAAGGCCCGCGAGGTCCTCGGAGCGAGCACCGAGCTGGCCGACGCGTTCAGCTCCCGCGACCGCGACATCGAGGCCTACATGGCCCGCGCGGTGGCCCGGTTCGTGGCGGTGCGGGGGCGGGAGCCGACTGGGCGGGAGCGGGAGGAGATGCACGAACGCGCCTTCCTCGCCACCCGCCCCCCCAAGTCCCACGAGGGGTTGACCCGCGCCGAGCAACTCAAGGGGTGGGACGCCCAGGCCCGCACCGTCCGCCCTGATGGGCTGGTCGGCGAGGCCCGCGCCGTGTTCGCCCTGGCCGCTCGGGAGCACGCGGCGGATGAGTGGTCACCCGAGGATGTGATCGACCGGGCGCTGGCGTCAGTGGCGGGCAAGCATGCGAAGTGGACCCGCTGGCAGCTGCTCCGCGAGGTCTCCGACGCGCTGCCCGGCCACCTCGACCTCCCCAACGGCGACCAACTGCCGAAGCTGCTGGACGCCTTGACCGGCGCGGCGTTGGTCCGCGCCGTGCAGCTCACCCCGCAGGAAGCCACCGACGACCTGAGCCCGGAGTTGCTGCGGGAGGACGGCGCGTCGGTGTACGCGAAGCCGGGTGGGACCTACTACGCCACCCGCGAGCAACTGGCCGCCGAGGACACCCTGCGCCACGCCGCCACCGCTGGGCGCGGCGCGGTCGCGCTGTCCCTGGAGCAGGCCAACACCGTCCTCGCGAACTATGCGCAGGCCGGGCGGGAGTTGGGGGCGGACCAGGCCGCGGCGCTGCGCGGGGCGCTCACCTCAGGTGCGTTCCTCGAGGTGGTGTGCGCGCCGGCTGGGACCGGGAAGAGCTTCACCGTGGCCGCCCTCGCCGACGCCTGGCGCCAGTTGGTGGGGCACCAGGTGTTCGGGTTGGCGCCCTCCCAAGCTGCGGCGGGGGTGCTCGAAGGTCTGGCGGCGGACGGGTTGAGGGCGGCGAATGTGAAGCGCTGGCTCGACACCCAGACCCGCCTGGACACCGGCGGCCGTGTGATCCAGCCGGGGGATGAGGCGCTGCGGCTGCACTGCGGTGACCTCGTCGTGGTGGACGAGGCGGGGATGGCCGCCACCGAGCACCTCCTGCAGGTTCACCAGCGCTGCGAGGCCGCCGGGGCGAAGCTGCTGCTGGTGGGGGATCCGAAGCAGTTGGGGGCGGTCGGCCCGGAAGGCGCGCTGGCCGACCTCGCCCAGCGCGCGGTGCGCTACGACCTGGTCGAGGTCCGCCGGTTCACCGAGACCTGGGAAGGCCCCGCTAGCCTCGCCCTGCGCGACGGCGACACCGATGTGGTGGGCGAGTACGACCGGCGCGGTCGGCTGGTGGATGGGGGCACCCCGGAGGAGGCACTACGCGCGGCGGGGCGGGCGTGGTTGGCTGACACCCTGGCCGGGCTTGACTCGCTGCTGCTGGTGGGCAGCAACGAGGACGCCGACCGCATCGCCGCCGCCCTCCGCCAGGATCTCGTTGCGCACGGCCGGGTGCAGCCCGGCGGGGTGTGGCTGGCGAGTCACGGGACGTATGTGGGGGTGGGGGATGTGGTGGCGGCCCGCCGCAACGCCTGGCACCTCGCCGGCTATCAGGGCAATGGGTATGTGCCGGTCAACCGGGAGACCTACCGCGTGCTGGCCACCGGAGATGATGGTGGGCTGGTGGTGGCGCGGGTGATCGGCCGTGACCCGCACACCCGCGCCGAGCTGTGCGCCGACCCCATCCGGCTCCCCGGTTCATATGTGGGCGAGCACATCGCGCTGGCCTACGCCTCGACGGTGCACGCCGCGGAGGGCCGCACCGTGGACACCGGCTACCCCGTCATCGGATCGCACACTGATCTGCACAGCCTCTACCCCGCGCTGACCCGCGGGCGGGACGGGAACCGGGCCTACGTCATCACCCGCACCCTGTCCACAGACCAGCAGACCGGCGAACGCCAAGACCTCGAGCCCACCACGGCTCGAGCCCTGGTCGCCAGCATCCTGGAGGCCGCCGACGCCGAAACCGCGGTGGAGCGGGAGCTGTCCGCCCGCTCCTACGAGGAGCACGCCGCCGAGCAGGCCGCCTCGCTGATGCGCTGCGTGGACCGGCTGGCCGCCGAGATCGCCAACCACACCGCACGGCGCGCCGCCGCGGTGTTGGACCGCCTCGCGGCCGAGGGGGCGCTGTCGGGGCGGGACCGGGTGGCGCTGGCCGTCGACGAGCACTACCCCAGCCTGCTGGCGCGGCTGCGCACCGCCGAACTCACCGGCCACCACCTCGACACGGTGCTCACCGACGCCGTCGGGCAGCGCGACTTCCACCAAGCTCGTTCCATAGCGGATGTGCTGCACGGGCGCATCGGCCGCGCCCTACCCGGTTACCTCACACCCCGGCTCAGCCGGTTCGCCGACCTGCTCCCGCCCGGGGAGCTGCCCGAGCCGCTCGCCACCCGCTGGCGCCACTTGGCGGCGGCGGCGGAGGCGCGCCGCGTGGAGCTGGGTCGGCGCCTCGCCGAGCGGCCGCCGGGGTGGGCGTGGGACGCGTTGGGTCCCGTCCCCGAGAAAGAGAACGTGGTGCAGCGGGCGGTGTGGGAACACAAGGCGGGGTGGGCCGCCGCGTACGGCGAACTCGTCGGCCACCGCGACCCCGACACCAACCCGCTGGCAACGGTCCCGCCGAGGCGGGAGGCGGAGAAGATGGCCGTCTGGCGCACCGCCCGCGCCGCCCTCAATCTGCGCGACGCGAACACCCCCAACCCCGCCACCGAGTTGTCGGTGGGGGTGTTGCGGGCGCGGTATCGGGCCGGGGAGCGGGCGCGGGACGCCGCGCCGCGCTACGTCACCGACGACGAACTCGCCGCCACCGCCCAGGAACTGCACGCCCGCCAAGCCGACGCCGTGCTGTGGGCCAGCCGCGCCGCCGCCACCACCAACCCGCGCGAACGCGACCAGCACACCGCGGCCGCCGAGCAAGCCCGCCGCCGCCTCGAAGAGGTCGAGCAGGTCCACCGGATACTGAGCGAGATGGCCGACGCGCGGGCTGAGTGGGTCATCCACCACGCCCACACCCTCGAACAAGCCGCGCTCGCCAGAACGGCGCTCGCCGACCTCGGCATCGACCCCGACGACCCCGAGACACAGACCAGCGCCGCCGGCTGGCTCAGCGACCAGCACCAGCGCCGGGCGGACACGGCGCGGCACGCCACGCGGAATCACGCTCACCGACGCCGGGTCGCCGACGAGCACGATCTCGCTGATGGCAGCGACGAGCGGGCCGCCCGCGCGGCTGGTTCAGGGAACCCACCGTCGGTGACCAGCGATTCTGCTTCCGACCGGCCGCCGCGCGCCGTCGAAGCGACGGCGGTTGACCCAGCCGACGGGCCGACCCGGCATCCCAGCGAGGACCGCGACCACCGGCGCCAACACCGCCGGGTACCCAGCATCGGCGAGCTGGCCGCCGACCTGGGCCGCGCCCGCACCGCCCGCGAGCAGCTCGTCGAGCGCCGCCGCGCCGACGCCGCCCGCCACGCCGAAGCGGCGTGGGACAGCGAGGCGGCGTGGGAGCGCTCCTCCCATTACCAGATCGACGAGGATGAGCGCGTCGGCGAGCACGAGCTGGCCGCTGACGATGGCGATCACCGGGTCGCCGAGGTGGGCTCGTCGTAACCACCGAAACCACAGACAGAACAGCAACCCTGGTTGACCATGTGGACGTGGTCCTCATGGTGGCCGACGGGTTGGCGCCCATTCAGCGGCGCGGGCCAAGAACACAAGCGGAGCGCCCCTTGCGGGGCGCGCTGTGTTTTTGGTGGTGTGCCGGTTCCCGGACGCTGCACCGGCCGTCCCTCAGCATCAAGGCCCCCCGGGCTGATCTTTTGCCCCCCGTGCCGGGGGCCGCGCCCTGCGGGCGCTGCACAACATCAGCCCGGGAAACCTTGACCCTGAGCCTCCACGGCCGGCGCGGGCGCGGCCCTTAAGCGGCAGCCCCCACCGGGGGGCCGCCGCTCTCTCCGGGAACCGGCACACCACACCACCGCCGCGGCGGTCAGGGGGGATTGTCCGGGACTGTTAGGGGTGGGGGTTGAGGAAGGTTCCGAGGAGCTGGCTGAGGAGTTTGCTGAGCGCCGAGTCGGACAGTCCTGTGGTGTGGAAGCGGAACCTCCAGCCGTGTCCTGGTTCGTGGGCCAGTTCGATGTCGGCGCGGAACGCGAGCAGCACCAGCGCCCCGGTGCCCAGCAGCAGCGTGGGGTCGCGTTCGACGCTCGGCGCGATGCCCATGGCGTGCTCGATCAGCCCCCGGGTGGTCTCGTCGCGGTCGGCGAGGTGGGTCAGGGCGGTGCGGGCGAGGTCGCCGCGGGTGGCGCCGGGCTGCGGAGAAACGCTCGCGGTGATCTCGGGTTGGTGCAGCGCTTCGCGCAGGTGGGCCTGCTGCTCGGCCTGGGTGAACGGGTCAACGCTCAGCCCGTGGCGGTGCAGCACCAGCGCCAGCGTCCGCACCGCCTGCTCCTCCGAGAGCGCGGCAACCCGGTCGACGATCGGAAGGCGACCGCTCACGACTGCGTCACCCCCTCTCCATGGGAGTCGGTGTCGGTGGTGGTGAGGGTGCGCCAGGCGTCGGGGTCGACAGTGGTGGTGGTGTCGGTGAGCAGGTCCAGGG
>JAVKSM010000035.1:0-25202 GCA_039583705.1 Pseudonocardiaceae bacterium
GCACAGACCCGTTCGTCCGCGAGACGGTCGCCGACCTGCTGGGGCGCGCTCGTCGTGACGCGGGAGGCCGGGATCTGCGTGGGCTGGCCTACCGGATGGGCGTCGCGGTCTAAGCTAGCCGAAACCTGCCAGATACGCGCATCGTAGGGTGGCCCGTGCGAGTGACGCGGTTTTCCGTGCCATGCGCTGGGCTTGTGTCGGAGTAGATGGTGATACCCACGTGTCAAACCGGGCTGCGGGGCGCGCGTGGATCGCCCGCCGTCATTCGGGTCCACGGTTTTGCTGGTGGTCACTGTTGTTTCCCATCGGTTGCTTGGTCGATGGGCAGGCTCGCGAGGGTGGCGAGGGTGTTGGCGGGTTCGTCGACGAAGATGGTTTGGGCATCGGCGGTGGCGGCCAGGCCGAGGCGGGGCCAGGCGGGTTGACCGGCCGCGTCCCAGATCTGGTGGGTGTGTTCGACGTGCGCCCACAGCGGGGTGGAGCCGGTCTCACGGACGAGGTGGCTGTCGTTGTCCTGGGAGGTGAGGGTGATCTCGCATCGGGAGCCGTCCGGGGTGGACAGGCACACCGCGTCCGGGCCGTGGCGGGGGTCGCCGCCGGTGTAGCCCAGGCGGTAGTGCGCTCCGATGCGCAGCGCGGCGAGGAACCACACCACCGGGTTGGTCAGCGGGGTGCGCGGGTCCAGCACGGTGCTGCGCTGGGTGGGTGGGGTGTCCTCGGGCGGCCGGGTGTAGGGAATCCGCTCAGTCGTGCCGGGTGTGTGGCGCAGTTGCATGAAGGCGGCTTGGCCGGCGTCGAACATGCCCTCGGCCCGTTCCGGGCCGGTGCGGGTCAGGCGGACGAGGTTGCCCGCGCCCATGCCGACCTTGATGTCGGCCAGGATGACCCCGCCGATGCGGGTCTGCTCGATCCAGGGCCAGGGGATCGTGGGCACCGAGCAGGTGGCGATGAGCCGGTCGAACGGGGCGTGCTCGGGCAGTCCGGCGGCACCGTCGCCGGTGAGGAGGGTTGGGTGGTAGCCGAGTTGGGCCAGCCCGGCCCGTGCGGCGTCGATCAGGTCGGGTTCGACGTCGATGGAGAACACGTTCGCCGAGCCGAGCCGATGGGCCAGTAGGGCGGCGTTGTAGCCGGTGCCGGTGCCGATCTCCAACACCCGGTGTCCGTCGTGCACGTCGAGGGCCTCCAGCATGCGGGTCATCAGGCCTGGCGTGCTGGAGGAGGACAGGAACACCGGCGCCGTGCGGTCGTCTGGGGTGGCCAGTTTGGTGATCAGGGCGGTGTTGGAGTACACCCGCTGCAGCCACGCCTGGCCGTGGGTGGCGTCGACCTTGACCATGCCGCCCTCACGCTGGAGATAGAAGGAGGGGACGAACACGTGCCGGGGCACCGCCCGCACGGCCGCCAGCCACGCCGGCGAGGTCAGCTTGCCGGCGGCGACCAGCTCGTCGGCGAGCGCGGCGGCTCGCTGTGCCCAGTCGCCCACCTCGGCCAGGGTCGTCATGTGGTGCCTTTCGCCAGCATGCTGGCCATCGCGGCCACGATCGGGGCGCCGGTCGCAGCCTGCAACCAGCCGAACTGCGGTCCGCTGTTAGCTTCCAGCATGACCCACTCGCCGTCAGGTGTGACCACGAAATCGAATCCTGCGTAGGCCAGGCCGCTCGCCTTCAGGTACGCCGATACCGCTTCGGCCACGGCCTCGGGCAGCGATACGCGCTCGTAGCGCAGCCCGCCGGGGTCGGAGCGCCAATCGGTGCGTGCCGCCTCGGTGTCGGCGTGGATCGCGACCGGGAACAACTGGTGCCCGATCACCGTCAGCCGTACCTCGAACGCCTTGGGAACGAACCGTTGCAGGGTGGTCGCGGTGGCCGCCACCGCACCAGGGGATGCCAGATCCTCGACCGACAGGCGACGGGTGTAGGCGACCTGGACCTGGCCGTGTTCGGTGATCCCGGACGGCCCCAACGCCTTCGTGATCGCCTCGTGCGGCACGGCACCGACGAACCGGCGGGCGGCCTCCACATCATTGGTGATCGCGGTGTCGGCCACCGTCAGGCCGCAGTCGGCGGCGATCCTCCATTGGTAGGGCTTGAAAATCGCGTCGGCGCACCGGTTGGGGTGATTGGCCCACAGCACGTCCAGCGCGCTCAGGACACCGCCCAGGCCGAGTTTGGCTTCCCGATAGCAGAACTCGCGCTCGGCGGCCGTGAACGACTCGTCGAACCGGTACGCGCCGGGATTGCGGTGCCAGATCGATCGAACCTCCTCCAGCGCCACCGAGCGGTGCTCGTTCCACAACCGGCCCGTCCACCGGCCACCGCGCAGGCGAGCGTCCAAGCGCAGCTGGCGGGGGAAGGCGGCCAGGTCGGTGCGGAACACCGGAACATCCCGCTCGGCCAACGCGGCGACCACGGCATCGGCGGTGGGGTCGAACTCCCGAGCCAGCACCAGCACGGTCATGTGACTTCTTCCCAATCCCACATCTCGTTGTCGCCACCGTCGCCGTCAGTGTGAGTGCCCTCGATGGTCGTCCAGTCCTTCTTCAACTCCGGCGCCAACGGCCGGCCGTCCAGATCGGTGGCGACCTGCCGGCGCGGGTCGTACACGTACTCCGGGACCTCCCGCTCCGGCGCCGGACGCAGCCCCCGCAACACCAGCGGCCGAGGAGCCACAGCACCCGCAGCACCGCTCACCGTGTCGCTGACTCTCTGGGCACGGATCTCGATCGAGGACAACGGGCCCGCCAGCGGATCATCACCGGCAGGATCGACCACGACAGACATCGACAGTGCCTCCCGACCTCAACATCAACAGAAGGTAGCCGTACGATCTCTGACCGTACAGACCAGTGCCGGTCACCCCCGGTCACGGTATGGAGTGCAGGCTCGTTTACTGGCGCTGCCACGAGGCGCGCGGTGGTGCCCGCCACCCTGCAGGCGGTACACCACCAAGGGGGCTGACCACGCAGGAGGCGCCGTCTGGGTTCGCCGGCTACGGCGACGGCACGGTGTACATCCAAGTCAACAAGGCCATGCCCACGAGCATGGCGCTGCGCTCGCCCCGGACCCAACAACAGCAATCGCGTCGGCGTAGGCGGGTGCGGGTCGATGCGGTGAACGTGGTGGGAGATCAGCCGAGACAGGGGGGCCACGATGTCGTCCGGCCGCTCCAGGGTAGCGAGGTCCGCCAGCGTCCACGTCACTACCTGCAGATGTCTGTAGCGCACGTCCTCGCTCACCGCCCAGCGCCCCCACCCCCTCGGGCCCGGGCGGTTCGGGCGTACACCGGCCTCCGCCGCGGCGTGGCAAGTACGACCCGGGTCGGGTGGCCCGCATGCGCCGCAGCCGGCGGCGGGCGGCCAGCCAGCGCCGCAGGGCCCGCGGCGGGTGTATTCCGGGCGTGTCGATGCGAGGATTCGCCATGGGTCGCACCTCCAGTGTGCGATCAAGGCCCCGGGTCGGCGGTGTAGTCGCTGGCGCCCATCCGGCTCAATGCGCCGGCGCGGGCAAGCTCGGCGAAGCCGACCACGGCCGGATCGCCGAGCCGGTGGGCGGCGTCGTGCGCCCGCCAGGACGCCTGCACTGCCAGCTCCCGGAGCCCTGCCGTACCACCACCGGCGTAGTAGCCGCGGTAGGCGGCATAGCAGAGTGCCCAGACCCCATGCCCACACTCAGTTGGGCTCCTCGGCATCGGCCTTCTTATCGACCGACGACCCGGCTCCGCATCCTCACGCAGGTGCCCTGGTTGGTACCGTTGATGACCAGTGCCTCGACCGCCGCTCTCATCAAGGGAATGCCACGCCGGCGGTACTCCCGCCGCCCGGGTGGTGGCCGCCACCGACCGCTGTCACGAACGGTGAGTTCAACGAGCTGGGCTCCACCCGACAAGGCGGCGACCCTCCCGTTGATCTCTATATTTCCTGTCACACCGGGTGGGTAAGCGTGGTCCACGACGTTGGATACGGCCTCACTCACGGCGATCAGCAGGTCAGTGACCTCGGTGTCCGGCCACTGGTGAACCGCGAGCCACTCGCGCAGCCGATCCCGGACCAGCGACGGTGCCGCCGGCTCCGCGGCGAGCACCACCTGGAACGTGGCGGGCGGCCTCGCCCGCGGACCGCCTTGTGCTGCCGCATCCCGGCCAGGCCGCCTTGCCGGCTGACAGGAGTCACATGGCGGAGGCATCGTTGCGCAAGGATGCCCTATCCGATGCCGGCCCGCTCACTGAGGCAACGCCTCCTCGACCGAATAGTAGAGTGCCAGTACCTCGTCCAGCCCTGTGAGCTGGATCGGGCGGACCACCGGCCGCGTCTCGTCCACAACCACCCGCAACAGCTGGCGGCGCCCTTCCGCCTTGGACGCGAGCTTGGCCAGGACCGCCAAGCCGTGAGATCCCAGGAAGGTCACCGCGGTCAGGTCGATGACCACGGCCTGCCCAGCTGCCTCCGTCAACGCTTCATTGACCGCCGCTTCGAGCCGGCCCGCGGTGAGCATGTCCACCTCGCCCTCGGCGATCACCACGATCGCGACGGGTCCGCGATGCAACGCAACGCGTAGGAGCTGCTCAGCAGCTGGCTCCTCCCCCAACTTGTCGACCACCCGAGGCACAGTACCGGTCGGCCTGGCGACATCAGGCACTTTCTCTGGCGACACGATCAGACAGGGCCAGGGCCCAGGGAGCGGGCCATCCACAGGTTTCGGTGGAGTTGTCCACAGCAGTGGATGCCACGCTCGGTTCTGACGACCCTACCGTTGCGCTCGTGCGTGAGACACCGATCTACGACGAGCTGCGGGTCCTGCTCGGCCTCCGTGCCGGGAGGGCGGTGCTGCTCGGTCCCAGTGACCCGCCCCCACCCCCGGCCCCCACCTGGCGGCCTCCTGACGCGTTCGGGATCGGGGACAGGGAAGCGCTGGCCGGCCGGCGTGCCGCCTATTCGACCGCAGCCTCGCGCACCGGCGGTCGTCACCACCAACGGTGAGTGGTGCGTTCCTGAGTTCCATCCGCCGTGGTGGTAGGAACGGCGGGCTCGGTCTCGGTCCTTAAGGGGCGAGGGTCGCCAGCGCCGGCAGCAGAGCGCGCAGCGCCTGCGCCCGGTGCGAGACGCTGTCCTTCTCCTCCGGCGCCAGTTCCGCGCAGGTGCGCCACTCCCCCGCCGGCACGAAGATCGGGTCGTAGCCGAAGCCGTTGCGCCCGCGCGGCGCCCGGGTCAGGCCGCCGCGCCACTCCCGACACACGACCGTCCCCGCGCCACCCGGACCCACCAGCGCGGCTGCGCACACGAACGCTGCGCCCCGGCGCTCGTCGGGCACGTCGGCGAGCTGACCGAGCACGAGTTCCAGGTTCGCGCGGTCGTCGCCGTGCCGGCCGCTCCAGCGCGCCGAGAGCACCCCCGGCATGCCGTTCATCGCGTCCACCGCCAGACCGGAATCGTCGGCGACCGCGGGCAGGCCGGTGGCGGCATGGGCGTCCCGGGCCTTGGCCAACGCGTTCTCGGCGAACGTCGCGCCGGTCTCCGGTGTCCCGGGAAAGGCCGGCAGGTCGGCGAGCCCGACGACGTCGAGCCAACGAGCCTCCTCCGCGGCGAGGATCCGGCGCAGCTCGCCGAGCTTGGCGGCGTTCCGGCTGGCCAGCAGCACGCGCCTGCTCACCGCTTGTGTCCAGGGCCGGGCAGCGCACCGGGGTAGGGCTCGGCCAGCGCATCGGCCTGCAGCTTCGAGAGCCGGGCGCAGCCGGCCAGGGCGAGGTCGAGCATGGCGTCCAGGGTCGCCCGGGTGAACGTGGCGCCCTCGCCGGTGCCCTGGACCTCGATCAGCATGCCGGTGTCGGTCGCCACCACGTTCATGTCCACCTCGGCGCGCGAGTCCTCGGCGTAGGGCAGGTCCAGGCGAACCCGGCCGTCGACCACGCCCACGCTGACCGCGGCCACCGAGCAGGACAGCGGCTGCGGGTCGGCCAGCCGGTCGGCCGCGCGCAGCCAGGTGACCGCGTCGACCAGCGCCACATAGCCGCCGGTGATCGCCGCGGTGCGGGTGCCACCGTCGGCCTGGAGCACGTCGCAGTCCAGCGCGATGGTGTTCTCGCCCAACGCCTTCAGGTCGATGCAGGCGCGCAGTGCGCGGCCGACCAGCCGGCTGATCTCATGGGTGCGGCCGCCGACCCGGCCCTTGACCGACTCCCGGTCGCTGCGGGTGTGGGTCGCAGATGGGAGCATCGCGTACTCAGCGGTGAGCCACCCCAGGCCGGAGCCGACCCGCCACCGCGGTACGCCGGGCACCACGCTGGCCGCGCACAGCACCAACGTGTTCCCGAAGCCGACGAGCACCGAGCCCGCCGGGTGCTGCTGGAAGCCGCGGGTGATCGTCACCGGGCGGAGCTCGTCGTCTGTCCTACCGTCGGATCGCGCCACCGCGTCAGCCTAGTTGTCAGGATCTGTCCGTACCGTGGTCGGCATGGGAGGGCAGCGGCGGGGTGGTGGTAGTGGCCCGGCAGCCGGGTCGGTCCCGGACCGGCTCGTCCTCGCGGTGGCCTGTACCGCCCAGTTCATGGTGGTGCTCGACGTCTCGATCGTGAACGTCGCCCTGCCGCAGATCCGTTCCGAGCTCGGCTTCAGCGCCACCGGGCTGCAGTGGGTGGTCAACGCCTACACCCTGGCCTTCGCCGGGTTCCTGCTGCTCGGCGGCCGGGCGGCCGACCTGCTCGGCCGGCGTAAGGTGTTCCTGCTCGGGCTGGCCCTGTTCTCGGGAGCCAGCCTCGTCGGCGGGTTCTCGGCCAACCCGGCGATGCTCGTCGCGGCGCGCGCCGCCCAGGGCCTCGGTGGCGCGGTGCTCTCCCCCGCGTCGCTGACGATCCTCACGACGACCTTCACCGAGGGTAGGGCGCGGGCACGCGCCCTGGGCACCTGGAGCGCCGTGGCCGGGGCCGGCGGCGCCGCTGGCGCCCTCGCCGGTGGGCTCCTCACGCACTACCTGAGCTGGCGCTGGATCTTGTTCGTCAACGTCCCGATCGGCGCGTTCGCCATCGTCGCGGCACTGGTCGTCATCGCGGAGAGCAGCCGTCCCGACGCGGCCCGCGGCCTCGACGTCCCGGGGGCGCTGCTCGTCACCGGGGGGCTGGTCGCGCTCGTCTACGGCATCGTGTCCACCGACACGCAGGGCTGGACATCGGTCCGCACCCTGCTCACACTCGCGATCGGGGTCCTGCTGCTCGCGGCGTTCCTGCTCGTCGAAGGACGGCTGGCCCACACTCCGCTGATGCCGCTGCGGCTGTTCCGGTCCCGGTCGGTGTCCGGGGCCAACCTCGTCATGCTGCTGCTCGCCGCGGCGCTGTTCGCCATGTGGTACTTCCTGTCGCTGTACCTGCAGAACGTGCTGGGCTACGACTCGCTGACAGCCGGCCTCGCGTTCCTGCCGCAGACAGCGACGATCATCGTCGGGGCACAGGTCACTGGGCGGCTGCTGCCCCGCACCGGGCCGCGGGTGCTGCTGCTCGCCGGGACGCTCGTCACGGCCGGTGGGTTCTTCTGGCTGTCCCGGCTGACGGCTACCAGCGGTTACGTCGCCGACGTCCTCGGGCCCGGCGCGCTCGTCACGCTCGGCCTCGGGCTGACGTTCACGCCGATCGCGGCCGCCGCCACCTCCGGCGTCGGCTACTCCGAAGCCGGGCTGGTGTCCGGGCTGGTCAACACCTCGCGGCAGGTCGGCGGGGCGATCGGGCTGGCGGCGCTGGCGACCGTCGCCACCGAGCGCGCGACCTCGCTGCGAGGTTCCGGCGTGGCGCCACTGGCCGCGCTCACCGACGGGTTCACCCGCTCGTTCCTCATCGCCGGCGCGATCTGTGTCATCGCCGCGGTCGCTGCGCTCGGCCTGCCCGCGGGCAGATCCCGTCCCGGCCGCGCCGAGGTCAGGCAGGCTCCCACCGCCTCCGGTGGGATCACCGGACGCGTGCTCGGCTCCGAGCGGCGGCCGGTGGCGGGTGCCGCGATCACTGTCGTTGACATGTCTGGCCGCCAGGTGGCCCTGGTGCGATCCGACACGGACGGTCGGTTCCGCACCCAGATCCCGGCCGGCGGCACCTACCTCGTCGTGACGTCTGCCGGGTGGCACCACCCGAGCGCCAGCCTGGTCACGGTGGACGGCTATCCGGCGCACCACGAGCCGGTGCTCGCCCCCCTGCCGGCCTCCCCTGGGGTAGCGGTCGGTCAGACCGGGTAGCTCCCGCCTGCGCGGGCCAGCTCCACCGGACCGTCGAACGCACCCATCGCTTCGGCGAGCAGCACCTGTCCGTCGAACCAGGTGGGCACGTGGGTGAGGAGGAGCCGGCCGACGCCCGCCGCCCGCGCCACCTCGCCCGCCTGCCGGCCGGACAGGTGGACCTCCCGCGGCGCGTCGTCGTCGTGTGGCCACGTGGCCTCACACAGGAACACGTCGGCACGGGCGGCGAGCTCCACCAGGGTGTCGCACGGCCCGGTGTCGCCGGAGTACACCAGCGACCGGCCGCCGTGGGCCAGCCGCAGGGCGTAGGCCTCGCAGGGGTGCACGACCGGGGCTGCGGTCAGCACGAGCGGGCCGAGCCGGGCCGGCTCGCCGAGTGGACAGAACGTGAAGACGTCCGACAGGTCCGCCGCCACTCGATCCGCCGCCGACGGGGCGTACGCGGCCGCCAGTCGGGATGGCGCCTCGCTCGGGGCGTGCAACGGGATCGGCGCCGGGTGCCCCGGCGGCCGGGGGTGATAGCGCCGGTAGACGACGAGCGCCGAGACGTCGGCACAGTGGTCGGGATGCAGGTGCGACAGCACCACCGCGTCGAGGTCGAACGGGTCGAGGTGGCGCTGCAGCGCACCGAGCGTGCCGTTGCCCAGGTCGAGCACGACGGCCTGCCCGCCGCCGCACACCAGGTACCCGGAAGCCGGTGAGGTCGGGCCTGGACCGCTGCCCGAACAACCCAGGACGGTCAGCTCCACCGGCCCATCCTTCCCCCCGAGCCCGGGAACGGAGCCACCAGGCGGTTCCCCGGTCGCTCTGACGGTGGCGAAGCGGACCACTCATTCCGCCGGCAGGCTCATTCCGACGGCAGCGGCATCGGTCTCCACACGAGAGACCTGGCCCAGCGCGTCGGTGACCGAGTCCAGGTGCCCCGCTCGTCGTAGCCGTAGCTGGTCGTCGCGCCCGCCGGGTCGGTCAGCGCGGTGAGGTTCCCCCGCTCGTCGTACTCCTGGCGCCATACCACGTACTCCTGGCGCCATACCGCCCCGTCCGGCTCGGTGACCGTGACCGGCAGCCCCAGGTCGTTGTACTCGGCGTGGGCCGCTCTGCCGTCCGGGCGAGTGATTGCGAGGAGATCGCCGGCGGAGTCGTCGCTGTAGCGGGTGGTGCGCCCCAGCGGGTCGGTGCGCACGAGCAGCCGGTCGTAGCGGTCCCACTCCGGGACCCTCGGTGAGCCGCCCGCCCTCGTCATAGCCATAGCGGACCAACACCACATCAGCACCGCCGCCGCTGGTGCCGCCGCTGGTGCCGCCGGCTCCGATCAAGCGCAGGGCGGTGATCAGCCCACCGCTGGTCTGCACACCGATGCGATAGCCGCCGCAGTGGCGGACCTCGACGAGAGTGCCGGCCGCGTCGTAGTCGCACCCGCCGAGCCGCGCAGCTCGTCCTCAACATGATCGTCATCTGCGCCTCCCGGACCTCCTCCGCATCACAGACCCGACTCCAGGAACCTACCGGGTCGCCCATCACGTCGGCCAGTACATGCAAAGCCGCTGCCGAAGGTCATGGCTGGTCATAGCCACGTCATAGCCGGTCATGGCCCGCTTTCCGCCGCCGGGCGAGGAGTGCCGTGAGCCCCGAGATCGATGGCATCGGGACGACGGTTCACTTCTCCGCGGCGAGCCTCAGGGAGTGCCGGGGTGGCGAGGGAGGGGTTGGCGCCGCGAGGGCGAGCGGCGCGACCGCGCCGATCTCCGGTCCGAGAAAGCGGCGGCCCAACCGGCGGAACGGCTCCACCGGACCCGTCGCCAGGAAGGTGTGTGCCGGTGGCGGACCCGCCGGCTCCCGCAACATCTCACGCTCCGAGAGCACCCGCACGACGTCCTTGGCGGTCTCCTCGGCGCTGGACACCAGGGTGACGTCCGGACCCATGGCGATCTGGATCACGCCTGACAGCATCGGGTAGTGCGTGCATCCCAGCACGAGGGTGTCCACCCCGGCGCGCTGCAGCGGCTCGAGGTAGCTCTGCGCCAGCCCCAGCACCTGGCGCCCGCTGGTGATCCCGCGCTCGACGAAGTCGACGAACCGTGGGCAGGCCGCCGCGGTGACGCGGACGTCGGGGGCGGCGGCGAAAGCGTCCTCGTAAGCGCGGGACCTGACCGTCGCCCCGGTACCGATCACCCCCACCCGGCCGTGTCGGGTGGCAGCCACCGCGCGGCGCACCGCAGGAAGCACGACCTCCACCACCGGCACCGGATAGCGCTCCCTGGCGTCGTGCAGGCAGGCCGCCGACGCGGTGTTGCAGGCGACGACGAGCAGCTTGACGCCGCGGGCGACCATCGCGTCGGCCACCGCCAGGGCGTGGCTGCGGACCGTCGCGATCGGGAGCCGGCCGTACGGGCCGTGCGCGGTGTCGCCGACGTAGACCACCCGCTCCGCGGGTAACTGGTCGATCACAGCGCGGGCGACCGTGAGGCCGCCGACCCCAGAGTCGAAGATCCCGATCGGAGCATCGGCCTCCCCGGACGACCCGATCGGAGCGTCGGCCTCCCCGGACGACCCGATCGGAGCGTCGGCCTCCCCGGACGGCCCGTTCGGACCGCTCACGACGCGAGGGCGTCCGGTGCGGCCCCACCCCGCCGGGCGCGGCGGTCGGCTCCGGCCATGATCCGGGCGGCCAGCACGCCGCCGAGCGCGCCGAACAGGTGAGCCTGCCAGGAAATCCCCAGGGCACCGGGCAGCACCCCGAACAACAACCCGCCCCACATCACCAGCAGCACCAGCGCGAGCACCACCTGGGCCACGCTGCGGGCGAACAGCCCGCGGGCCAGCAGGAAAGCGAACCATCCGAAGATCACCCCCGACGCGCCGATCGTCGTGGTGCCGGTGTCCGCGGTCAGCCAGGTGCCCAGGCCACTGGCCAGCCAGACGATGGCCGTGACCATGGCGAACTGGGCGATCCCGCCGGCCAGCGCCAGGAAGCCGAACACGAGCAACGGCACGGTGTTGGCCACCAGGTGCATCCAGTTGTCGTGCAGCAACGGTGCCCAGAGCACGCCGCCGAGGCCGTCGACCCGCCGGGGCACGATGCCATCGTCGTTGAGCCGGTGGCGATCGAGCGCATCGGCCAGCTCGACGACGTAGAGCAGCGCGGTGATCGCGGCCATCAGCGCCGCGGCCCGGACGGGGTGGCGTGGCAGCACCCGAGCCGCCGCTCGGCGCACAGCCGGGGTGGTCGTCACGCGGTCGAGGCTACGCGCGGGCGCCGCCACGGCGGATCGGGGAAGGCCCTGACCTGGCTCAGGCCCAGAGCTGCCCGTCGAGGCGGGCCGCCGCCTCTTCCAGCTCGCCGCTGTAGGCGCCGGTCGACAGGTATTTCCACCCGCCGTCCGCGACGACGAGCACGATGTCGGCCACGTCGCCGGTCCCCGCCGCCTTCTCCGCGACGGCCAGCGCGGCGTGCAGGATGGCGCCGGTGGAGATGCCGGCGAAGATGCCCTCCTTCTCCACCAGCTCGCGGGTGCGGCGCAGCGCGTCGTAGGAGCCGACCGAGTAGCGGCCGGTGAGCACCTCGGGGTCATAGAGCTCGGGCACGAACCCCTCGTCGAGGTTGCGCAGCCCGTAGACCAGCTCGCCGTAGCGCGGCTCGGCGGCGACGATCTGCACGTCGGGCTTGTGCTCACGCAGGTAGCGCCCCACCCCGACCAGCGTGCCGGTGGTGCCGAGGCCGGCGACGAAATGGGTGATCGTCGGCAGGTCACGGAGGATCTCGGGTCCGGTGCCCTCGTAGTGCGCCGCCGCGTTGGCGGGGTTGCCGTACTGGTAGAGCATCACCCAGTCCGGGTGTTGCGCGGCGATCTCCTTGGCGGTGGCCACCGCCTGGTTGGAACCCCCGACCGCCGGTGAGAAGACGATCTCCGCGCCGTACATCTCGAGGAGTTGGCGCCGCTCGACCGAGGTGTTCTCGGGCATGACGCACACCAACCGGTAGCCCTTGAGCTTGGCGGCCATGGCCAGCGAGATTCCGGTGTTTCCCGAGGTCGGCTCGAGGACGGTGTCCCCGGGCTTGAGCCGCCCGGCGCGCTCCGCGGCCTCGATCATCGCGAGCGCCGGCCGGTCCTTGATCGAACCTGTCGGGTTGCGGTCCTCGAGCTTGGCCCACAGCCGGACCTGCGGCGCGGGCGAGAGCGCCGGCAGCCCGACCAGCGGAGTGTCCCCGAGGGCAGAGATCAACGACTCGTAGCGCGCCATGGGCGCCCTTCTCACAAGCCCACGGCCCCGCCCGCGACAGCGGACAGGATCGTCGCCCCGCCCGCGACAGCGGGCAGGATCGTCACCGTGTCGCCATCGGCCACCGCCGCCTCCAGACCGCCGGCGAAGCGCACGTCCTCGTCGTTGACGTAGACGTTGACGAAGCGGTGCAGCGAGCCGTCGGTGACCAGCCGACGCTTGATGCCGGCGTGCCGGCTGTCCAGGTCCTCGATCACCTCGGCGAGCGTGGTCCCTTTCGCCTCGACGGACTTCTCACCGCCGGTGTGGGTGCGCAGGATCGTCGGGATGGAAACGGTGACGGCCACGTCGGGTCCTCCTCGGTGGGCACGGGCCTGGGAGCGGGATGCGGGACGCTCAGCGGCAGTCGGGGACGTCGTCGGCACCGGTGTGGGCGAACATGTACGACTCCACGACCTGGACCCGCTCCTCGCGCGCGACCCCTTCGAGGATCCGGTACGAGCGCAGTTCATGATGCTGGGGATCCCGCGTGGAGACGAGCACGTAGTGCGCGTCCGGTTCCTGGGCCAGCGAGATGTCGGTGCGCGAGGGGCAGGCCTCGGTCGCGGTGTGCGAGTGGTAGATCACCACCGGTACCTCGTCGGCGGCATCCATGCCCCGCCAGACCGCGAGCTGCTCGCCCGAGTCGAAGCGGTAGAAGGTGGACGAACGCTCGGCGTTGGTCATGGGTATGAAACGCTCGGGACGGTCCGAGCCCGCCAGCCCGGCGATCACCCCGCAGCACTCGTCAGGGTGGTCACGGCGGGCGTGGGCCACCATCTGCTCGACAAGCTCGGCCCGGATCACCAGCACACCTTCAGCGTACGTGGGCGTCCGCACCCCGCGCATCGCCCGCCACCGCGGTCCGCCACCGTCGCCCGGCACCGTGCCAGGGCGGTCACCGCGCCAGCGCGGTCACCAACGAGTCCTGCACCCAGGTCAGCCACTGGTAGACCGGCAGGTGGTCGGCGCGCGGGTCATTCTCCGGCAGCACCTCGGGCATCTCCTCGGTGACCTCCAACGCCGTGCCCAGCGCCAGCCGGACGTCGTTGAGGGCGGTCAGCCAGGTCTCGGCCTGCTCCCTGCTGAGCTCCACCCGGCCGCCGAAGACCGGGCAGGTCTCCAGCACCAGGTCGGCGGCTGCCTCCTTGGCCGCGATGAGCTCCGGTTCGCGCAGCGACCGCAGCGCGGCGGAGAGCCGCTCGTCGTCGGTCGAGAAGTCGGGCAGCAGCCGGGCCATCACCGCCTCCGTGGGTGGGGTGGACGGCCCGACGTGCACGCCCGTCAACTCGACCAGCTCGTCGGTCGGCGCCTGGGCGGCACGCTCGGTGAGCATGTCCCGGATCTGGCCGACGAGCCCCCGCACCACGGCCGCCTCGCTGGGGTCGAGCACCGCGACCATCCGGGTGCGAGCCCCGCGACCGTGCCGCCGCCATCCGTTCACCGGATCGTCCCTCACGAGGGCTGCTGCATCGTCGCCCACAGGCCGGCGGCGTGCAGCCTGGCGACGTCGCCTTCGACTTTCTCCCGCGAGCCGGACGAGACGATCGCCCGGCCCTTGTGGTGGACGTCGAGCATGAGCTTGGTGGCCTTGTCGCGGTCGTACCCGAAGAGCTTCTGGAACACGTAGGTCACGTAGGACATGAGGTTGACGGGGTCGTTCCAGACGATCGTCTGCCACGGTACGTCGGCGATGCCAACCTCGTCGACCGTGGGCTCCAGTTGCGTGCCGGCCGCCTCCAGGGGCGTACTCACCATCCCGCCTCCGCAAAGGAGAGTCCGTCGGCGGTCATGTCCCCATGGTGGCAGCTCCGCCACGGGGTGCGCATCTCAACCGTGATCGACACCAACAATAGGCTTGCCGCCATGCCGGGCACCGCGTTGCTCACCGACCACTACGAGCTGACGATGCTCGCGGCGTCGCTGGCCGACGGCACGGCCGGGCGCCGGTGCAGCTTCGAGGTGTTCGCCCGCCGGTTGCCTCACGGCCGGCGCTACGGCGTCGTCGCGGGCACCGGGCGGCTGCTGGCTGAGCTGGAGCGGTTCCGGTTCGGCCCGGACGAGCTGGCGGCGCTCGGGCACGTGGTGCCGCCCCGGGTACTCGAGCACCTGGCCGGCTTCCGGTTCTCCGGCGACCTCGACGGCTACCCGGAAGGCGAGCTGTACTTCCCCGGTTCGCCGGTGCTCACCCTCACCGCGCCGTTCGGCGAGGCGGTGCTGCTGGAGACCCTCGTGCTCTCGGTGCTCAACCACGACTGCGCGGTCGCCTCCGCGGCCGCCCGCATGGTCACCGCCGCCGCCGGCCGGCCTCTCGTCGAGATGGGTTCCCGGCGCACCCACGAGGAGGCGGCGGTGGCCGCAGCCCGGGCGGCCTACCTCGCGGGGTTCAGCTCGACCTCCAACCTCGAGGCCGGCAGGCGCCACGGCATCCCCACCAGCGGCACCGCAGCGCACGCCTTCACCCTGGTCCACGACGACGAGCGGGCCGCCTTCGCCAGCCAGGTGGCGGCGCTGGGCACCGGGACCACCCTGCTCGTCGACACCTTCGACATCACGGCGGGCATCGAGAGTGCCGTCGAGGTCGCCGGGCCCGAGCTGGGTGCCGTGCGGATCGACTCCGGCGACCTCGGCGTGCTCGCCCGCCAGGCACGCGCCCAGCTCGACCGGCTCGGCGCCGCCAAGACCAAGATCATTATATCGGGGGACCTCGACGAGTACGGGCTCGCCGCGCTGCGGGCCGAGCCGGTGGACGCCTTCGGCGTCGGCACCTCCGTGGTGACCGGCTCGGGCTCGCCGACCGCCGACATGGTGTACAAGCTCGTCGAGGTCGACGGCCGCCCGGTGGCCAAGCGCAGCGCGCACAAACAGTCCCGCGGCGGGCGCAAGTCGGCGCTGCGACGCCACAAGCCGACCGGGACGGCGCTGGAGGAGGTGGTCTTCTCGGCCGGGTCGCCACCCCGGCTCGGGCACCACGACCGGGTGCTGCCGGTGCCGCTGGTCCGGGCTGGACGGCGGGTGGACGGGTCACCCACGCTGGAGGAGTCCCGGCAGCGGTTACGCGCCGCGTTGCTCAGCGTACCGTGGGACGGCCTCAAGCTCTCCCGGGGCGAAGCTGCCGTCCCGACCGTCTTCGAGGAGGGGCGATGAGGGCGCTGGTTGTGGTCGACGTCCAGAACGACTTCTGCGAGGGCGGTTCGCTGGCGGTGGCCGGCGGCGCCGCGGTCGCCGCGGCGATTTCCCGATACCTGTCGGGGTCGTCCTACCCGCACGTCGTCGCCACGCGCGACCACCACGTCGACCCCGGCGAGCACTTCAGTGCGACCCCGGACTACGTGGACACCTGGCCGCCGCACTGTGTCGCGCACACCCCGGGCGCGTCCTTCCACCCCGACCTCGACGTCGCCGGGATCCAGGCCGTGTTCTCCAAGGGCGCCTACGCGGCGGCCTATTCCGGCTTCGAGGGGTCCGACCCGGACGGCAGGACGCTCGGCGAGTGGCTCACCGCGCGCGGGGTCACCGACGTGGACGTGGTCGGGGTCGCCACCGACCACTGCGTGCGGGCCACCGCGCTGGACGCGGTGCGTGCCGGGTTCGGCACCACCGTGCTGCTCGACCTCACCGCGGGTGTCGCCGCACCCACCGTGGAGCGGGCGCTGGCCGAGCTGCGCGAGGCGGGCGTGCGGCTGCAGGGCATCCCGGTCGTCGCGGGCTGAGGTCGGATGGCCAAGCTGCCCACCGTGGCCGAGCTGCTCACCGCGGCGGTCACCGCCCTGGGCGGGCAGCCGCGGGAAGGCCAGCAACGGATGGCCGAGGCGGTGGCGGCGGCGATCAGCGGCGGCGAGCATCTGGCGGTCCAGGCGGGGACCGGCACCGGCAAGTCGCTGGGCTACCTCGTGCCAGCGCTGCGCCACGCCGTCGCTGGTGGGGGAAGGCTCGTCGTCTCCACGGCGACGATCGCGCTGCAGCGCCAGCTCGTGGACCGCGACCTGCCCCGGCTGGCCGAGGTGCTGGCGCCCCGGCTGAAGCGCCGGCCGAGCTTCGCCATGCTCAAGGGACGGCGCAACTACCTATGCCTGCACCGGCTGCACGGCGGGGTCGGCGAGGACGCCGGTCGGGCGGGCGATGCGTTGTTCGACCCGGTGCCGGCCTCAGCGCTGGGCCGGCAGGTCGCGCGGCTGCACGAGTGGGCACAGCGCACCGAGACCGGTGACCGGGACGAACTGGTGCCTGGCGTGGGCGACCAGGCGTGGCGGCAGGTGTCGGTCTCGGCTCGGGAGTGCCTGGGAGCGGCGCGCTGCCCGGTGGCGCTGGACTGCTTCGCCGAGAAGGCGAGGGCCGCGGCCGGGCAGGCGGACGTCGTGGTGACCAACCACGCGCTGCTGGCGATCGACGCGTTGGAGGACCGGGCCGTGCTGCCGGAGCACGACGTGGTCGTCGTCGACGAGGCGCACGGGCTGGTGGACCGGGTCACCGCGGTCGCCACCGGAGAGCTCACCGCGAGCCACCTGGCTGCCGCTGCCCGCCGCTGCGGCCGGCTCGTCAGACAGCCCGTCCTGGACCGGCTTCTGGAAGCCGGGGAAGGGCTCGCGGCGGTGCTCCGCGGGGCACCGCCGGGGCTGTGGGACACGCTGCCGGCGGCGGTCGGCGGGGCGCTGACGGCGGCCAGGGACGCGGCTTCGGCCTGCCGGACCAGCCTGGGGTCGGCCGTATTGGAGCCGGGGGGTCGCGAGGACGCTGGGCGGGCCATCGCGCGGCGGCTCGCGCTGGCACTGGTGGACGAGGTGAGTGAGGTCGCCGAGCGGCTGCTGGCGGCGTTCGCCGAGGAGGATCCGGCGACTCGCCGCGACGTGGTGTGGCTGGCCACGCCCGGCGCCGACGAGGCTCCGGTGCTGCGGGTCGCGCCGCTGTCGGTCGGCGAGCTGCTGCGCGACCAGCTGTTCGGCCACGCGACCGTGGTGCTCACCTCGGCGACGCTGGCGCTGGGTGGCTCGTTCGACCCGCTCGCCAAGCAATGGGGGCTCCCGCCGATGGTGGCGCCGCAGCCGACCAGCCCGGTCAGCGCGACCGACGGTGACCGACCGCCGGACGGGCCGAGGTGGACCGGTGTGGACGTGGGGTCGCCGTTCGCCCACCGCAGCAGCGGGATCCTCTACGTCGCCCGCCACCTGCCGCCGCCCGGCCGCGAGCTCGCGGCGCCCTACCTGGACGAGGTCGAGGGCCTGGTCATGGCGTCCGGCGGCCGAGCCCTGGGGTTGTTCTCATCGATGCGGGCCGCGACGGCTGCGGCCGCGGCGTTGCGCGAGCGGCGCCCGGAGCTGACCCTGTTCTGCCAGGGCGAGGATGCCACGCCCTTGCTGGTGCGCCGGTTCACGCAGGACGAGGGCAGTTGCCTGTTCGGCACGCTGTCGCTGTGGCAGGGCGTCGACGTGCCCGGTCCGGCGCTGCAACTGGTGCTCATCGACCGGATCCCGTTCCCGCGGCCCGACGACCCGCTGGTCTCGGCCCGCCAGCGCGCGGTGGCCGCCCAGGGAGGCAACGGCTTCCTCGCCGTGTCGGCGACCCACGCCGCCCTGCTGCTCGCCCAAGGCGCCGGCCGCCTGTTGCGCGGTGTCAGCGACCGCGGGGTGGTGGCCGTGCTCGACCCGCGGCTGGCGACCGCGCGTTACGGCGCCTTCCTGCGCGCTTCGCTGCCGCCGTTCTGGACCACGACCGACCCGGACGCCGTCCGCGCCGCCCTGCGCCGACTCACCTCGGACCGGCTACCGCCGACACCGTGAGACAGGTCGTCGTCCCCGGTCGTCGTTCACGGGATCGGCACCCGCCGGAGCACTCCATCGGCGGCGTCGGCGAGCTCGACCTCGTCTCGGGTCACCCCGAGCACGAACAGCACGGCGTCCAGGTAGGGCACCGACAGCGCGGTGTCAGCCACCTCGCGCAGTGCCGGCTTGGCGTTGAACGCGACGCCTAACCCCGCGGTGGCGAGCATGTCGATGTCGTTGGCCCCGTCGCCGACGGCGACGCACTGCTCCAGCGGCACGTCGAAGCGGCTCGCGAACCGCCGCAGCGCCGCGGCCTTGCCGGCCCGGTCGACCACCGGATCGACGAGGCGCCCGGTGAGTCGGCCGTCGAGCACCTCCAGCTCGTTGGCCGCGGCGTAGTCCAGGCGCAGCTCGCCCACCAGCCGCGCCACGACCGGGGTGAAGCCTCCGGACACGGCACCACAGCGGAAGCCCAGCCGTTTGAGGGTGCGGACGGTCGTGCGGGCACCCGGCGTCAGCTCGACGGCCTCGGCCACCTCGTCGAGCACGGTGGCAGGCAGCCCGGCCAGTGGAGCCACCCGCCGCCGCAGCGACTCGACGAACTCCAGCTCACCGCGCATGGCCGAGGTGGTGATCGTGCCCACCGCCTCGGCGCAGCCGGCCCGCTCGGCGAGCATCTCGATGACCTCGCCCTGGATGAGCGTCGAGTCGACGTCGAACACGATGAGGCGCTTGGCCCGCCGGGCCAGCCCACCCCGCTGCACCGCGACGTCCACCCCGGCCCGGCTGGCCGCCGCGACGAGCACCGAGCGCAGCTCGGCATCCGACGGCGGGTCGAGCGCCGGCAGCGAGACCTCCAGCTCCAGCCCGGTGACCGGATAGTCGGCAACCCTCCGGATCGCGTCGATGTTGGTCCGTAGGTCGGCCAGCCCGCGGGCGACCTCGGTGAAGCCGCGGGCGGTGACGGGCCGCCCGAGCACCACGACGACGTGGCTGGAGCTGGACGCCGGCCCTTCGGCCGCCGCCCCCAGCTCGACGTCGACGGTCATCCCTGCGTCGCCCATGACGCGCTGCACGGCCCACCGCAACGAACCGCCGTCCCCGGTCGTCCGCAGCAGCACGCCCAAGGTGAGCCGACCCCGGATGACGACCTGCTCGACGTCGAGCAGGTCGACTCCGTGGCTGCTGAGCACGGCGAACAGCGCCGAGCTCACCCCGGGGTGGTCCGGTCCGGTGACCGTGATCAGGACGGTGCCGTCCTGCCGCTGCGGCTCTCGGAGCTCACCCACGGTTCGACTTCCGTGCTTCTTGGGTCGTCTCAGGCCCGATCGACCCCCGCGGAGCAGCAGGACTCACCGTTCGCGCGGGTCCTCGCCGGGTAGGGCCTCCGGGCCGGCGGCCTTGGCCGCGCGCTCGGAGGGCGCCGGCTGCGCCGCACCGACGTGCGCCTCCAGCCGGAGTCGCTCCGAAAGGTGCGGATAGTGCAACTCGAAGGCAGGCCGCTCGGAACGAATCCGGGGCAGCTCGGTGAAGTTGTGCCGCGGCGGCGGGCAGCTCGTCGCCCACTCCAGGGAGTTGCCGAAGCCCCACGGGTCGTCCACCGTCACGACCTCGCCGTAGTGGTAGCTGCGGAAGACGTTGTAGATGAACGGCAGCGTCGAGGCGCCCAGCACGAACGCGAAGATCGTGGAGACGGTGTTGAGCGTGGTGAACCCGTCGGTGGGTAGGTAGTCGGCGTAGCGGCGCGGCATCCCGACGTTGCCCAGCCAGTGCTGCACGAGGAACGTGCCGTGGAACCCGATGAACGTCGTCCAGAAGTGGAACTTGCCGAGCCGCTCGTCCATCATCCGGCCGGTCATCTTCGGGAACCAGAAGTAGATGCCGGCGTAGGTCGCGAACACGATCGTGCCGAACAGCACGTAGTGGAAGTGCGCGACGACGAAGTAGCTGTCCGAGACGTGCCAGTCCAGCGGCGGGCTGGCCAGCAGGATGCCCGTCAGGCCACCGAAGAGGAACGTCACGAGGAAGCCGATCGAGAACAGCATCGGCGTCTCGAACGTGAGCTGACCCTTCCACATCGTGCCGATCCAGTTGAAGAACTTCACGCCGGTCGGCACCGCGATGAGGAACGTCATGAAGGAGAAGAACGGCAGCAGCACCGCTCCGGTCGCGTACATGTGGTGGGCCCACACGGCCACCGACAGCGCACCGATCGAGATCGTGGCGCCGATGAGGCCCTTGTAGCCGAACAGCGGCTTGCGGCTGAAGACCGGGAAGATCTCGGTGACGATCCCGAAGAACGGCAGCGCGACGATGTAGACCTCGGGGTGGCCGAAGAACCAGAACAGGTGCTGCCACAGGATCGCCCCGCCGTTGGCGGGGTCGAACACGTGCGCGCCGAGGTGCCGGTCGGCCTCCAGCCCCATCAGTGCCGAGGTGAGGACCGGGAACGCCAGCAGGACGAGGATGGCGGTGACGAGGATGTTCCAGCAGAAGATCGGCATCCGGAACATCGTCATGCCGGGACAGCGCAGGCACACGATCGTCGTGATGAAGTTGACCGCGCCGAGGATCGTTCCCAGGCCGGCGACGATCAGCCCGACGTCCCACAGGTCGCCGCCGACGCCCGGGCTGTGCACGGCGTCGGAGAGCGGGGTGTAGGCGAACCAGCCGAAGTCCGCCGCCCCGCCGGGGGTGATGAACCCGGACAGCACGATGAGGCCGCCGAACAGGAACAGCCAGTAGGAGAAGGCGTTGAGCCGCGGGAACGCCACGTCCGGCGACCCGATCTGCAGCGGCACGATGTAGTTGGCGAACCCGAACAGGATCGGCGTCGCGTAGAGCAGCAACATGATCGTGCCGTGCATGGTGAACAGTTGGTCGTACTGCTCGGTCGACAGGATCTGCATCCCCGGCCTGGCCAGCTCCGCCCGCATGAGCATCGCCATGGCGCCACCGGCCATGAAGAAGCCGAACGAGGTGACGATGTACAGGTAGGCGATGTCCTTGGGGTCCGTCGTGTGCAGCATGCGCACGAACCACGAACCCTTCGGCGACCGGCGGGCGGGGTAGGGGCGCGTGGCGATCGGCTTGGGGGCGACGGCCGTCACTGGTGCCTCCTGGTCCTGCCTGCGGGCCTGCGCGGAGAGGCCCGCTGGCTGATGCCGACGGCCCGCTCCCGGGGAATCCTAGACTGGACAGGGCGTCGGTGGGGCCGTGGGTCGGGCTGACGACGCGGCGCGGGGAGCCGTGTCGGGACAGGGCCGGGTCAGGACGCCGAGTGCTCAGGTACGGACATTTCTTGCATTCCTTCCAGGTCGCCGAGGAACGCGTCGACCGTGCCTGACCGGCACCGCTCGTCGGCCAGCGACTCCCGGACCATGCGCTCGGCCAGCGCGGCCGCCTGGGCACCGAGCTGGGTCCGCAACTCGCGGACGATCTGCTGGTGCTGGCTGGCCAGCTGCTCCTCGCCCCGCTGCCGGATCCGCTCCACCTCACGGCGGGCCTGCTCCTTCATCTCCTCGCCGATGCGCTGTGCGTCAGCCCGCGCGTCGTCGCGGATCCTGGCCGCCTCCGCCCTGGCCTCGTCCAGGGCCTCGCGGTAATGCCGCTCGGCGGCCCTCAGCCGCTCGTGTGCGGCGAGGCTCTCCGCGACCTGGTTGCGGACGAGGTCCTGGCGTTTCCGCATGATCCGCCTGATCGGGGGCACGACGTACTTGACGATCACCACGACCACGACGACCAACGCGAAGAGCTCGGCGATGCTGGTGCCCACTGATCCCACTTCCCCACCTCGACGGCCGGCGGTCCTGCTGGTGACACGGCTGCGGTGTCGCCGGGGACGCTACCGGCTGCGCCGCCGTGTGCCCATGCCGCATGCCCGGTCCGGCCCCAAGTACCCCAGCTCGGCATCTTCTCGGCCCAGCAACGAGCTGACCAGGTAGCGGCCGGCGACGACCGGTGCGGGCGGTCAGAACCGGGTGTGCTCCAGCCAGTGGTCGAGCAGCCCGGCGTCGCCGAGCACCTCCAGCCCGGCGGCGGCCGGCGACGACCGCCGGACGAGCACCGCCAGGAGCCGGTCGGCCGGGCCCCGGACGGCGACGTCGCCCTTGCCGTGGCCGTACCGACACGACACCCCCTCCGGCCCGCGCACCACCATCCACTCCCCCTGCTGGCCGAGCCCCTCGTCGGTGGCGTGGAAGTGCAGCACCTGGCCCTCACCGCGCAGCGCCGCCAGATCCGGCCGGTGGGCCGGGGCGGGCAGCGAGAGGATGCCCAACCACTCCGAAATCCCGTCGGCCGCCAGGTCTGGCTCGAGGTCGCCGGTGACCGGCTCGCCGCCGAGGGCGAGCACGACGTCGATCCGGTGCACGACGGTCTCGTGGGTCATGCGGCGCAGCCAGAAGCCGGCCTTCCCGTCCGGCGTCCAGGTCCACACCGGCGTGTCCGGCCCCACCTCCCGCACGGCGTCGATCAGGCGTGTGGCGCCCGCCCGCACCCACTCGGCGCGCCCTTCGGCGTCCCGCGGCAGTTCCGCGTCCTCCAGCGTGGACGAGTCGACCGCCGCGGTGGCCCGCTGCGCCACGAGCGCGCCAGCCCAGCGGTGTGCCCGCCCGAGGTGCCTGGTGAGCTGTGCGAGCGTCCAGTCCGGGCAGGTCGGCACCCGCAGGTCCGGGTCGGCGGCACCGACCAGGTCGGCAACCGCCGCCGCCTGCGCCCGCAACGCCTCGGCGTAGCGGGCGTAGCTCAGCGGATACGGAACGGTCATGGCGTCCTCCTGTCGGCGTCCCGGCGAGGGTAGCGGGCGCCACCGACACCGCCGGCCGCTCGGCGCCCCCCACGGGTAATCACGTCGCCCCCCGCGAAAACAGCTACCTGTCCTTTCCGCCAGACGCCTGGCCAACATGAACTTGTCGCCGACCTGGATCAGGAAATGTTGCGCGAGGTCGTTGCCATGCATTCGAACCACCAGGCCGATGTCTACCGGCTGGCAAAAGTGCAGAGGTAGCGGCAGGCATGGTCACAGTCGGCCCAGCGCGTCCTCGATGGCCCGGTGGAACGTCGGATAGGCGTAGATCATGGAACGCAGCCGCTCGGTGGGGACGCGGGCGTGCACGGCGACCGCGAGGCCGGCGAGCACCTCGCCGCCGGTCGGGCCGGCCGACGTCGCGCCGACCAGAAGCCCGCTGGATGCGTCCTCGACGAGCTTGAGGAAACCGCGGTTTCCCGCCTTGTGGATCCAGCCGCGCGCCGAGGCCGGGATCTCGGTGAGCGCCACCCGCACGTCGATGCCGCGCTCGCGCGCCTGCGCCTCGGTCAGTCCCACTGCGCCGATCTCCGGGTCGGTGAAGGTCACCCGTGGCACCGCGTGGTACTGCGCGCCCGGCCCGGGCCGGCCGAGGATGTCCCGGACCGCGATCGTCGCCTGGTAGGTCGAGACGTGGGTGAAGCCGCCCTTGCCGGTGACGTCGCCGATGGCGTAGACGCCGTCAGCGACCCGCATCCGCTCGTCGGGGTCCAGGAAACGGGCGTCCGGGTCGAGCCCCAGCGCCGCGACGCCGAGCCCGGCCAGGTCGCTGCGGCGTCCGGTGGCCACCAGCAGCCGCTCGGCCCGCAGCTCCCCGTCGCCGGTGTGGACGGTGAACCCGTCCGCGCCGTGGTCGACGCGGTGCACCACCGCTCCGGTCCGTACGTCCAGGCCCTCGGCGGCGAGGACCCGGGCGAGCAGGTCACTCACTTCGGGTTCCTCGGAGGGCAGCAGCCGGTCCGCGACCTCGACGACGGCGACCCGGGAGCCGAAGCGGGCGAAGACCTGCGCGAACTCCACCCCGACCGTCCCGCCGCCGATCACGGTCAGCGAGGCCGGTTCGGCGGGTACCGCGACCGCGTCCCGGTTGGTCCAGTACGGGGTGCCCGCCAGCCCGGGCACCGGGGGCGCGGCCGGCTCGGTCCCGGGGTTGAGGACGAGCGCGCGGCGGGCGGTGAAGTCCTGACCGTCGACGTGCACGGCACGGGGTCCGGTCACGATCGCCCGGCCGCGGACGAACCGGCCGCCCGCGTCCACGAAGCGGTCGACCGCGACGGTGTCGTCCCAGTTGTCGGTGGCCTCGTCCCGGATCCGGGCCGCCACCGGGGTGAAGTCCGGGGCCGGCGTCGCGTCGCCGGCCATGCCGTGGACCCGACGCGCCTCCGCCAGCAGGTCAGCGGCCCGGACCATCATCTTCGTGGGGACGCAGCCGTAGTAGGGGCATTCGCCGCCGACCAGCCGGGCGTCGATGCCCACCACGGAAAGGCCCGCCGCGGCGAGCTGGGTCGCGGCGGCCTCACCTCCGGGGCCCATCCCGACGACGACCGCGTCGACGTCCTCGGCTGTCATGCCGTCCTCCGTCTGCTCGGCACTCCCGCCTCAGACACCCGTCCAGCGGTGGTAGCGGCCCTTCGACGCCTTGCGCCAGGCCGGCCGCAGCGCGGTCTCGGCATCGCGGGCAGCCTGCCGCTCCTCGGCGTACCAGAGGCCGTAGGTGAAGCCGTTGCAGCCGACGAGGTGACCACTGGCGCCGAGCTCGCGGAGGAACTGCCGGGCCACCACGCTGTCTTGGTGCTCGCCGAGGAGCCCCTGCACTTTCTTGATCTTCTTGGCAAGCCGCCGGGCGCTCTTGCCCAGGACCGGCTCGGCCGCCTCAGCGGCATAGCGGGCCCGCTTGGCCTTCTTCCGCGCCGCGTGCAATGCACGATCGCGTCCGGGGCCCAGGTCGGTGTGCTCGGCCACCTCGACGGCCCGGCGCAGGTCACCGTAGGCGTTCCCGACCGCCCCCGGCAGGAAGGCGGTGGCCCGCTTGCTCGCCTTGCGGGTCAGCGGAAGGTCCGCATCCAGGCCGTGCAGGGCGTCGAGCAGGGCATGGTAGCGGGAGCTTTCGAGCGCTTCGAGGTAGCCCGTCCGCGCGTCGGAGTGATCCCGGGCGAACCGTTCGGTGAG
>JAVKSM010000036.1:0-25086 GCA_039583705.1 Pseudonocardiaceae bacterium
GGGTGAGGGTGGGCAGGCTGGGCGGCCGGCGGTGTTGTGCCGGTTCGCTGGGTGCAACCTGTGGACTGGGCGGGAGCGGCACCGCGCCCGCGCGATCTGCCGGTTCTGCGACACCGACTTCGTCGGTACTGACGGGCCGGGGGGAGACCGATTCCGCACCCCGGCCGATCTGGCGGCGGCGGTGACCGCGGCGTGGGCGGGGTTGCCGCACCCGGCCGCGCGGCGGTACGTGGTGTGCACCGGCGGGGAACCGCTGCTGCAGTTGGACGAGTCGGCGGTGGGTGCGCTGCATGACGCCGGGTTCGCGGTGGCGGCGGAGACCAACGGCACCCGGCCAGCCCCGGCGGGGTTGGACTGGATTTGCGTGAGCCCGAAGGCCGGCACCGAGGTGGTGCTGCGGCGGGGGGATGAGCTGAAACTGGTGTACCCGCAGGAGGGCGCCGGCCCGGAGGACTTCGAGCACCTGGAGTTCGGCCGGTTGTGGTTGCAACCGATGGACGGGCCGGACCGGGAAGCCAACACCCGCCGGGCGGTGGAGTACTGCCTGGCGCATCCGCAGTGGCGGCTGAGCCTGCAAACTCACAAGTACCTGGGGATTCCCTAGTGGACGTCTTCTGTGAGTTCAGCTTCGAAGCGGCGCACCGCCTGCCGCACGTGCCGGACGGGCACAAGTGCGGCCGGTTGCACGGCCACTCCTACCGGGTGGAGGTCCACGTCGGCGGCGAGGTCGATCCCACCACCGGGATGGTGATCGACTTCGCGGACGTCAGAGCCGCGTTCGCGCGCGTGGGGGATCAGTTGGACCACTATTACCTCAACGAGGTCGACGGGCTGGCCAACCCCACGAGCGAGAACCTGGCCCGCTGGATCTGGGATCGGCTGGCGCCCACCCTGCCGCTGTCCGCGGTCGTCGTGCGGGAGACCTGCACGTCCGGGGTCGCCTACCGGGGGGAGCCGGCGTGATCCTGGAAGACGTCCAGAATTGGCCCGATCATCGGGGTATCGCGCTGGATGAGGTGGGCATCACCGGCCTGCGATACCCGATCTCGGTGTGGGACCGCCAGCACGCCAAGCAGGACACCATCGCCGAGATCAGCCTGGCCGTAGGGCTGGCGGCCGAGGTGAAAGGCACCCACCTGAGCCGGTTCGTCGAATTGCTGGGCGAGCACGCCGGGGAACTCATCCAGCGCACGATCCCTACGGTATTGGCGCAGATGCAGCAGCGACTAGACAGCCGAACAGCGTATCTGCGGGTGGCGTTCCCCTACTTCCTGCCCCGCGCGGCCCCGGTCAGCGGCGCCACCGCGTTGATGGACTACGCCTGCAGTTTCACCGCCACCGCAGCGCCGGGCAGCATGGCCTTCGAGTTGTCGGTGCGGGTGGCGGTGAGCAGCGTCTGCCCGTGCAGCAAAGCGATCAGCGACTATGGGGCGCACAACCAGCGGGGCTATCTCACCGTGCAGGTCAGGCCGGTCCGGGACGGGGAGGGTGGGTTCGCGCTGGTGTGGATCGAGGAACTCGTCGACATCGCCGAAGCGTCGGCGTCCAGCCCGGTCTACCCGCTGCTCAAGCGCAGCGACGAGCGCCACGTGACCATGGCCGGCTACGACAACCCGGTGTTCGTGGAGGACATGGTCCGCGCGGTCGCGGCCCGACTGCGCGACGACGAACGGATCGAGCGGTTCGGGGTGGCGGCCGTCACCGAGGAGAGCATCCACAACCACGGCGCCTACGCCCGACTGGAATGGCCACCCCGCTACGACACCCTCGCGGGTGGTGCGGCATGGACGTGAGCAGCGTGCACGTGGTGGTGACCTGCTCGCACCGCAAGACCCGACCGGTGCCCGCCGCGCACCGCTTGCGCGCGGTGACCGGCGCCGGGATCAACACTCGTCTGAAGGAGTGGATTCGGTGCTTGCAGGAGTCGGTGGAGCCGACGGTTCCGGCCGTCGAACTCTACGCGGGTGAGCACTGGAGCATCGCCAAGCGACTCTGCCGCGCCGATGCGAGCGGCCGGGTTCGGTTGTGGGTGTGTTCGGCTGGTTACGGCCTGATCCCCGCGGATGCGCCGATCCGGTCCTACTCGGCCACCTTCGCCGGCCCGCACCCGGACCGGGTGCCGGGCGGTCGCCGCGGCGCGGCCGCCTGGTGGGCCGGCCTGGCCGACCACCCGCGACCCGGCAACGGCAACGAGCCACGCTGCCTCGCCGAACTCGCCGCCGTCGCCGCGCACGTCCGGCTGCTGCTGGTGCTGTCGGCGCCGTACCTGGGGGCCTGCCGGGCGGACGTGCTCGCCGCGGCGGCTCGGCTGCGGCCCGCCGGGGTGAGCATCATTTCCGTCGGTGCCGGTCGTCCGGGCGGCGAGGTGGCCGGGTTGATGCTGCCGGCCGATGCCCGCCTGCAGCACCACCTGGGCGGTACCCGATCCTCCCTCAACGTGCGCATCGCCGAGCACCTGCTCACCGCGGGCATCCTCGACCACGCCGGCATGCAGGATCACCTCGCGCGGCTGGCCGCCGCCCAGCCCCCACTGACCCGCTACGGGCGCCAACCGATGAGCGACGGCGAACTTCACGCCTTCATCCGCGCGCACCTGCAGGCCGACCCGGCGGCCAACCACACCCGCCTGCTGCGTGAGTTGCGCGATGGCGGTCGGGCGTGTGAGCAGTCCCGGTTCGCTCGCCTGTTCCGAGATGTCAAGCAGGTGAGGCCATGACCGCTCGTCCGGCCACCGTGCTCACCCGCCGCGCGCTGAAAGTCGTCCAGAGCCCGGACTGTCCGCTGTATGTGTTCAGCTTGACCGCGCGGGAGATCCTGCAGATCGCCGACATCTCCCGGGTCGCCCGTGACCAGAGCGGGGACCTCATCGGCTACCAGCGCCCCGAGGTGCGCCGCCACGTCCAGGAGATCACCGACTACCTCGACAGCGAGCACGTCATCTTCCCCAACCCGATCATCATCGCGTTGCCGTCGACGGTGCGGTTCATCAGCAGTCGCGGCCCTCACGCGAGCGACGGCACCGCCGCGGGTGGGTTGTTGGAGATCCCGCTGCCGGTCAACGGCACGCCGAAACCCGGCTGGATCGTCGACGGCCAGCAGCGGGCGCTGGCCCTGGCCAAGGCCCACCGCCAGGATCTGCCGGTGCCGGTCAACGCCTTCATCGCTGATACCGTCGACCTGCAACGGGACCAGTTCCTGCGGATCAACAATACCAAACCGCTCCCCCGCGGCCTGGTCACCGAACTGCTCCCCACCATCAGTAGCCCGCTGCCGCCTCGGCTGGCCCTGCGCCAGACCCCGTCGGCGCTGTGCGACCTGCTCAACACCCACCTGGCCTCGCCGTTTCGTGGGTTGGTTCGCCGATCCTCCGTGAAGGGAGAAGCTCGGCGACAGGCAGTGGTCACCGACACCAGCATCGTGAGCATGCTGCAGGAAAGCCTCACCTCTCCCTCGGGGTGCCTGTTCCCCTACCGCAACATCACCAGCGGGGAGACCGACTTCGCCGGGCTGTGGCAGGTGCTGCTGCTGTACTGGACCTCGGTCAAGGAGACGTTCCCGGCGGCGTGGGCCAAGCCAGCGTCGCAGAGCCGACTGATGCACGGTGCCGGGATCCGGGCGATGGGCCGGGTGATGGACCGCATCATGGCCACCAGCGACCCCCGCCATGATGAGGCCGCCGAGCAGGTCCGCGCCGACCTGCACCTCCTCGCGCCGCACTGCCGGTGGACCAGCGGAGTGTGGGACGGTCTGAACCTGCGGTGGAACGAGATCCAGAACGTGCCCCGTCACACCAACGAGCTGTCCAACTACCTGATCCGCGTCTACGTGGCGGCCAAGGCGGGCAGGCGATGAAGTTCTTCTTCCCCGACAGCCAAGACCAGATCGATCCCAGCTTCGACTTCCTCACCGAGCAACGGTCGATCTTCCGGGTCCGGCAACGCGACGACCACTACGCCCATGAGGCGCTGCGCCGGCCACCCTTCGACGGGCTGCTGGTGTCCAAGACCATCGTCGACGGGTTGCCCGGCACCACCGGCAAGTACACCCTGTCCCAACAGCAGCGCCTCTACCGCGTCGGCGTCCGCGAGTTCTTCCGCCTCGACCAGGCACCCGGCCCGCGGATCGCCACCCTCGGCGACTGCGGGGCCTTCACCTACCGTCGCGACGACATCCCCCCCTACACCCCGGATGAGGTCATCGACTTCTACGCCGAATGCGGCTTCGACCTGGGCATCTCCGTCGACCACGTCATCATTGACTACGACCCGAACGCCGACCACCACCCCGGCCATCCCCACCTGGCCGAGTGGCGGCGACGGCAGCAGTTGACCCTGGACCTGGCCGCCGAGTTCCTCACCCGCCACCGGAGCAGACGAGCCCGCTTCGCACCGGTCGGCGTCGCCCAAGGCTGGAGCCCCACCTCCTACGCCACCGCCGTTCACGCCCTGCAAACCATCGGCTACCACCGGGTCGCCATCGGTGGCATGGCGCCGCGGAAGACCGACGAAATCCTCGCCTGCCTGCAGGCGATCGAGCAGATCCGCCAACCCACCACCCAACTGCACCTCCTGGGCATCACCCGCTGCGAGAACGTCGAGGCGTTCACCGCCTGCGGGGTGTCCAGTTTCGACTCCACCTCGGCTTTTCAACAATCATTCAAAGATGATCGGGACAACTTCCACAGCGCAGACCGCACCTACACCGCCCTGCGCGTCCCCCAGGTCGACGGCAACTACAAACTCAAGAACCGCATCCGCGCCGGCCAGATCAGCCAGGACGAAGCGACCAGGCTCGAAGACGCCTGCCTGAACGCCATCCGCTGCTGCGACGCCGGAACCGTGACGATCTCGACCGCGCTGGGCGTGCTGCGGGCCTACGACGAACTCTGCGACGGGCGCAAGGACCGCACCAAGGACTACCGCGAGATCCTGCAGGACCGCCCCTGGCGCCACTGCCCCTGCGGTATCTGCGAACAGGCCGGCGTCGAGGTCGCGCTGTTCCGCGGCTCCGAACGCAACAAACGACGCGGCTTCCACAACCTGTACGTGTTCAACCAGCGACTCCAACGCGCACTGAAGGAGGGCAGCGCCGCATGACCGACCCCCACCGCCACGACCAGCACGCCACCCTCCACCCAGGACCCGAACTGCGACTGCCCGCGCTCGAAGTCCACCAAGGCCCGCACCGCACCCTCTACAGCTTCGCCGTCGACGGCAAACAACTGCCGCTGTTCACCACCATCTCCCGTATCCACCGCGACGGCGCCGCCCACATCCAGGGCTACCAGCGCCCCGAAGTCCTCTCCCACATCACCACCATCCGCACCTACCTCGAATCACCCGCCCCCATGATCCCCAACGCGCTCGTCGTCGCCTTCGACAAACGCGTCACCTTCCAACCCCACGACTGTCCAACGGCGCAGGAATACGTACGCCCCGGCACTCTCGTCATCCCCATCGACCCAGACTGCCCCGACGAGGACAAACCCGGCTGGATCGTCGACGGTCAACAACGCTGCGCGGCGATCCGCGACGCCCGCATCGGCTCCTTCCCCATCTGCGTCACCGCGTTCATCACAAACTCCGACGCCGACCAACGCGCTCAATTCATCCTCGTCAACTCCACCAAACCACTACCCAAAGGACTCATCCACGAACTCCTACCCACCACCACCGCTACCCTGCCACCCGCGCTCCAACTCCGCCGCTTCCCCGCCTACCTCCTCAACCGACTCAACCACGACCCCAACTCACCCCTGCATCACCTGATCCACACCCCGACCAACCCCGACGGCCTCATCAAAGACAACTCCATCCTCCGTATGCTGGAAAACAGTCTCACCGACGGCGCCCTCTACCGATACCGCGACCCAGACACCGGAGAAGGCGACGCCGAGGCCATGCTCACCCTCCTCACCGACTACTGGAGCGCCGTCCGCGCCGTGTTCCCCCACGCCTGGGGCCTGCCCCCCCGACGCTCCCGCCTCATGCACGGCGTCGGCATCCTCAGCCTCGGCTACCTCATGGACGCCATCACCGACCGACACTGGCGCACCCGCACCCCCAGAACCGGAGACTTCGCCCACGACCTCAACCAACTCGTCGACCTCTGCCACTGGACCAGCGGCACCTGGGACCTCGGCGCCAACACACACCGCCACTGGAACGAACTACAAAACATCCCCCGCGACATCCGCCTCCTCACCAACCACCTCCTCTTCCAATACAAAGCACTAGTCTGGAACCAACCCCTCGACCACCACCACAACACATAGCCGGCAAAGAAATTGGTTCGAAAGATGCGGCGGGCTCTGTCAAGGGCTCGCGGACGCCATGATGGTCACGTCACCTGGCCGACATGGACGACGCTGGGACCGCATGTGGCACGGGAGGTGATCCTCATAGAACTCGACCCGACCACGGCGCCTGCTGGGCTTGGGCGGGGCCGTCGTTCCCCGACTGCGGCCGGAAACCTCGTCATCAACCACACGTGGCGACCTGGCCATCTGGTCCGCACGGAGTGTCGGCCAGCCTTGACGACCGGCCGGGCGAGACGATGACCGACGACAGGTCCACACATGCAGGAGAGCGAGCGGAGATGGAGCTTTATCAACGTCTTGCAGAGCCGGTGAGACCGCCCGCGCCACCTGATGCCGGCGGAGAGACTCCGCTGTGTACGTCCGACCGCTCGCATGGTGTTCCCCAAACGGTGATCACCAAGGTCCCGGAGACCACCAACGAGGGACGGGTCGGTCTGCTACTCGAATCGGTTGCACCTTGAATCGTCCCGCATATGGGATCGTGGTCGGTGATCGGGACGATCCGCACGTCCAGTCAGTCGTTGAGCGACTGCATGCGCCGGGTCTCGTGGTGGTCGACGCCGGTCACCTGGCCTCGGTCGTCACGCGACTCGACGTTACACGCACGACACTGATGGATGTGGCCGGCAACTGGGTCGACGTCTGCACCGACAATGCGTGCCGGGGGTGGATACGGCGACTGGCTCCAGCCAGGTGGGATCACGGCGTCCGATTGGGCAGCCATCGAGCTGCGGTCCTGGCGTCTCGGCTCACGCTGCTGGCGGCCATCGTGCGTGACCCGGCCCTCACGTGGCTCACCGGCGTGGATGATCTGTTCGCAGCCGAGAACAAGATCGTGCAGTACCGGGCGGCGATCACCGCCGGTATCCGCGTGCCTGAGTTCGCAGTCAGCGGCGACCGGCGTGAACTGTCTCGCCGGCTTGATGAGCCGTTCGTGTTGAAACCCCTTGGCCCGGGTAACTTCAACGACGAGGACGGCCAGTCGCAAGTGGTGTTGGCCCGGGAGACCTGGGAAGCAGACCTCGCCGGGGTTGACCTGCTGGAAGCGCCATTCCTGGCCCAACGACTCGTTCAGACCCACGTCCACCTGCGGGTGGTGACCGTGGCGGAACACGCATGGGTCGCAGAACTCGACGCATCGGGTCTGCCCTTGGACTGGCGCGCGCACGGGCCAGCCCACAGTTCGTTCCGCGCCTCGTCCGGGTGGAAGGAGGTGGAACGTGCCGCGGTGTCGCTGGCCGCGGCGCTGCGGACGGGGTTCACCTCCCAGGATTGGGTCGTGGACGACAAGGGACCGGAGTTCCTGGATCTCAACCCAGGTGGCCAATGGCTGTTTCTGCCGGATGCGGTCGCCGGGGCGGTGAGCACCGCGCTCGCCGGATGGTTGCGGGCTGGCGAGTGAAGGTCATTACAGGCAGATGGGCGGAGTTCCGCCTGTACCTGTGCTATGTCGCCGCCGTGTTCTGGCCGGGCGTCCGGGTCCCGACCTTCGGCACGCCAGCCGAGTTCACGACGAACCTGGATTCGCTCACCGATGACGACCTGAAGATCCTCATCGAGGAGGGTCGCCGTATGCTCGACCATCAGGAGATGGGTTTGGAGCGCATCCGATCGCGTGCCGTCACACTACTGACCGTCGGCCTCGCCGAGACCGCCGTTGTGTCGGCTCTGGCCGCCCGAGCCTTCCACCATGATGCCCCAGCCGCCGTCACATGGTGCCTGGGTGTGGTAGCGATCGTGCTCGCCATCGGAGGAGCCATCTCGGTCCTCACGGCCCAGGCGCGCATGGGCCGCGTCGACGCACGCCACCTCGCGACGTGCACGCCGCCCCTGCTTCGCGCCACCGCCCACGAGTACCTTCAGTCACTGGGCGAGGGAGAGGAGACGGTCAGAACACGCCTGACGGTGCTACGCGACGCGGTGCTGACCGAGAGCTTTGCCGCCCTGCTCCTCGCCCTGACATGGCTCTTCGCTCTCTAGTATGCTGGAGGATCATCATACACCCGTCGAGAGGATCCAAAGTTGTCCAATGATCTCTACATCGTGCTGGCTCAACCAGCGTCTCACGCCGTCGACGAGCAACAAGCCTGTGACGCTCGTGACGCTGCTGGTTGCCGTGATCGGCCAGTCGGCATCGGAACCGTTACCGCAACCGTTGAAACGTCGGACAGTGACCGAGTGGGCGCACTGCTGGGATGCCTCGGCATCTGATCCCGGCGGGGAAAGCCAGGAACCGGGCTCCCACCGGGCTCCGCTGTTTCGTACGAGCCCGGCACTACCCGGCACAAGGCGACACCCGAAACCGGCGCGCACCCGCGTTGGCCAGCACCAACCAGCACCAGGAGTCATTCCCCGGCACTATCCGGCACCCGGGGCAGGTGACTTTTAATCCTTGGGTTCTGGGTTCGACTCCCAGGCGGCCCACTAGCTGGGCAAGCCGGCCGCAGTCGGACCGGCCGGCAGCCTCCCGCTGGACTCACTGCGTGCCCTGCTGCCCGACTTCCGCCGCCACCTGCCCGCGACCAACCACGCGCCGTCCACGGTGCAGCGCTACCTCGTCGACGCCGAACAGCTCGCCGACTTCCTCGACGCGACGGGCATGCCCACCACGGCGAGCGCCATCACCCGCGAGCACCTGGAGGACTTCCTGGTGCACCTGTCGCAGCGACCCAACACCCGCCGCGGCGGGCGGCTGGCGCCGGCCACCGTCGTCCGCACCTACCGCTGATGGCTCTACCTTCCCTTCGCACGGTGGATCCCGGCAGGGAGCGCTTGTGGCGCTTGTCCCTTGAGGACTGACGTGAGACGGCGCCCCTGCCGGGTTCCGGCGAAGGCATGACGTCCAGGAGGGTGTGGTCCCGCGAGGACTGGTTCATCAGCACGACGCAGCGCTTTCCCGGTTCGCCGAGCATCATGGCCGTGGTGGAAGGAGGATCGGTGCTGGGAGTGGGTATCGACTGGGCGGAAGAGTTCTATGACATCGCCTTGGGAACGCAAGAGAAAGGGATGATTGAGCAGTTCCGTATTGCCCACAGCCCGGCCGGGGTCAGTGCGCTGATCGAGCGCGCGCTGCGGCTGGAACCGGATCCGGGCGAGGTTCGGGTGGTACTGGAGACCCGCCATGGGTTGCTGGTCGGGGCGTTGGTCGATGCCGGGTTCAGCGTGGTTCCGGTCAACCCGGACGTGGTCGCACGCCGTTGTGGTCCGGCGCGGAAGAAGGACGACGGCTAGGACGCTCGAATCTGCTGTCTCTTCGCGCTGGACCGCCACGCCGCGCTCAAGACGTTGATCCCGCACGGAGAGATCGGCGCGGAGCTGCGCGCGATCGCCCGCGACGACGAGCGGGCCGCCCGCGACCAGCGCCGACTGCTCAACCGGCTGCGAGCTGACCTGCAAACCACCTACCCCGCCGCCTTGACGCTGGCCGGCAAGGACCTGGGCGCGCCGACGGTGCTGCGGCTGCTGGCGCGCTGGCCCACCCAGTCTGAGCTGGCCAACGCATCCCGGGAGGAGCTGGTCGCGTTCGCCCGCACCAACCGTCCCGGCTGGCCCGAGAAGTTTGCTGATCGCGTCACGGGCGCGCTCACGGCGCCATCGATGCCCACCCGGGACTACCTCGTGCGCGCCAAGGCCGCCGGGATCCGGCTGGCCGCAGTCCATCAATGGGCGTTCTGCAGCCTGACGCGAAGCGTGTGGGCACGCGAGTTCTACGACAGCAAGATCGCCGCCGGAAAAAGCCACCACACGCGCTGCGCGCACTGAGCAACCGCTGGTTGGAGATCCTGTGGCACTGCCTGACCAAGGGCGTGCGCTACGACGAAGCCGTGCACGTCGCCAACCGCAACCGAGCCCACGGACACGCCGCCTGAGCCAGAGCTTGACAGAGGGTGTCTCACTTCAGCAGGTGTGGCGCTGGCTCGTCGAGGAAGGCGAGATCGAGCGGTCGGTATTCGAGCGGATGCGACCCCCGCAGGTCCCCGAACAGCCGGTACCAATCCTCGCTGAGGAGGAACTGGCCGCGCTGCTCGACGTCTGCAAGGGCAACACGTTCGAGAACCGGCGGGACACCGCGATCATCCGACTGTTCCTCGACACCGATACCCGCTGCGGGGATCTGGCCGGGCTCGCCCTGAGCGACCTGGACTTCGAGCAAGACCTCACGCTGGTCATGAGCAAGGGCCGCCGGCGTGGCCGGGTTGCACCCGCACCGCTTCCGACACACCTTCGCCACCGCTGGTTGGCGGCCGGAAACCAGGAACAAGACCTGATGCGGCTCACCGGGTGGCGCTCCCGAGAGAGGGTCGGCCGCTACGCGACGTCCGCAGCCGAACAGCGCGCCCGCGAAGCGCACCGCCGCGCCGCGCTCGGTGATCGACTGTGACCGGCCGCGGCGCGCAGGGCGAGCGTGTCATCCGGCCGCGCGTACACGTGGCTGACTGAGCGGCCGACCACGCCAGCGCCGGTGCCGGCTACCGGGAGCAGCACGCCCGGGCACTGGTCCGGGTGCGGGGCCGGCGCGATGACGCGGTGAGCTGGGAGTTGCGGGGGATGGCCTTCCGCGCTGGCCTGTCGGCGTAGCCGCTGACCCCGCGATGCGGTGGCACGCACAGTCCCCCGCCGACGCCGATCCCGCGGCGAGGTGAGCACGTCGCCGGGGGCCGCAGGTGGGCACCTCGCGAGTAACCCTGGCGTCCGCCGGACCACTGCGAGGATGGCCGTCACGGAGGGAACGCGGTTCCCGGTCGTCCTCGCCGATCACGGACGGGAGGAAGCTGGTGACGATACTGGCGTGGATCGGGTTCGCTGTCGGTGTCGTGACCGTGCTGGGCACCGCAAGCAGCGTGATGAAGACCGTGTTGATCCCGCGGGCCGCTCCGTCGACGCTCACTGCTCTGTTCAGCCGCGCGGTACGGGGCCTGTTCGGCGCGCTCACCGCGCGAGTTACGGCGTATGAGACCCGTGACCGTATCTCCGCCTTCGCCGCCCCCACGTTTCTGATCACTCTGCTGGGCTGGTGGCTGCTGCTGGCCCTCGCCGGGTTCGCGCTGCTGCTGTGGCCGTTCACCGGCTCGTTGGGGGCAGCGCTGCGACTGGCCGGATCGTCGATGTTCACCCTCGGGTTCGACGTCCCTACTGGCGTCGCCCCCGTCGCGTTGACGGTTCTTGCCGCGGCGACCGGACTGGTGATCGTGGCACTGCAGATCGCCTACCTCCCGGTCCTGTATGCGGCGTTCAATCGGCGCGAAACACTGGTCACCATGCTCGAGTCGCTGGGCGGTGTGCCCGCGTGGGGCCCGGAGGTCCTGGCCCGGCACGAGTTGATCGACAATCTCGACCAGCTGCCCCGGTTATACGACCGCTGGGCCGAATGGGCGGCGGACATTTCCGAGAGTCACACCACCCACCGCTCGTTGCTGTACTTCCGGTCCCCGGTGCCGCTGCGGTCCTGGGTCCTCTCCCTGCTGGCCGTCCTGGACGCTGCCGCCCTGCACCTGGCGCTCAACCCGATCTCGGTGCCCTCGGAGGCCCGCCCGCTGCTGCGCGTCGGCTACAGCGCGATGCGCGGCCTCGCCGCCACCATCGGCGCGCCCATCGACCCCGACCCGAAGCCGGATGACCCGCTGGCCCTGACCCGGGCCGAGTTCGACACGGCCGTGGCCCACCTGCACCGGGCAGGGTGGCAATCCGAACGCACCGCTGAGCTGGCCTGGCCGCATTTCCGCGGTTGGCGGATCAACTACGAGGCCGCGGCGTACGCCCTCGCCGCCCACCTCGACGCCCCGCCCGCGCTGTGGTCCGGGCCCCGCCGCCACGCCGGCCCCGCCAGGGTGCCCTACCGACCGGTGCACCGCGAGCCCGGGGACGCCTCCGCCGTGCTCCGGGAGGCAACAGCGCGGCGGCGGGCCGCCCGCACCTCCACGGACCGAGCAGCCGGCCCGACCGAGCGGCACCCTCCCACGGAGGGTCCAACCGGCCAACGGCCACCGTAGTCAGGTCCATTGCGAGGAACGCGGCTGCGTGTGCGACCGATGCGACCAGCAGCGACAGCGGTGGAATCAGCTCGGTGAGAGCACGTGACCAGCTCCCGGTGGGGTGCGTCGCCGGCCGGCCGGTCAATCTCATCCGGGTCCTCTACCACCGGTCGGCGGTTGGACGAACTGGGCCTCAACCCCGCGTCGCCGGTGACCCCGGCGACCTCGGACTGGGGAAGTGACTTTCCCGGTCTTGCTGTGGCCTTGCTGGGGCCGCTACCCCCGCCGCGTCGCTCCGGTGTTGCGAGCATCGAGGCCGCCACCCGGGCTGTTGCGCGTCAGATGGTGACCGCTGAAACTGGAGGGGCAGGCGATGAGGCTCGCCTCAACCGCGGCGCCGCAGCCGCTGATGGCCTCTACCGCGCCACCCGTGCCAGCCGCACGGAACCGGTAGGAGGAGGCCCATGGCTCCGGACGGGTTCGTCGTGCCCCGCTGCGCCACGGTCCAGGCAACCGCGGCGGTCCAGGCAACCGCGGCGGTCCAGGCAACCGCGGCGGTCCAGGCAACCGCGGCGGTCCGGGCAGCCGCGGCGCTGCTGGAGCCGCTGCTGCCGGTCGAGCGGCGCGCGGCCGTGGCTGACGCGGCCGCAAGGGTGGAGCGCGGCACCGCCAGGGTGCTGGTGCTCGGCGAGGCAAAGCGCGGCAAGAGCAGCCTGGTCAACGCGCTGTTCGCGGCCCCACTGCTGCCCACCGGGGTGTTGCCGCTCACCTCGGTGGTCACGGTGGTCGCGGTGGCGCCTGAGCGGCGGGCCGAGGTCCGCTACCGGGACGGCCGCAGCGGGGACATCGCGCTCGACGCGGTCGCGGCGCTGGTCAGCGAGAAAGGCAACCCGGGCAACGAGCGAGGCGTCGACCGGGTGCTGCTCACCGCGCCCTGCCTCACCCTGCCGCCCGGCACCGAGGTGGTCGACACGCCGGGCACCGGTTCGGTGCACGCCGCCAACACCGACGAGGCCCACCGCGCGCTGTCGACGCTGGACGTCGCGGTGCTGGTGGTGGCCGCCGACCCGCCGGTCTCGGCGGCGGAGGTGGACCTCGTGGCCGCTGCGATGGCCACCGCCTCCCGGGCCGCCGTGGTGGTCAACAAGGCTGACCTGCTCCCCGACGAGGCGCTGGCCGAGGTCGTCGAGTTCACCACCCGAGTGGTCGCCGACCGCTTGAGCGCCGACCGGTCGGGCGCCGCGGTGCCGGTCTTCCCGCTCTCCGCGCTGGCCGAGCGGCGCCGCGGCGACGGGTTCGCCGTCTTCGCGGCCTGGCTGCAGGGCGAGCTCCAAGCGCAGGGCCGGGCGCTCGCGGTGGCCTCCACGGTCCGCGCGCTGCGCCGGGAGGCCGCGACACTGCGGGACGCGGCGGCCGTCGAGGAGGAGCTGCTGCGTCGTCGCGGTGAGCACGGCGCAGGCACCCGGGCAGCGCTGTCGGAGATCGTGGATCGCGCCGGGGAGCGGGCCAGGGCCGCGGTCGACCACCTCCATGGCGAGGCGAGGCGGCTGCGGCGACGGCTGGACGACTCCCACGACGAGGCTGTCGCCGCGGCGCTGTCCGCGGCCGCGCAGGTCCTCGCGGAGCTGCCGGAACAGGGGGGCCACCGCTCACCGGAGGAGCTCGCCCAACACGTCCGGTCCACGGTGGTCGAAGAGACCCGGATCCGGGCTCGGGACTGGTACACCGCGACTGGTGCCGAGCTGGACGCCGGGCTGCGCCAGGCCGCGGGCCGGGCGTTGGAGTCGCTGCACGCCGAGCTGGCCCAGGCCCGCCGCGCGGCCGGCGAACTGCTGCGCGTGGATCTGTCCGACGTCGTCGACCTGCCAGACCCCGAGGCGCTGACGCCACCCTCCTTCGAGGCGTCGGTCCACTCCGGCTGGGAGGAGCTGGTCTCGGCAGCGGTCAAGCGTCGGCTCCCCGCCGGTATCCGACGCCGCCAGGTGCTGCACGAGCTGGAGGGCTGGCGACGGATGGCCGTGCCGCGGCCCTTCGGCCGGGCGCGGGCCACCCTGCAGGTCAGCCTCCAGGAGGCGAGGCGCGCCGCCGAGCGCACCGTGGCGGCCACCCACGCCGAGCACGTCTCGGCATTGCGGCATGGCCTGGCCGCGGTGGGGGAGGACCGGGACCGCTCCGACGGGGCGATCGTCGCGGCCCTGGAGGGCATCGCGGCCCGCACCTCGGACCTGGACAAGATCCTCTCCTTACTTGGGTGAGCGCCCGGCTCCACTCGGGTGAGCGCCCGGCTCCGGCGATGGCTGCTCCCATGGGACCTGAGGGTCCGGCCGCCCATGAGCGTCGTCGACTCGACGGCCGACGCCGTAGGGTGTCATCGCCTGGTGCCCGTACCGGTCCTTGGAGGAGCGCGTGCCGGTCTCAGAGGAGCCCGTACCGTCCCTGGAGGAGCGCGTGCCAAGTCCCGCGGGCCCACTGCGCGCAGTGATCTTCGACGTCGACGGCACCTTGGCCGAGACCGAACGCGACGGTCACCGGATCGCGTTCAACGACGCCTTCGCGGCGGCCGGCCTGCCCTACCGGTGGAGCGTCGCCGAGTACGGGGACCTGCTGCACGTCACCGGCGGAGCCCGCCGCATCGCGCACTTCCTCCGGGGTCGGGGTTGGTCCGAGGCCGACGCCGCCGCCAAGGCGACCGAGCTGCACGCCGACAAGACCCGACGTTTCATCGACATCGTCCGCACCGCGGCGCTGCCCGCCCGCCCGGGCGTGACCGGACTGCTCGACGCGATCCGCGCGGCGGGGCTGCGCACGGCGGTTGCGACCACCGGCACCCGGGCGTGGGTCTCGGAGCTGGTGGACACGCTCTTCGGGCCGGGCGCCTTCGAGGTCGTGCTCACCGGCACCGAGGTGCCCGAGCTCAAGCCCGACCCGGCCGTCTACCTGCGGACACTCGACGAGATGGACCTGCCCGCGAGCGCGGCGGTCGCCGTCGAGGACTCCCGCAACGGGGTGCGTGCCGCCACCGCGGCCGGCCTGGCGTGCGCCGCGGTCCCCAACGGCTACACCCGGGACCACGATTTCACCGGCGCCACCGTGTGTACCGGGTTCGGCCCCGAGGGCGGTGTCAGGGCGCTCACCGTCGAGCTGCTGCGGGTCATCTGCGCGAGCCGGGCGACTGGTCTCACCGTCTCGCCTCCACCCACTCCGCCCACCGGCGGGTGACCAGCCGGACCACCTCGGCACGCGCGTCGTCGACCCGGGAGGTCGGCCGGCCGGGCGGCGCGGGATGGCGGGGGTCCGGGCGCAGCGAGTGCAGGTAGTCGCACATCCGCTTGACGGCCAGCTCCGCCCGGTCCACAGCGTGATCATGCGACCCGTCGGACAGTGCCCCGCTGCGCACGGCCGCCACCCAGCCGTCGGCCAGCGTGGCGAGCAGGAGCAGGGCCGTGCCGTCGTAGCTGCGGGCACCGTCGGTCCGTTGCCCGGCCCGCTGGTCGAGGAACGCCCGGGTCTCCTCGTGCTCTTCGAGCTTCTCGGCGATCTCGACCGCCTGCTTGGCCCAGGCGCCGAGCCGGGAGGTGTCGATCCGCCGCTCCAGCGCCATGGCGAGGCCACGCAGGTAGACCGCGTTGCTGGTCCGGACGCTGAGCGAGCGTCCGTCGCGCGCGGCCGCCCGTTCCCGGCTGCGGAGCACGTCGGCCATGCGGTCCAGCCCGGTGAGGATCCGCTGGTCATCGCTCCCGGGGTTCAGCAGGAACGCGGCATGGTCGTGGTCGAGGTAGGTGCGCTCCTCCGGGTCGGGCAGCAGTTCCCGGCGTAGCTCACGCACGATCTCCCACCAGCGGTCGAGGTCGGACGTGAGCGTCGCGACGCTCGGCGTCGATCGGATGCCCAGCGCGGTGTCGTAGCAAGCCGAGCTCAGGTCGTGGAGGACGACCGGCAGCACCTCGAGGTATTCGACCTTGCCCCGGCCCTCCCGGCGGACCCGGTCGGTCATCCGGTCGATGATCCGGGCCAACAGCGGGTAGGACTGACCACCGCGTCCGAAACTGGAGTCGTACTGCTGCCGGTAGCCGAGCGCGTACGCCGCGACCTGGTCCCGGAGTGGGTCGTCCTCGTCGAGCAGCTTCTCCGCGGCCCGCAGCAGGTCCTCACAGCGCTCGGCGCACTCGTCCCGACTGCGTCGGCGGTCGGGGGCGGTCATGCCGGCGATCCAGCCGGCGACCCGCAGACTGTAGTGGTGCGCGAGCAGCGCGGCCCTTCGGTGCAGCAGGTCCTTCTCCGACCACTTCGCCACGTCGATCACCGGCAGGGCCAGCGCGTGCCCCTCCAGGGCCGGCCGGCTCGGTCGCAGCGGCCCGACGGAATGGCCGAGGATCGCCAGGATCACCTCGATCTGTCGCTGCCTCGGCACGATCACCTCGACCTCGGGCGGCCCCCCCTCCCGGTCGACGACCGAGATCGTGCAGTGCGGCACGCCCTGTTGCAGCCCGAGCAGCGAGGCTTCGCTCTGGTACCGGAGCCGCGACGCCAACCGCTCGGGAGCCGCGGAGCGGCCGTTGACGGCCACCGACTCGTTCTGCTCGAACCCGACGAGGGGGCTGGCCCGCAGGTACGGCTCCTCGTCTTCGGGCAGGCGCAGCCGCCCCTGGGCGTCGTAGACCTCACCGCCGACGCTCAGGCTCTCCCACAGTTCCCGGATCAGTGCCACGTGCATCGGCTGGTGTGCCCACTCCGGCCGAGGCCAGCCGTACTCCACCCGGGACAACCGCGAGGCGGACCGGGTGACGTCCGGCCAGACCAGGGTGCGTTGGATCCGGGCCGCCTGGAGGCCGTGCAGCAGCAGGATCGGCTGCGCGGCGAAGACCTCCTGCAGCATGCACTGGGCGACGGCGACGAGCAGGTGCGGGCTGTCGACCTGCACCCGGATGTCCGCCATGGCCTCGATCACCGCCCGGCTGACCGGTTCGAGCACCTTGTTCACGCCGGTGAGCACCAGAGCGGCCTGGGTGTTCGGTCCGTAGTCGCGCAGCGCGACGTTGGGGATCGGCATGACGTCGATGCCCGCCCCGTCGACGTGCCGGAACCGGCGGCCGTCGCGCACGAACACCCCGGCGTCCTGCTCGATCCCGACCGGCGGCGCCGGGTCGACCAGCGGGCCGCCGAGGGTCAGCTCGGTGACGCTGAGCAGCCCGTAGTCGGCGAGCCAGGCGCGACCACGGCCGGCGTCGTCGGAGTTGTCGGGGGGGCCGGCAAGGCCGCTGAGCGCAGCGACCTTGCGCGCGATGCGCAGTTCCATGAGCCCCCGAGAAGCGATCTTCGCCGCCGGCATCTCGGCCCGTAGGTGCACGCCTGTCCCTTCTCACGCTCTGCCCGCGCCCCGCCGCCACGGCACCAGGAGAGTCTAGCGGGGCAACCGTTCCCATTCCCATAACTGATCTCCTGCCTGTCACTGTAGTTCACTGTTCAGGAGATTTCGTCTCTTACTCCTTGTACGTTGCGAGAGGATATGTCATCCTGCAAGTTACTTTTCACTGCCCGGCCAGGCGGGGAGGTCGTGGTGATCGTTTTTGTACGGTTCCGGGTGCTCGTCCTCGCGTTCGTCCTCGGCGGTCTTGCCGTCCTCTGGCTCACGCACGCCCTCGCGACGACCAGCTCGACCTCGGCCGTCCACCACGTCCGCGCCGGCAGCGCGCCGCTGGAGCTGCGCGCGGGAGCCGGAGCTGACCAACCCGCGATCGCCTCCCTGGCAGCGGGCACCAGCATCGCCGTCCAGTGCTGGGCGACGGGCAGCCCGGTGGGGGCGAGCCCGGTGGGGGCGAGCCCGACCACAAGCCTCCTGTGGGTCAGAGGCACGGCGGGGATCGACGGCGGGGGCGGATCGGCGACCGGGTGGGTCCCGGCCACAGCGCTGGACCTCGACGGGCCGACGCTGGCCGACCCGAGCCACCACGGGCTCTCGGAGTGCTGACCGGTCGAGGGAAGGGGCCGCCCGGTCGAGGAAGGGGCTTAACGGCCACGCTGACGGTTGGACCCGACCCGCAACCGGGCCAGCAGCTCGTCCGCCGGCAGTGCGTTGATCACGCGCTCCGGGGTGACCCCGCACTCCTGCGCCCGCTCACAGCCGTAGGGCTGCCAGTCCAACTGCCCGGGGGCGTGCGCGTCGGTGTCGATGGCCATGTCGCACCCGGCGGCACACGCCTGGCGCAGCAGCGCCCGCGGCGGGTCCAGCCGGTCCGGGCGGCAGTTGACCTCGACGGCGGTGCCGTGCGCCGCGCAGGCCGCGAAGACCTCGTCGGCGTCGAAGGACGACGGCGGCCGGCCGCGCCCGGTCACCAGCCGTCCGGTGCAGTGGCCGAGCACGTCGACGTGCGGGTTGGACACCGCCGCCACCATCCGCGGCGTCATCTCCGAGGCCGGCGCCCGCAGGTGGGAGTGCACGCTCGCCACCACGACGTCCAGCCGTTCCAACAGCTCCGGCACCTGGTCCAGGGATCCGTCCTGGAGGATGTCCACCTCGATGCCGGTAAGGATCTGAAACGGCGCCAGTTCCTGGTTGAGCGCCGCGACGACGTCGAGCTGGGCGCGCAACCGGTCGGCGGACAGGCCGCGGGCGACGGTCAGGCGCGGCGAGTGGTCGGTGAGCGCGATCCACTCGTGCCCGAGCCCGCGGGCGGCCTCGGCCATCTCCCGGATCGGGCTGCCGCCGTCGGACCAGTCCGAGTGGGTGTGGCAGTCCCCCCGCAACGCGGCGCGCAGCTCCGCGCCCCCGGCGGAGAGGCCCTGGGCCACCGGCGACGGGTTGCCGCGCAGCCGGGTGAGGTACTCCGGCTCCTGGCCGGCGAGTGCCTGCGTGACGACCTTCGCGGTGGCGGCCCCGATGCCGGGGAGGTCGGTGAGCGTGCCGGCCGCGGCCCGCCGCGTCAGCTCGCCCGCGTCCATCCCGCCGACCACGTCGGCCGCGCGCCGGAACGCCCGCACCCGGTAGGTCGGCTCGCGAGTCCGCTCGAGCTGGAAGGCGATCTCCCGCAGGGCTTGGGCCGGGTCCACGCAGCTAGTCTGGCCCGTCGCGGGCCGGCACGCCGACTTCTCGCCGCACCAGCCCCCGATCCACGTGGACGAAGAGTGACGGGGGTGACCCGTACTCTTTCGACAGCAGGACCGCGCAGACGGAGGGGCGATGGCGAGGTCCGACTTGGTCATCGACCTCGTCGAGGCACAGCGACGCGGCGACGTCGCTCGGTTCCGCATGCTCGTGGAAGCGATCATCGTCGAGGAGCGTCACAACCAGCATCACCTCGTTGCCGATCGGCTCTCCGAGCTGATCACCACCGCAGGGTCTACCGAGCTGCTGGCTCGCGACGATGCCGCCCGACCCGTGGCTGACCTGCTGCACGAGATCGTGCCACGCCGTCGTCTCGGCGACGTGCAGCTCAGTCTCGAGGTCGCTACCGCGGCCGCCGAGATCATCGAGGAGCACCAGCGCTCGGAGCTGCTGCGAAGCCACGGCATCGAGCCCCGCAACCGCATCCTGCTCGAGGGGCCGCCGGGCAACGGCAAGACCAGCCTGGCCGAAGCAATCGCTGCCGAGACGTTGCTCCCGCTGTACGCCGTGCGCTACGAGGGCGTGGTCTCCAGCTTCCTGGGTGAAACGGCGGGACGGCTAGACCACGTGTTCGAGTTCGCCCGCACGCGCCGGTGCGTGTTGTTCTTCGACGAGTTTGACACCCTCGCCAAGGAGCGGGCCGACACGCACGAGACCGGCGAGATCAAACGCGTAGTCTCCACCTTGCTGCTGCAGATCGACCGGCTCCCTGCCCACGTGATCGTCGTCTGCGCGACCAACCACGGCGAGCTGCTTGACCGCGCCGCGTGGCGTCGCTTCCAGCTCCGCCTGACGTTGAGCCCGCCGTCCCGCGCCGAGGCGACGCAGTTCCTGGAGTCGTTGACCGCACGTCTCGGCGGTGACCTCGGGCTGGCACCACGCACGCTGGCGGATCGACTGCACGGCGCGAGCTACGCCGAGCTGGAGCAGTTCGCGCAAGACGTGCGTCGCCGCTATGTCCTCGCCTTACCTAACGCCAGACTGGACGAGATCGTCCGCAGCCGTCTGCGGCAGAGGAGGGCTTGACAGACTTCATGAGCGACGCACGTCCGCTTCTGGCCTTCGGACCCCCGACCGCCGGGCCAATCCCGACCGGAAGCCCGCAATTTCCCCGTCCTCCGCGTGGGCCCTCCCCACAGCGGCAAGGGGAGCGGCTGACACCGCAGTTCGCCGCACTGGCCGAGGCGCTCGCGGCCCAACGCGCCAGGACCGAGGCGAGCACCGACGAGCAGGACCCGGAGCTTGTCGTCGTGTTCGATCTCGCCGGCACGGTTGCCGAGTTCCACCGGGCGGTTGCTGGCGTCGCGGGACTGGAGTTCCTCGCCGAGTTGGCGGAGGAGGACGCCGAGCCCGACGGGGACTTCGTCATGGTCAGGGCCGACGTCGAGACCAGCGCGCGCGTGCCCGAGACGCTCTACACGGCGATGTCGAACGCCCGTGCGGTTGCCGAACTGGTTCGGCTCTTCACGTTGTGGAAGGCGAACCCGAAGGTGGCCTTCGCTACCGGACTGGCACCGCTCAAGACGGCGTTCGCTCAGCTCCGCGCGGTGCGCCGATGGGAACCGTTTGACCGCGTGCGCGAGACGGGACTGCTGGACGCCTGGCGGCAGGAGGTCGCCGTCGTCGGCGGTCAAGGCGTGAAGCGGGTCGAGATCGAGCTCTGGTTCCGTGTAGACGCTCGCAAGCGCGCGGCTGCGCAACAGCGCGTCGAGCATCTGGTCACTGACGTGCGCGGTTCGGTTGTAGATGCTCAAGTGATCCGGGAAATCCGGTACCACGCGCTGCTCGTCGACCTACCACACGATCAGGTCGAGGCGGTCCTCGCTCGCGGCGCAGGAGCAATCGAACTGCTCGCGTCCGACTCGATCTCGTTCGTTTCTCCCGCCCAACCGATGGGGACACCCCGGCTCGAGCCCGCCGAGCTGCCTCCCCCGGCGCAGCGACCGTTGCCGACCGAAGATCGGCCGCGGATCGCGCTGCTCGATGGCGTGCCGCTGGCGAACCACACCACGCTGGCAGGACGGCTGCTCCTTGACGACCCCGACGAATACGGCACCCGGTACACGGCCGGGCAGCAGCAGCACGGCACGGCCATGGCTTCGCTGATCTGTCACGGCGATCTCTCAGCACCCGGACCGCCGCTGTCGACCCGCCTTTACGTCCGTCCGGTCCTCGAGCCGCACCCGTTCTACAGCACCGAGACGCTCGCCCGTGACCGGCTTCTCGTCGACCTGGTGCATCGCTGCTTCCACCGCATGTTCGAAGGCGACGGCACGCAGCCAGCAGCGGCGCCGAGCGTACGCATTGTCAACCTGTCGATCGGCGATCCGGCTCGAGTGTTCGTGCGTCGGGTGAGCCCGCTCGCCACCCTCCTGGACTGGCTTGCTTACCGCTACAACCTGCTGATCCTGGTGAGCGCCGGCAATCACCCGCAGCCGCCGATAGTCGATGCGGAGGCGGTGACCGACCCGGCAACGGCGCGGCACGAGATGCTCCACGCCCGGCACGCGGAAGCACGACACCGCCGCCTGCTGTCCCCTGCGGAGGCGGTGAACGTCCTGACGGTCGGGGCAGTGCACGATGACGCGGCCGACCCACCGGCAACAGACACGGTGCTCGACGTCACGGACAGCGGCATGCCCGCCTGCTACAGCGCGTGCGGATCCGGGCATCGCCGGTCGGTAAAGCCGGATGTGTTGCTGCCCGGTGGCCGGCAGCTGTTCCAGCGGCCGCTGCCGGGATCGCACGGCCCCGTGGAACTCCGACCTGCACGCCAGGCCGCCCGTGGACCGGGTCTGCTCGTCGCCTCTCCTGGATCGACCGGCGCGGACGGCACAGCCTTCGACGTCGGCACGAGCCACGCGACGGCACTCGCCAGCCGGACGAGTCATCAAATCTTCGACGTGCTCAAGGACTTGGTCGCCGAACCAGGCAGCTTCCCCTTCCCTGATCCGCAGTACCACCCGGTGCTCGCCAAGGCGCTCCTGGTGCACGGCGCGGCCTGGAATGACATGGCGGGACCCCTCCGCAGCGTGCTCCGCCTGACTCGGCGTCAGCTGACGTGGGCGTTGGGCTACGGGCGCGTCGACCCCGGTCGCACCGTCGCCGCAGCCAGGACTCGGGTCGTGCTGCTCGGTGCTGGCACGACCAGGGACAAGCAGCGTCAGCAGTTCAGTCTGCCGCTTCCGTCGGCCCTGGCTGCGACCAAGGAGTGGCGTCGGCTCACCCTGACCCTGGCGTGGTTGTCTCCCGTCGACCCGCGGTCCCAGCGACATCGCATGGCGAGCCTGTCCGTCACACCTCCGAAGACTGAGTTCGGTGTGGAGCGCTGCGAAGCCGACCACAGCGCCGCCGGCCAAGGCACAGTGCAGCACGAGATCCTTGAAGGCCGTGAAGCTCTGGCGTTCGTGACCGGTGAGGCTGTGGCTGTAAATGTCGACTGTCGGATCCCAGGCTTGCAGGACGAGACCATCCGTTATGGGCTCGTCGCCTCGATCGAGATGGAGACCGCAGTCCGAGCCGACATCCACACCCAGATGCGCGACGGCCTTCGTGAGCAGGCGAGAGCAGCCGCCCGAGCCCGGGTCGCTCCTCGCGGGTAGAGGCCGTCCGCGGGTGCCCATGCGCAGGGTCTTGGCGACGTGCTCGCCCCACCACCCGGATCCGGTTCGCCCGCATGCGCCGCAGCCGGCGGCGAGTGTCCAGCCATCGCGGCAGCGTCCGCATCCAGTGAGCGAACACGGCACGGACGGCCCGGCGACTGAACGGACCCCCCGCAGTCCTCGGGCAGGTCCACCAAGGCGGCGGCGGGTAGCGGTTGAGCCGGTGCCGGCCGCCCCCACGGCGGCCCCACACAGCGCGTATGGCGGAGGTAACCCACCCGAAGCTAGAGACTGCCTCGCCGGGATCATCGGTGAGCACCGCACCCAACCCCCGACCCGCCAGGGTGTAGCGGGTCTCCCAGCAGTGGTCGCTGGCCTGCCGCGCCGCCGCGCCGACCCGGATGTCCACCGGGCCGACCCCCGACGGCCATGGGTGGCCCGACCCCCGGACGTCCCGGCGCGGCGAGGACCCGGACAATGACGCCCATGCGGGTCACCGGGCTGGGCCACGCCGGCATGCTGTTCGAGACGGCCGCGGGTGCCGTGCTGTGCGACCCGTGGCGCACCCCCGCCTTCTTCGGCTCCTGGTTCCCGTTCCCCGACAACTCCGCCCTGGACTGGGACGCGATCGGTCGCGCCGACTACCTCTACGTCAGCCACCTGCACCGCGACCATTTCGACCCCGGGCTGCTCGCGCGCCACGTCCGCAAGGACGCGACCGTGCTGCTACCCGACTACCCCACCGACGAGATCGAGGCGGCGTTGCGCGACCTCGGGTTCACCCGGTTCGTCCGCACCCGCGACGGCCAGCCGGTCGAACTGGACGGCGGGCTGCGGGTGATGGTCACCTCGCTCACCGGGCCGGGCGACGGACCGATCGGGGACTCCGCGATCTCGCTGGACGACGGTGCCACCGTCGTGCTCAACCAGAACGACGCGCACCCGCTCGACATCGACGCGCTGCGCTCGTTCGGCGCCTACTCCGCGCACTTCCTGCAATTCTCCGGGGCGATCTGGTGGCCGATGGTCTACGACCTGCCGCTGGGCGCCAAGCGGGAGTTCGCCCGCCGCAAGCGCGCCGCCCAGGACGAGCGGGCGCTGCGCTACATCGACGCCCTCGGTGCCGACCACGTCTTCCCCACCGCTGGGCCGCCCTGCTTCCTCGACGAGGAGTTGGTGCACCTCAACGGGCACGGCCCGGACGGCACGTCGATCTTTACCGACCAGTACCAGTTCCTGGCCCAGCTGCGCGCCGCGGGCAGGCACAACGGGCACCTGCTGGTGCCGGGCACGGTCGCCGAGATCGACGGGGCACGCTGCGAGCTGACCCAGCCGCACTCCGCGGCCGAGATCCGCTCGATCTTCGAGGAGAAGGACGCCTACCTGGCCGCCTACGCGTCGCGGATGGCGCCCACGCTGGCGCGGGAGAAAGCGTCCTGGGTCGCGCCGCCCCCGGACCTGCTGGCCCAGCTCAAGGCCTGGTGGGAGCCGCTGATGAAGCGGGCCGACCGGATCTGTGACGGGGTGGGCGGCCCGGTGCGGCTCGACGTCGGCGACCGCCCGCTGGTGCTGGACTTCCCCGCCCGCGAGGTGCGGGACTGGGGTGGCGAGACCTGCCGCTACCGGCTGTCGGCCCCAGCCGAGCTGGTCGCCACCAACGTCGCCCGCCACGAGGTGGACTGGTCCAACAGCCTGTTCCTGTCGCTGCGGTTCTCCGCCGGCCGGGTCGGCCAGTACAACGAGTTCGTCTACACCTTCTTCAAGTGCCTGTCGGTGGAACGCATCGACTACGTCGAGAACTGGTACGACGAGCAGAACGACGATGGCCGCGACATCGTGCTCGCCGGTTGGCGGGTGCAACACCGCTGCCCGCACCTGCGCGCCGACCTCGCCAAGTTCGGCCGCATCGAGGGCAACACGCTGACCTGCACCCTGCACGGCTGGCGCTTCGACCTGCCAACCGGGCGCTGCCTGACCTCCGCCGGCCACGAGCTGCGCGCCTCCCGGGTGGCCGACTAGTGTAGTGTCTCGTTATTGATTTTTCACTTGTTGGAGAGCGACTCGGCCTCGGGCGACCTTGGCGAGGATTTG
>JAVKSM010000037.1:0-24850 GCA_039583705.1 Pseudonocardiaceae bacterium
GCCGCGTCCAGGGCCGCGGCCAGCGCGGGAATCGCCGCCCGCAACCCCAGCGCGTCGGCCCGCCCCGAGTACACGCCGCCGAGCAGCGGGTCGACGAGCCGGTCCACGACCTCGTCCCCCATGCGCTCGCGCAGCAGTCCCCCCACCGAGACGTCCTGGCCCGGCGTCCAGGTCAGCGGCGCCAGGTCGGCCTCGGCGGCCAACCGGCGCACACCCTGCCCGGAGAGCACCTCGGACACAGCGGTCGGGTCGGCAGGCACGCCGAGGACGGTGGCGCGCGGCACTGGCGCGGTCCGACCGCCTGCCCGCACGCTCGCCGCGGCGGTCGCGGGCTCCACCAGCTCGCCGGACAGGCCCAGCTCGCGGATCCGGTCGACAGCCTCGGCCCGGCGAGCCAGGAACGCCTCGGCACCGACGTCGTAGCGCACCCCGGCGAGCTCGATGGCGCGCAGCTTGCCGCCCAGCGAAGGGGACCCTTCGACGACGGAGATCCGGGCTGCGGGACCGAGCCGGGTGCGCAGCCGGTGCGCCGCGGCCAGGCCCGACAAGCCCCCGCCGACGACGAGTACGTGCGGACCGGTCCCGAGCGGGTTCACGGTGCCAGCGAGTGCACCAGCTCGACGACCCGGGTGAGCACGTCCGGGTCGGTCTCGGGCAGGACGCCGTGACCCAGGTTGACGATGTGGCCGGCCGCCGACCGGCCCTCGTCGACGATCCGCCGGACCTCCCGTTCGATGACCTCCCAGCCGGCGAACAGCACCGCCGGGTCGAGGTTGCCCTGCACGGCCACGCCGGGACCGACTCGCCGGACCGCCTCGTCCAGCGGCACCCGCCAATCGACGCCGACGACGTCCGCACCGGCCTGCGCCATCGCACCGAGCAGCTCGCCGGTGCCCACACCGAAGTGGATCCGCGGCACGGCGCTCCCGGCCTGGCCGGGAGCGGCCAGGCCGGTGAGCACCGTCCGGGAGTGGGGCAGCACGAACTCCCGGTAGTCCCGTACCGAGAGGGCGCCGACCCACGAGTCGAAGAGCTGCACCGCGTCGACGCCGGCCGCGACCTGGGTCCGCAGGGACACCAGGGTGATCTCGGCCAGGTGGTCGAGCAGCGCGTGCCAGGTCGCCGGGTCGGAGTTCATGAGCGCCTTGGTGCGCTCGTGGTTGCGGCTGGGGCCACCCTCCACGAGGTAGGAGGCGAGCGTGAACGGTGCACCCGCGAACCCGAGCAGCGGCGTCTGCCCCAGCTCCCCGACGAGCAGCCCGATCGCCTCGGCCACCGGCGTGAGTCGGTCCGGCTCCAGTCGCGGCAACCGTGCCACGTCCGAGGCGCTGCGCACCGGGTGGGCGACGACCGGCCCGGTGCCGGGCACGACGTCGAGGTCCACACCGGCGGCTCGCAGCGGCACGACGATGTCGCTGAACAGGATCGCGCCGTCGACACCGTGCCGGCGCACCGGCTGCAGCGTGATCTCGCAGACCAGCTCCGGGTGCATGCAGGCAGTCAACATCGGCACGTCGGCCCGCACCCTGCGGTACTCGGGCAGCGACCGCCCGGCCTGGCGCATGAACCAGACCGGCAGCCGCGACGGGCGGCCGCCGCGGGCGGCGACCAGCAACGGCGCCGCCGAGAGGTCCCGGCGGCAGCGGGTGGGGACTGGCGAGGCCGACAGCGATGCCATGTTCCTGCCATCGTTCCACGCCCCCGGCGGCGGGCGTTGCCGGCGCGCCTGCCGGTCGGTGTGCCCAGGGCCACCTAGTGTCGGCCCGGTGTCCGAATCCGACGCGGGTCCTCCGGAGTTCCGCCGGGCGGTCCGCACGTTGGCCGCGCTGTGTCCCCGCCCGGAACTCGAGGTGTCGCAGGTCCCGCCACCGCAGCGCCTGGCACCGTGGTCCTATGCGCTGGGAGCCGAGATGCGCGGGGAGGATCCGGAGCCCGTTTCGGCCAGGCTCGTGCTGCTGCACGACCCGGGCGCCGGGGACGCCTGGGACGGCACCCTGCGGCTGGTGGTGTACCTGCGGGTCGAGCTGGATGCCCACCTCGCCGACGACCCGCTGCTTGCCGAGGTCGGCTGGTCCTGGCTGGTCGAGGCACTCGACATGGACGGCGCCGGGTACGTAGCGCTCGGCGGGACGGTGACGCGGACCTCCTCGGCCCGTTTCGGGGACATCGCCGGTCCGGTACGCACCGACGGCCTCGAGCTCCGCGCGTCGTGGACACCGATCGGGACCGACCTCACCGGACACGGCGAGGCGTTCTGTGCGCTGGTGGCCGCGGCGGCCGGTCTGCCGCCGGTCGGTGTCGCGGAGCTGGCCCGAGGACGCGGCGGCTGAACCGGGTCTGCCCTTGGTTACCCTGAGAAATCGCTGAGAACCGCCAGGGCTTCGTGTTCGGGGGAAGCCGTGGGCCTGGTGTGAAGCCACCTGGTACTCGGCGACGTTGCTGTACCGCACCTCTTTAGCCCGCTCGGGGGCTAGTCTGCGATGCACAACACCTACTCGCTGGTCCGGCGGCGCGGTCGGGGCAGCGAGATGCCGGTGTGGGTCGGGGGGCAACCGACTCATGGGAGGTAGTGACGTGGCTACCGTCGGCCAGGGCTTGGCCGTTCGCGGTGTACCGAGCGGCGTGCTGCCGCCGGTCGTGGTCCCGCATCCGCGGGAGGAGCTGTTCTCGGTGCTGATCCTCGACGGTCACCCGCTGCTGCGGGAGGCGGTCACGGCCCGGCTCACGGCGATGGGCGCCGGGACGGTCCACGAGGCCGCGTCGGTGGCCGAGGCGCGGGCGCGGGCGCGGGCCAGCGGGCCGTGCGACCTGGCGATCCTCGACCTCGGCCTGCCGGACGGCAGCGCGCTGGACCTCGTCACCGAGCTGCGGGCGCAGGGCTGGGCGCGGTTGGTCGTGCTCGCCGGCTCGGGCGATCCGTATGTCGTGTGCTCCGCTTTCCAGGCGGGTGCACAGGCCTACCTGCTCAAGTCGGCGTCCCCGAGAGTGGTCACCGACGGCGTGCAGCGGGTCCTCGACGGCGGGGTCTACGCCGACCCGACGCTGGCTCCGCTGCTGGCCACGCGCACCCAGGTGCCGGGTACCGACAGCACCCCGCGCGAGCTGTCGGTCCGGGAGCTCGAGGTGCTGGAGCTGGTGGCGGACGGCCGCTCGAACAAGGAGATCGGCGACACCCTCGGCCTGTCGGCGCTCACCGTCAAGAGCCACCTGTCGCGGATCGGGCGCAAGCTGGCGACCGGCGACCGGGCGCAGATGGTCGCGCTGGCGATGCGGGCCGGGGTGATCCGCTGACCTCGCAGGCACGAGCGCCGATCGGGGCCGCGGCTCCGGTCGCGTTGCTCGCGCCGGCGGACGGGGTTCCCCCGGTGGTCTCGGACGGCCCGGCGCTTGCCCGCACGGTGGCGGCCTTCGCTGCCGGACGCGGCCCGGTGGCGGTGGATGCCGAGCGGGCCTCCGGATACCGCTACTCGGCGCGCGCCTATCTCGTGCAGTTGCGCCGCTCCGGCGTCGGCACCGCTCTGGTCGACCCGCTCGCCCTGGGCAGCGACCTGTCCAGGCTCGGGGCGGCGCTCGCCGACGCGGAGTGGGTGCTGCACGCCGCATCGCAGGATCTCGCGTGCCTTGCAGAGGTCGGGATGGTGCCCAACCGGCTGTTCGACACCGAGCTGGCGGCCCGGCTGGCCGGGCTGCCGCGGGTGGGGCTGAGCCCGTTGGTCGAGCACCTGCTGGGCTTGCGGTTGGAGAAGGGCTACGGCGCGGTGGACTGGTCGAAACGCCCGTTGCCGCCCGCCTGGCTGACCTACGCCGCGCTGGACGTCGAGGTGCTCGTCGAGCTGCGTGACGAGCTGGAGGGGATCCTCGCCGCCCAAGACAAGCTGGAGTGGGCCGCGCAGGAGTTCGAGGCGGTCCGCACGGCGCCGCCGCCGGCTCGCCGCGCCGAGCCCTGGCGGCGCACCTCGGGCATCCACCGGGTCCGCGGGGCCCGCCAGCTCGCCGCGGTCAGGTCGCTGTGGGAGGCACGCGAACACGTCGCGGCCGATCGCGACGTCGCGCCGGGCCGGGTGCTGCCCGACGCGGCGATCGTCGAGGCCGTGCTGTCCGAGCCGACGGACCTCGCGGCACTGACGGCCCTGCCGGTGTTCCGGGGCCGCGCCCAGCGCCGACTGGGCGCGCGGTGGTGGGGTGCGCTGGCCGTCGCCAGGGACCTGCCCCGGGCGGCGCTGCCCGCGAGTACCCCGTCGGCCGAGGGTCCGCCTCCCCCCGGCCGCTGGGCCGACAAGGATCCCCGGGCCGCCGCGCGGCTGGCGGCCGCCCGGGCGGAGCTCGGCCGGCTGGCCGAGGGCCACGCGCTGCCGGTGGAGAACCTGCTGGCGCCCGACCTCGTGCGCCGGACCTGCTGGGAACCCCCGACCGACACGTCACCGACAAGGGTCGCGCAGGTGCTGCGTGCCGGCGGGGCACGGCCGTGGCAGGTGGAGTTGACCGCGGCGGCGCTGGCCGCCTCGCTGGCCGCCTCGCTGACCGTCGAGACGTCCGCGACCTGTGACGGGAGCGACACCGGCGATCAACTTTACTGACCAGTAGGGCGAGCTAGGATCGTGTTACCCATCAGTAGCCCCTGCCGGGCGAATCAGATAGCCCCCGAAGGACGAACCCCTCGTGACCGCCGCAGATCCGATCGCCGCAGATCCGGGCGCCTCCAGCGCCGCCACCCGGAGCGCTACCACCCGGAGCGCCGTGCGGGAGGTCGTCTTCGTGGACGGCGTCCGCACCCCGTTCGGCAAGGCCGGCCCGAAGGGCATCTACGCCCAGACCCGGGCCGACGACCTCGTCGTCAAGGTCATCCGTGAGCTGCTGCGTCGGAACCCGTCGCTGCCCCCTGACCGCGTCGACGAGGTGGCCATCGCGGCCACCACCCAGATCGGGGACCAGGGCTTGACGATCGGCCGCACCGCGGGCCTGCTCGCCGGGCTGCCGCGGTCGGTGCCCGGGTTCGCCATCGACCGGATGTGCGCCGGCGCCATGACCGCGGTGACCGCCACCGCGTCCGGGATCGCCTTCGGCGCTTACGACGTCGCCATCGCCGGCGGTGTCGAGCACATGGGCCACCACCCCATGGGTGAGGGCGTCGACCCCAACCCGCGCTTCCTCGCCGACCAGCTCGTCGACCCGTCTGCCCTCGTCATGGGCCAGACCGCGGAGAACCTGCACGACCGCTTCCCGCACCTGACCAAGCAGCGCGCCGACGCGTTCGCCGCCGTCTCGCAGGCCCGCTACGCTGCGGCGCTGCGCGATGGCTTGATCACCGCCGACCTGGTGCCGGTGGCGCTGCGCTCGGCCGAGCGGGGCTGGGGACTGGCCACCGTGGACGAACCACCGCGCCCGGGGACCACCGTCGACGGGCTGGCCACCCTCAAGACCCCGTTCCGCCCGCACGGCCGGGTCACCGCCGGCAACTCCGCCGGCCTCAACGACGGCGCCACCGGCTGCGTCCTCGCCGCGAGCGAGGTCGCCGCCGAGCTGGAGCTGCCGGCCGCGATGCGGCTGGTCGGCTACGCCTTCGCCGGGGTGGAGCCGGAGGTGATGGGGGTCGGGCCGGTGCCGGCCACCGAGAAGGCGCTGGCGCGGGCCGGCCTGTCCATCGAGGACATCGGGCTGTTCGAGATCAACGAGGCGTTCGCCGTGCAGGTCCTGGCGTTCCTCGACCACTTCGGCATCGCCGACGACGACCCGCGGGTCAACCCGTGGGGTGGCGCCATCGCAGTCGGGCACCCGCTGGCCTCCTCCGGCGTCCGGTTGATGACCCAGTTGGCCCGGCACTTCGCGGCCGTGCCCGAGGTTCGCTACGGGATCACGACGATGTGCGTCGGAATCGGCATGGGTGGCACGGTGATCTGGGAAAACCCCGGCTGGCACCCCGGCACCAGGGAGCGCGCATGACCATCCCGTTCCCCGGCGAGGTCGTGACCCGGGCCGTCACACGGCTGGCGGACGTACCGGGCCTGGACCGCCCGGTCGCGCTGGTCACCCTCGACAACGGGCAGGACCACACCCGCCCCTCGACCTTCGGGCCGGCCGGGCTCGCCAGCCTCGACGCCGCCCTGGACGTGGCGTTCGCCGCCTCACCCGCGGCCGTGGCGGTGACCGGGAAGCCCTTCGTGTTCGCTGTCGGCGCCGACCTGTCCGGCATCGGGCGGGTGTCGACGCCGCGGCAGGCGCGGGAGATCGCGCAGACCGGGCACGACGTGTTCCGCAGGCTCACCGAGTCGCCAGTGCCGAGCTTCGCCTTCGTCAACGGCGCCGCGCTGGGCGGCGGGCTGGAGCTGGCGCTGTCCTGCCACTACCGCACGGTGGCATCGAACGCGGGGATGCTCGCGTTCCCCGAGTGCTTCCTCGGGCTCGTCCCGGGATGGGGCGGCACCCAACTGCTGCCCAACCTCATCGGGGCTGACGGAGCGGTCACGGTCATCGTGGAGAACGCGCTCAACCAGAACCGCATGCTCTCCCCCACCGACGCGGCGACGCTGGGCATCGTCGACGTCGTGCTGGGCTCAGCCGATTACCTCGAGCAGTCCCTGGCCTGGGCCGCGTCGGTGGTTCGCGGGGCGGTCACAGTGCGGCGCCCCGAGATCGACCGTGGTGCGGCGTGGGACGCCGCGCTGGCCCGCGGCCGGGTGTTCGCCGACGCCCGGACCCACGGCGCGTCCCCGGCTCCCTACCGGGCGCTCGAGCTCGTCGCGCTGGCCCGTACCGCCGACCTGGCCACCGGCTACGCCGCGGAGACCGACGCGCTCGCCGGGCTGTTGATGTCCGACGAGTTGCGCGCCGGGCTGTACGCCTTCGACCTCACCCGGAAGCGGGCGAGGCGCCCGGCCGGCGCGCCCTCCCGCGAGCTGGCGCGGCCGGTGACCAAGGTCGGCATCGTCGGGGCCGGGCTGATGGCCAGCCAGCTCGCGCTGCTGGTCGTCCGCCGGCTCAAGGTGCCCGTGGTGCTCACCGACGTCGAGGCGTCCCGCGTGGACAAGGGCGTCGGGTACGTGCGGGCCGAGATCGACAAGCTGGTTGGGCGCAACCGGATCTCCACCGACGAGGCCAACCGGCTCGCGGCCCTGGTCACTGGGTCGTTGGACCGGGCGGCGTTCGCCGACGCCGACCTGGTCGTCGAGGCGGTCTTCGAGGAGCTGGGCGTCAAGCAGCAGGTCTTCGAGGAGGTGGAGGCCGTGGTCTCGCCGGAGTGCGTGCTGGCCACGAACACCTCCTCGCTGTCGGTGTCGGAGCTGGCCGCCAAGCTGGAGCACCCCGAGCGGGTCGTCGGCCTGCACTTCTTCAACCCTGTCGCGGTGCTACCGCTGCTGGAGGTGGTACGCGGCGAGCGCACCGACGACGCGACGCTGGCGACCGCCTTCGCCGTCGGCCGGCAGCTCAAGAAGTCCTGTGTGCTCGTCGTCGACGCCCCGGCGTTCGTCGTCAACCGGCTGCTCACCCGCTTGTTCGGCGAGGTGGTCGGCGCCGTGGACGCCGGAACGCCGTTCGAGGTGGCCGACCGGGCACTGGAGCCGCTGGGGCTACCGATGAGCCCGCTGGTGCTGCTCCAGCTCGTCGGGCCGGCCGTGGCGCTGCACGTCGCCGAAACCCTGCACGCGGCGTTCCCCGACCGCTTCCGGGTGAGCGAGAACTTGCGCCGGTTCGTGGCGGCCGGCAAGACGGCGGTGTGGACCGTGGATGCCGCTGGACGGCAGTCCATGGACCCCGAGGTCGCCGCGCTGTGGCAGGCCGACAGCTCGCCGATGACCGGGGAACAGGTGCGCGACGCCGCGCTGACGGCGCTCGCCCAGGAGATCCGGATCATGCTCGACGAGGGAGTCGTCGCGGAGGCGGCCGACGTCGACCTGTGCCTGCTCCTCGGGGCCGGTTGGCCGTTCTGGCTCGGCGGGATCACGCCGTACCTGGACCGCACGGGCGTCTCCGAGCGGGTCACCGGCCGCCGCTTCCTCCCGCCCGGCGTGGCCAGCCTGCCGTAGCCGGAGCCTGCCGCGGTCGGACGTCAGGGTGGGAGCTGGACCGTGACGGCGAGCCCGCCGCCCGGGACCGGTTCCGCGAGCACCTGGCCGTTGTGCGCCGAGACCACCGCGCGCACGATCGACAGGCCGAGGCCGGCGCCCCGGCCCACCCGGTCGGGGGTGCCGCGGCGGAAGGGCTCGAACAGCTCGGCCACCCGCTCCGGCGGCACCGAGGCGCCGCTGGACACCACCTGGAGCTGCGCGCCGCCGCCAGCCCCGGGGCCGGTGCGCACCTCGACCCAACCTCCTTGGACGTTGTGCCGCACCGCGTTCTCCACGAGGTTGCCGACGACACGCTCCAGCAGCGCCGGATCCCCCGAGGTCGGGGCCGGCAGGCAGTGCACAGCCATCCGCAGCGCGCCCGCCTCGACCTCCGCCCGGACGACCGCGACCGCGGGCGGCACCATCTCGGCGAGGTCCGCGGGCTCCCGGACCCCGATGCCCGTCGCCTGAGTCCGGGCGAGCAGCAGCAGCCCGGCGACCAGGTGCTCCGCGCGGTCGGTCGCCGCGCGGAGCACCTCCGCCATGTGGCGCAGCTCCGCCACCGACGCGGCCGGGTCGGCGAGCGTGACGTCAACCTCGGTGCGCATCACGGTCAGCGGCGTGCGGAGCTCGTGGCTGGCATTGGCCACGAAGCGGCGCTGGGCGTCGAAAGCTGCTTGCAGCCGGTCGAGCATGCCGTCGAACACCGCGGCCAACTCGGCCACCTCGTCGTGCGGGCCGGCCAGCCGCAGCCGCTCGTCCAACGACTCCGCCGAGAGCCGCCGCGCTGTCGCGGTGACCTCCGAGAGCGGCCGCAGCACCCGTCCGATGATCACCCATGAGGCCAGCACGGCGGCCAGTACGACGAGCAGGAAGGCGACGAGGCCGACCCGCAGCACCTGGGCCCGGGCCGCGTCGCGCAGCGCGTCCCCGAGCGCCGCGGCAGCGACGTTCACGCCGTCGACGTGCACCGCGGTTCCCGGTGGCAGCGCGGGCACCGCGCTGACGACCTGCCCCACGAGCAGCCAGCCCAGCCACAGCAGCAGCGCGCTCACCGCGGCGACCAGCGCGGTCGCGAGCAGCGTCAAGCGGGCGCGCAGTCCCGGCCCGCGGCGGCGCAGTGCCACCGCTGCTCATCCGGTTCCTGCGACGGCCCCGGGCTGCTCCGGGCCAGCCGCCGGCACCCGGTACCCGGCACCGACCACAGTGTCGATGATGCCCGGTTCCCCGAGCTTCTTGCGCAGGGTCATGACGGTCACCCGCACCGTCGTGGTGAAGGGGTCGGCGTGCTCGTCCCAGACCCGCTCCAGCAGCTCCTCGCTGCTCACCACCGCGCCGCGGGCCGAGAGCAGCACCTCGAGCACCCCGAACTCCTTGCGGGTGAGGTCCACCGCGGCGCCGTCCCGCACGACCGTACGCTTGGCCGGATCCAGGACGACGTCGCCGGCAGCCAACACTGGCGGTGTAGCGGGTGTGGCGCGCCGGCCCAGCGCCCGCACCCTCGCCACCAGCTCCGGGAAGTCGAACGGCTTGGCGAGGTAGTCGTCTGCTCCCAACGCGAGTCCCTCGACCTTGTCGGCCAGCGTCCCGCTGGCCGTCAACATGATGACCCGTGTGATCGCGTCCGACGCCGTGATCTGCCCGCACAGCTCGTCACCGGACATCCCGGGCAGGTCCCGGTCGAGCACGATGACGTCATAGCGGGTGACCGCCGCCTTCTCGTGCCCGGAGTCACCGTCGTAGGCGACATCGACCGCCATCCCCTCCCGCCGCAGGCCACGGGCGAGCGCATCGGCGAGCACCGGTTCGTCCTCGACGATGAGGATCCGCATCTTCAGCTGCCCCCTGCCTCCTCCGGTGTGACAGCCTCCTGTCGTATGACGGCCTCGTGCGGCGACACGGGGGGGACGCCCACGACCGGGACGCCCACGACCGGGACGCCCACGACCGGGACGCCCACGACCGGGACGCCGACGAGGCCGGCCGCCCACTCTGTCACCCGGCGCGCCACGTCCTGCGCGGTCAACCCGAGCTCGGCGAGCACCTGGGTCCGGGAGCCGTGGGCCAGGAACCGCTGCGGCAGCGCCAGGTTCCGTACCGGGACGTCGACCTCGGCCGCCCGCAGCGCGGCGGCGAGCGCCGAGCCGAACCCGCCGTGCCCGCCGCCGTCCTCCAGGCTGACGACCAGCCGGTGGCTCGCGGCAAGCCCGAGGAGCACCTCCGGCACCGGCAGCATCCACCGCGGGTCGACGACGGTGACCCCGATGCCGTGATCGGCCAGCCGGTCCGCGGCGGCCAACCCGAGCTCACCGAAGGCGCCGACGGTGACGAGCAGCACGTCGGGGGGTGTGTCAGGCGCCGGCTCCCGCAGCAGATCCACACCGCGCACCCGGCGCAGCGCCGCCACCTCGCTGACCACCGCGCCCCGCGGGAAGCGCAGCGCCGTCGGGCCGTCCTCGACCGCGACCGCCTCCCGCAGTTGCTCCCGCAGCGACGCGGCGTCTCGCGGCGCGGCCACCCGGATGCCCGGCACCACACCGAGGATGGACAGGTCCCACATGCCGTGGTGGCTGGGGCCGTCCGGTCCGGTGATCCCGGCCCTGTGCAACACCAGCGTCACCGCCTGCCGGTGCAACGCGACGTCCATGAGCAACTGGTCGAAGGCGCGGTTCAGGAACGTGGAGTACACGGCGACGACCGGGTGCAGGCCGCCGCGTGCCAGCCCTGCCGCGGAGGTCAGCGCGTGCTGCTCGGCGATGCCGACGTCGAAGCAGCGGCTCGGGAACGCCTCGGCGAACGGTGCCAGCCCGGTCGGACCGAGCATCGCGGCGGTGATCGCGACCAGGTCGGGCCGTTCGGCGCCGAGGCGGACGATCTCCTCGGAGAACACCTCCGCCCAGTCCGTTCCCGTGGGCCCGGCGGGACACCCGGTGACCGGGTCGATCACTCCGGTCTGGTGCATCTGGTCGGCCTTGTCGTTCTCGGCCAGGGCGAACCCGTTGCCCTTCCTGGTCACGGCGTGCACGATCACCGGGCCGCCGAAGGCCTTGGCTCGGTGCAGCGCGGATTCCAATGCCGGGATGTCGTGCCCGTCGACCGGACCGAAGTACTTCAGCCCAAGGTCCTCGAACATCACCTGTGGGGCCAGCGCGTCCTTGAGACCGCGCTTGGTGGCGTGCAGCCCGGCGTAGATCACCCGCCCGACCACCGGGGTGCGCTGCAGGGTGCGTTTGCCTGACTCCAGCACCCGCTCGTAGCCGGGCCGCAGCCGCAGGGAGGCCAGGTGGTCGGCCAGGCCCCCGACCGTCGGAGCATAGGAGCGCCCGTTGTCGTTGACGACGATGACGATCCCACGGTCCTTACCCTCGGTGATGTTGTTGAGCGCCTCCCAGCACATGCCGCCGGTGAGCGCGCCGTCTCCCACCACCGCGACGACGTGGCGGCGTTGTCCGGTCAGCGCGAACGCCTTGGCGAGGCCGTCAGCCCACGACAGCGCGGTGGAGGCGTGGCTGTTCTCGACGATGTCGTGCTCGCTCTCCACCCGGCTGGGGTAACCGGCCAGGCCGTCGCGCTGACGCAGCGTGCCGAAGCCCTCCTGGCGACCGGTGAGGATCTTGTGGACGTAGCTCTGGTGCCCGGTGTCGAAGACCAGCGCATCGTGCGGGGAGTCGAACACCCGGTGCAGCGCGATGGTGAGCTCGACGATCCCGAGGTTGGGGCCGAGATGGCCCCCGGTCCGGCACACCCGGTCGATGAGGAACGCCCTGATCTCGGCGGCCAGCTCGGCCAGGTCCGCGGCCGGCAGCCGTTTGAGATCGGCCGGGGTTCGCACGCTGCGCAGCAGGCCCACGCTCCACCTCTCCCGTCGTCGCCTGTCAGGCTCCGTTCGCGACCTGGCCGGGGCCCGGCCCGGGTCCGAAACCTCGCAGTCAGTTTACGGAGATCGCCACCATGCAACGCCCGACCGGCCGATCCCGCACCTTCTGACAGGTCGGTCCCGCACCCTCCCCACCGGGAGGAAAGGTAGCGCAGCGACCCTCCTCGCGTGTCGGCGCCGACGTCCCCGACGAACGGGCGCCGGTCTGGTAGGCAGGGATCATGGTCCAGGTTGTCGACCCCGCCCTGCTCGCGCGGGTCCGGGGAATTCCGCGCGGCCGGCTGCTCCCCGAAGGAGATCGCCCGTGCGCTCGGGGTACGGCCCGCGGCCGTCGCTCCCCTGGTGCGCGCGCTCGCCCAGGAAGCGGGGGACGCCGAGCCGGAACCCCCGGTCGTGGGCTGCTGGGTGAGTCCGGGGTGGAGCACCCGGCGGCTTCTTCGCCCAGTTCAACGACCTCGCGGCGCCAGTCGAGGCGCCGCTGGACCTGGCCCGTCACCTGGTGTGGGGCGCCGTGGCCTACGCACGGCGGCTCGGCTTCGAACCGGCTCCCGACTTCGCCCCGGCGGCCGCTCACCTCGGCTCGTGGCGCGAGCGCAGCGATATCACCTTCGGGCGGGATGACGTGCCGCTGTACGTGCAGGGCCCGTACGACAACCCGCACGCGGCGCTTCGCACGCTGACCAGGCCCGTGGGCGCGGGCAACTTCGACTACCTGCTCGTCGCGGCGACGACAGCCGTGCATCACCCGCTGACCGGGCAGTTCGCCAGGGCGCGGTGACGGCCTGACCCGAGGCTTGAGCGCGGTCAGCCCGTGGTGGACATGGCGCTGCCGCGGGTGGTGGTGGTCGGTGCGGGTGTGGTCGGTGCGGGTGTGGTCGGCGCCGCGCTCGCACCGCACCTGGCCCGGCTCGTCACCGAGGAGCCGGTGGTCGGCGAGGAGGTCGCCGGGCTCGCTCCCTTCCGCCCGACCCGCTTCCGCCCGACCCGCTTCCGCCCGACCCGCTTCCGCCGGGTGAGGAATTAAGGTTTGTCGGTGCGGATGCCTGCGCCGCGCCGGGTCGTGGTGACCGGCCTCGGTGTCGTCGCGCCGGGAGCGGTCGGGCCGGCGGCGTTCTGGACTGCGCTGCTGGCGCCCCAGCGGGTCGGACGGGTCCGCCGGGTGACCGACACCGCGGCGGACGCCACCGAGTTCGTCGGTCGCCGCGACGCCCGCCGGTTGGATCGTTTCGCCGCCTTCGCGGTGCACGCCGCCGGGCAGGCACTCGACGCCGCCGACCTGACCATCGACCCGGAGCGGGTGGCCGTCGTGGTCGGCACGGGGATGGGCGGCATGGTGGCCCACGCGGAGGCAGTGCGGGCCTTCGGCGACAAACGTCGGGTGCCGCCGCTGTCGGTGCCCAAGACGATGCCGAACGCGGCCGCCTCGGCGGTGTCCATGGCCTTTCGGCTGCAGGGGCCGACCGAGGCCCTGGCGACCGCCTGCGCGGCGGGCACCCACTCCATCGGGCACGCGGCCCGGCTGGTCGCGCTGGGGGTCGCCGACGCGGCGGTGGCCGGCGCCGCCGACGGCTGCCTCACCGACTCCGAACTGGCCGGCTTCGACGTCATCGGCGCGCTGTCGTCCTCGGGCCTGTCCCGGCCGTTCGACGTCGGGCGGGACGGCTTCTGCGCCGCCGAGGGTGCCGCGGTGCTCGTGCTGGAGTCACTGGAGACGGCCCGGGAGCGCGGGGCGGCTGTGCTGCTGGAGGTGCTCGGGTTCGGGTCCTCCTCCGACGCCCACCACATCACCGCACCCGAGCCGGGCGGCGCCGGCGCCATCCGCTGTATGCGGGCCGCGCTGGCCGACGCCGAGCTGCCGCCGGCGGCGCTCACCCACGTCAACGCCCACGGCACGTCCACCCCGCTCAACGACGCCGCGGAGGCCCGCGCGCTGCGAGCGGTGTTCGGCGACGGCGCCGTGCCGCCGGTGACGTCGGTCAAGGGCGTGACCGGCCACCCGCTCGGGGCAGCCGGCGCGGTGGAGGCGGTGGCGGTGGCACTGTCTGTCGCGCACCGCACGCTGCCCCCCACCGCCGGCACCGAGCAGCTCGACGACCTGGGCCTGGACGTGGTGCTCTCACCCCGGGAGTGGGAGCCGGGCCCGGTGCTGTCGACCTCGTTCGGCTTCGGCGGCCTCAACGGGGCGCTGGTGCTGGCGCCATGACCATCAACACCGACTGGTCCGACGCCGACCTGGCCCCCGACGGGCCGGTGGTGCGCGAGCCGTGGCTGGGCGTGCCGGTGCTGTCCTATCCGAACCGGCCGGCCTCAGTGGCCGCGGTGCTCGACGCTGCGGTCCGACGCTGGCCGGACACCGAGGCCGCGCGGGACACCGCCGGCGGCTGCAGCTACCGGGAGCTGGCCGATCGGGTGGCGGGCGCGGTGGACTCGCTTCAAGCGGCCGGCCTGGCCGCTGGCGACGGCCTCACGGTGGTGGCCGCGAACTGCCTGGACTACCTGGTCGCCGTGCTGGCCTGTGCGCGCGGCGGCTTCGTGCTCTCGGGGCTCAACCTGAAGCTCGCGCCGCCTCGCTGGCCGGGGCTGCTGCGCGCCACGGGTGCCCGGCTGGCACTGGGCGACCCCGCCCGGCTCGACGCGCTGCGGGCCGCGGCGGCCGAGGCCGCGCTGAGCGCCGACCGGGTGCTGCCGCTGACGGAGGTCACCACCGCGGACGCGACCCGATGGGGGGACCTGGACCTGCCGTGGCCGTCGTCGGAGCGCCACTTCCAGGTGGTCCACACGTCGGGCTCCGCCGGCGCCAGCAAGGCGTCCCGGGTCGTCCACCGCTGCAGCGTCCACAGCGGGATGTCCTACCAACGGACTCTGCAGTTGCGTCCCGGCGAGACCACCGGCGTGTTGTTCCACCTGGGCTACGTCTCCGCGCTGCACGCGCACGTGCTCCCGGCGATGCTGGCCGGGGCGTCCTCGGTGCTGCTCGACGCCGTGACGCCACGCTCCTACCTGCCGCTGCTCGCCGAGCACGAGGTCGCGTGGGCGTACGCGGTGCCGTCCTGGTGGCTGCTCGCGCTGCGCGAACCCGGGCTGTCCGCAGCGTCCCTGCCACGGCTGCGACTGCTCGGCGTGGGCGGAGCGAGCTTCGGTGCGGAGTTGGAGCGGGAGCTGCGCGGGCGGCTGCCCGGCGTCGCGCTGCTCAACGTCTACGGGCTGTCCGAGACCCACTCCCCCGCCACGATCCTGCGCGACGGCGAGTTCGCGGCCCGGCCGGGCTCGGTGGGCCGCCCGCTGCCGTGCATGGAGGTCGCGGTGCGCGATGGCTCGGGCCGGGACCTGGCGGCGGGCGAGGTCGGCGAGGTCTGGCTGCGCGGCTCGCTGGTGACCACCGGCTACGACACGATGCCGGAGGCGACGGCTGCGGCCATCGTGGACGGCTGGTTCCGGACCGGCGACGTCGGACGGGTCGACGCCGACGGCTACCTGTGGGTGCTCGACCGAGTCAAGGACATGATCAACCGATCCGGGCAGAAAGTGTACTCGGTGGACGTGGAGGAGGTGCTGCGGGCACATCCGGCGGTGGCTGATGCCGCCGTGGTCGCCGCTCCTGACGAGCGCGCCGGGGAGACGGTGGCTGCGTTCCTGGAGCTGCGGCCGGGCGCGGCGACGACGGTGCCCGAGATTCGCCGCCACGTCCGCGAGCAGCTCGCGAGCTGGGCCGTGCCCTCGGTGGTGGAGTTCGTCGCCGAGCTGCCCCGCAACCCCACCGGCAAGACCGACAAACCCGCGCTGCGCCGACGGCTCGGGCTCGTGGCCGGGGACGGTGCGTAGGCCACCGAGGCCGCGGGCTTCGACTACGGGACGCGTGGGAAGCCGTGTGGGAGGCCCACGCGGAATCCGGGGAGCGGCGGGGTTTGCCGGTAGCGTGTGGCCGCCGGTGACGCGAGGAGGCGACGGTGCATGTGGTGATCATGGGCTGTGGCCGGGTGGGCTCGTCGTTGGCCGTCGCGCTCGAGCGGCTCGGCCACGGCGTGACTGTCGTGGACCGCGACCCGGCGGCCTTCCGACGGCTGGGCCACGAGTTCCGCGGCCGACAGGTGGTGGGCGTGGGTTTCGACCGCGACGTACTGTCCTCGGCGGGCATCTCCCAGGCGGTCGCGTTCGCGGCGGTGTCGAGCGGCGACAACTCCAACATCATCTCAGCTCGGGTGGCCAGGGAGACCTTCGGGGTGCGCCGGGTGGTCGCCCGGATCTATGACGCGAAACGGGCCGCCGTGTACGAGCGGCTCGGCATCCCGACGGTCGCGACCGTGCCGTGGACCACCGACCGCCTGCTGCGCATGCTGCTGCCCGAGGGGGTCGCCAGCGTTTGGCGTGACCCGTCGGGCACCGTTGCGCTGCTGCAGTTGCCGCTGCACGAGGACTGGACCGGTCACCGGGTAGCCGAGGTCGAGGAGGTCCTCGGCTGCCGGGTCGCGTTCATCGTCCGGTTCGGCACCGGCGTGTTGCCGGAGTCCTACACGCTCGTCCAGGCCGACGACCTGGTCTACGCGGCGGCCGTTTCGGGCACCGTCACCCACGTGACCAACGCCGCCGCTGCGCCGCCCGAGGAGGGGTGAGCGGCATGCGGGTGGCCATCGCCGGCGCCGGCGCCGTGGGCCGGTCGATCGCCGCGGAGCTCATCGAGAACGGGCACGACGTCATGCTCATCGAGCGGGAGCTGTCCCAGGTCGAGCCGCATGCTGTGGAGGCTGCCGAGTGGGTGCACGCCGACGCCTGCGAGCTGGCCTCACTCGAGGAGGCAGGGCTGCAGAGCTGCGATGTGGTGATCGCCGCCACCGGTGACGACAAGGTCAACCTCGTGGTGTCGCTGCTCGCCAAGACCGAGTTCGCGGTGCGTCGGATCGTCGCCAGGGTCTCCGACCCGCGCAACGAATGGTTGTTCACCGAGGCATGGGGCGTGGACGTGGCGGTCTCGACGCCTCGGATCCTGGCTGCGGTCGTCGAGGAAGCGGTCAGCGTCGGCGACCTGGTACGCCTCATGACGCTGCGCCAGGGCAAGGCCAACCTCGTCGAGGTCACGCTGCCTGGGGGCACTCCGCTCGCGGGCCTGCCGGTGCGGGAGCTCGCCCTTCCCGCGGACGTCGCGTTGGTGGCGATCCTGCGGGGCGGGCGCGTGATCGTGCCGCTGCTCGACGACCCCGTCGAGCCAGGTGACGAGCTGCTGTTCGTCGCCAGCGAGGACCTCGAGGACGAGATCCGCGCGGTGCTGCGCCCGCACTGAGCCGGCTCGCAGCGCCAAGGCACCGAACCGATGGGTCCGCTCATCCCGGCGGGACCGCGCGACGGGCGCGTCTCGCGGCCCAGAACGTCACGAGCAACGCGAGCACCGTCAGCGGATAGCCCATCGCCAGCCGGGCGCCGGCCAGCCATCCGGCCTGGTCGGTGTTGTACAGCCAGCGCTGCACGACGAAACGGGCGGCAAACACCGCCGTCCAGGTCAGGGTCGCCAGGTCATAACCGCGGACCACCCGCGCCTGCCGCCGCCAGCCCTGCCCTTCGCCGTTGATGCCATGCCAGATCACCCCGACCAACGGCCAGCGGATCAGCACGGAGGCGAGGAAGAGCGACCCGTAGAGCAGGCTGGTCCAGATGCCGAAGAGGAAAAAGCCTCTGGCGCTTCCGGTGCGGTAAGCGATGAACGCGCACACCACCACCCCGAGCAAGCCCGAGATCGCCGGCTGGATCCCCTCGCGGCGAACCAGCCGCCAGCCGGCGACCGCAACGGCCGACCCGATCGCAGCCAGCAGCGCGGGCACTAGCCCGGTGAGCACGTTGACGACGATGAAGACGACGACCGGCAGCGACGAGGCGGCGATGCCGCCGAGGCCGCCCATCTGGTCCAGCAGAGCCGGCCGCCGCTCGGCGGCTGGCTCCTCGGTCTGGTCGGGGCGCCGGGCTGTCCGGTCGCTCACGGAGCCTGCCGCAGTTCGTAGTACGGGTTGTAGATCACCTTGCGACCGTCACGCTGGGCGATCCGGCCCCTGGCCTTGAGCGTGCGTCCCGGCTCGATTCCCGGGATGCGCCGCCGGCCCAGCCATACCAGGGTCACTCCCTCGGTACCGTCGAACAACTCCGCCTCCAGGCTCGCCACGGACTCCCGTGGGCACAACTCGACGCTGCGCAACCGCCCCAGCACGGTGACCTCCTCACCGGTGGCGCAGTCGCATGCCTTTTGGGCTCCTGCCCGCTCGGCGTGACGGGACAGGTCGTCGGCGTCGAGCTCGGCCACGTCGGTGGTGAACCGACGGACGAGCCGGCGGAGCCGCCCGCCTTCGGTGCTCGGCATGTCACGCTCTCCCACGGCGGAGATCCCCCACCCGACAGTCTGTCCCCAAAGCAGCGTAACGGTGCGCTGGCCGCGGGATCCCGATATCGGCGGGATGCGCCGCTGCGGGCGGGCCTTCCGGTGTCGCCGAGCGGTCCGCCCCCGGGGATCAAGTCAGGACGGCGGCATCGGCGGGTCCACCGGAACCGGGAGGTCCTCCGGCAACCGCAGCGGCAGCAACGTGCGCACCGGCAGCGGGTTCTCCCCCCGGACCACCACGGTGCGTCGCACCATGTCCCGCAACAGGCCGTGCAGGTGTCGCGACAAGCCCGCCGGCCCGGTGCCGACTCCGCGCAGCATCCACCGCGGACCGTCGACACCGATGACGCGGGCAATGGTGTCCCCGGTCTTCGCGACCAGCTCGCGTCCCCACTCGCCCCGATCCCGCCGCACCGTCGCCCCGTCGGCCTGCAGGATCCCGACCAGCTCCTCGGCGAGCTCGGCCCACAGCCCACCTGCCCGCGGCGCCGCGAAGGCGCTGACCGTCAGTCGCCCGACCGGGACCAGCACGTGCACCGCGCGTAGCGCACCGGTGGTCTCGACCTCCGGTCTGAGCCGGGCGTCGGGTGGCAGGGGCAGCCGCACCGATCCCAGGTCCAGCAGTGGCATGGCGTCGAGGCGCGGCGGCAGCGGCGGCTGACCGGAGTCGTAAGGGCCTGCGATGGGTCCGGTCGAGGGGTCCGACTCGGGCACCGCCATGGTGGTCACCCGGCCCTTACGGTGCCGACCGCCACCGCCACCGCCACCGCCACCACGGCCCGGACTCGGCTGCCACTGATCCGGCTGGGACTCGTCGGGCACTGCGACCACGCTGCTCCTCACGTCCCTGACCTTCCCTCCAGGCAGGCATGCCCGCCCGTCGAGCCGTAACCCGCGGCACCTCGCCCTGACCTCGGCAGCTCGCCGACCTCACGGAAGGCGACCTGCGCCACCTGCTGCACGACGAGCTGGGCGATCCGGTCCCCTCGCCGCAGCGCCACCGGCTCGGTGGGGTCGTGGTTCACCACGCAGACCCGGATCTCCCCGCGGTAGCCCGCGTCGACCGTGCCGGGAGCGTTGACGATGCCCAGCCCCGCCCGGGCGGCGAGCCCGGAACGGGGATGCACGAATCCGGCGTAGCCCGGCGGCAGGGCCACCGCGACCCCGGTGCCGACGACGGCCCGCTCGCCCGGCGCCAGCACGATGTCGGTGGTGGTGACCAGGTCAGCCCCGGCGTCACCCGGGCAGGCGTAGGCCGGCAGCGGCACGCCGACGTCGAGCCGGGTGACCAGCACCTCGACGGTGGACACGGCCGGCGAGACTACCCTGACCGCTGTGACCGATCGCCGGGCATCGCGGCCACGACCCGCCGGAGGCTACGACGAGCGGCTGCGGGTGCCGTTGTGGTGGTGGCTCTGGGTCGTCGCCGTCGCGGTTGCCGTCGCCGTCGAGATGCGGACCGGGTACGCCCGGGTGCCCCTGTGGCCGCCGGTCCTCGTCACCACGCTGCTCGGCAGCGGGTACCTCGTGTGGCTGAGCCGGATCCGGGTGCGCGTGGCCGAGGGCGAGCTGTGGGTCGGTGACGCGCACCTGCCCGTCCGGTTCATCGGCCGGATCGACGTCGTCACCGACGCGACCGCCAAGCGCCGGGCGCTGGGGCCCGAGCTGGACCCGGCGGCGTTCGTCGTGCACCGGGGATGGGTCCGCCCGGCGGTGCGGTTGGAGGTCGTCGACGCGACTGACCCGACGCCGTATTGGGTGTTCAGCGCGCGGCGGCCGCAGCAACTGCTGGCGGCGCTGGGCCGGGCTCACTGATGGCTGGCCCGGACTGGCCCCGGACGGGTTTACGCCTCCCCGTGCGGGGCAGGTTCCCGGTGCGATTCAGGTTCGCGACCGGACTGCCCGGTCAAGCCGCGCAGTCCCGGCAGATCAGTTGTCCGTTGCGCTTCTCGGCCAGCCGGCTGCGGTGATGCACGAGGAAGCAGCTCGCACAGGTGAACTCGTCGGCCTGTTTGGGCAGCACCCGGACGGTCAGCTCCTCGCCCGACAGGTCTGCACCGGGCAGCTCGAAGCTCTCCGCCGTCTCGGACTCGTCGACGTCGACGACCGCGGACTGGGCCTCGTTGCGGCGGGCCTTGAGCTCCTCCAGCGAGTCCTCGGCCAGGTCATCGGTCTCGTTCCGGCGCGGAGCGTCGTAGTCGGTCGCCATCGTTCTCGGTTCTTTCCACTCTCTGGACGACGTGGATGTGTCGTGCCGCTGGACAACGTTCGAGCACTCCAGTTTGTGCCCGCCTCCCCCGGTGAGCCAGGTCTCAGGAATCGTGGGTTGGCGCAAGCCCGGCGAGAGCTCCGGAGCGGGCAGAGGGTAGCTCACCTCGGCGCGTCCGCGAGGACGGATCACCGGCGGGCCGTCGCGTAGGGTTCGGGGGTGGTCGACGTCCCTCCCGCGGCGGCCGGTCCTCGGTCGGGAGACCCGGAGTCGCAGGTGCGGCGTGCCGCGGATCCGGCGGTTGTGGGCCCGTGGTTGGCGCGGGAGCTGGGTGTGGCGGGCTGGCGGGACTGCACCCTGCGCCCGGTGGGCCACGGCCGGTCCAACCTCACCTTCCGGGTCGACTCGCCGGCGGGTAGCGCGGTGCTGCGCCGCCCACCGATGGGCGCCGTCGCGGCGACCGCCCACGACATGGGCCGTGAGCAGCGGGTGATCAGCGCCCTGGCCGACACCGCCGTCCCGGTGCCGGCGGTGCTCGCCACCTGCCCGGACGAGGACGTGATCGGGGCGCCCTTCTACGTGATGGAGCTGGTCGAGGGCGTCGTGCCGACGGGCGAGCTGCCCGCGGGCTGGGCGGGCAAGGAGGCCGAGCGCCGCCGGATGGGCGAGACGTTCGTCGACGGGCTGGCGGCGCTGCACAGCATCGACCCGGCGGCGGTCGGACTGTCTGACTTCGGGCGGCCGGAGGGGTTCCTGGCCCGGCAGGTCCGCCGTTGGCGTTGCCAGTGGGAGACGTGGCGGGCGGCCGAGGATCGCCCGGAGCTCACCGGGCTGGCCGACGCGCTGGACGAGGCGCTTCCCCCCTCTCCCGCGGCCACGATCGTGCACGGCGACTACCGCCTGGACAATGCCGTCTTCGCCGTCGACGACCCCGGGCGGATGCTCGCGGTGCTGGACTGGGAGATGTCGACGCTGGGTGACCCGCTCGCCGACCTCGGTCTGCTGATGGTCTACTGGTACCAGCGCGAGGAGACGCCGCTGTGGCGGGCCGCGCAGCACCTTCCCAGCCCGACCCGGCTCCCCGGCTTCCCGTCGCGGGCGGAGATGGTGCAGGGCTACACCACGCGCACCGGGGCCGATGTCGAGGCGCTGCCGTGGTACACCGCGTTCGGGACCTTCAAGCTTGCCGTCGTCCTCGCCGGCATCCTCTCGCGGGTGCGGGCAGGTGCCGTGCCCGCCGAGATGGGCCGGGGGCTCGAGGACGCGCTCGACCCGCTGGTCGCCCTCGGCCACCACGTGCTGCGGCGCGGCCTGCGCTAGTTGGTGCCGCCTTGGTGCTGCCTTGGTGCCGGAGACGATGAAGATACCTCGCTACCGCGACACTAGGCTGGGCGGCGGCGACGGTCGGGTCGCCGGGAGGGGACGCGGCGACGTGGCGTACGGCACTCCTGGCCGGTGGCGCACCGGCTACCGTCGGCGCAACCCGCTGCCGGCGGCGCTGGTGGCGCTCGCCCTCGGGGTCACGGCGATCGTCACCTGGTCCGTGGTGCTCGCCAGCACCGCCAACCCGTCCCAGGGCTCCTGCAACCCGCCCACGGCCAACCCTCCCGGGCCCGTGCCGGGCGTCGCGCAGGACCGCAGCGTGCTGGATGACCAGCAGCCCGTTCCGGCGACCGCGGTGCGGGTACACGTGCTCAACGGCAGCGGCCAGCGCGATCAAGCCAAGCTGGCCGCGAGCGAGCTGGCCGAGCTCGGCTTCGGCGAGGCCGGGGATCCGGCCAACGACCCGCTCTACCCGGACTCCGACCTGTCCTGTTTCGGTCAGATCCGCTACGGGCCAGCCGGGGCCGCGGCGGCACGGACGTTGAGCCTGGTCGTGCCGTGCGCCGAGCTCGTGCTGGACGGGCGGGGTGGCGACGTCGTCGACCTGTCCCTCGGTAAGGACTTCACCGACATCGACCCTCCGCGCTCGACCCGGAACGCCCTGGACGCGATAGCCCGGGTGGCTGCGACCGGCTCACCGGGCGCGCAACCGGCCAGCGCCGACACCGGCATCGACCCGGCGCAGCTCGACACGCTGCGCCAGGTCAACTGTGGTGGCTAGGTCGCTCAGACCTGGCCGGCGCCCAGCTCGCGCAACAGGGCACACAGCTCGTCGGCGACACCCGGTGCGGCCGCCAGGATGGCGTCCGCGCCGAGGCCGTCCGGGTCGACACCCGAGGGGTCAGGGAAGCGGACGGTGGCACCGGCTTCCTCGGCGATGAGCCCAGCGGCGGCCCAGTCCCAGCGGCGCAGACCGTGCTCCAGGTAGCCGTCGACCCAGCCGGCGGCGACCGCGCACAGGTCCAGGGCCGCCGAGCCCACCCGGCGGATGTCCCGCACCCTGCCGGCAAGCCCGGCGACCAGGGCCGCCTGCCGCTCGCGCCGCCCCGGCCGGTAGCCGAACCCGGTCGCGATGAGCGCGAGGTCCAGCCGGACCGCGGCGGAGGTCCGCAAGGCAGTGCCGTCCTGGTCCGCGCCGTGTCCCCGTGCCGCACGCCAGACCCGCCCGGAGGCCGGCTCGACGACGGCGCCCGCGAGCACGACGCCGTCCCGCTCGGCGGCGACCGAGACCGCGTACCACGGCAGGCCGTAGAGGTAGTTCACGGTCCCGTCGATCGGATCGACCACCCATCGCAGGCCCCCGGCGGAAACCTCGCCGCCACCGCCCTCCTCGCCGAGCACCGGCTCGCCGGGCCTTAGCTGCGCCAACCGCTCGCGGATGAGGCGCTCCGCCGCGGTGTCACCGGCGGTCACGACGTCAGTCTCGGACGACTTCGTGTCGACCTCGGCGACGGCCTGCCCTCGCACCCGCTGGGCGAGGTGCGCGGCCTCCACCGCGACCTGCACCGCCACCTCGCGCAGGGCGAGCGCTTCGGCCGTCCCCGCCTCGTCCGACGTCGCCGTCTCATACGAACTCACCCCCTCATCCGACCACAGGCTTGGGCACGACGCGGGGCCGCTGCGGGGACATTAGGGTCCGGGCATGAGCGATGCGCGCGGGTTCGGAGTGGACGTGGGCGGCTCCGGGATCAAGGGCAGCGTCGTCGATGTCGGGACCGGCCACCTGGCGCAGGTCCGGGTACGCCTGCCGACACCCGTGCCGTCGACCCCGCCCGCGGTTGCCGAAGCGGTCGCCGAGGTGGTCGCCAGGTTCGGCTGGGACGGGCCGGTTGGCGTGGCCCTGCCATGTGTCGTCAAGGACGGCACGACACTCACCGCCGCCAACATCGACCACGGCTGGCTGCAGACCGACGCCCGGGCGGTGCTGTCCGGGCGGCTGGGCGGACGCGAGATCGCCGTCCTCAACGACGCCGACGCAGCTGGGCTCGCGGAGGTGCGCTTCGGCGCCGGGCGGGGTCACCACGGCGTGGTCGTGCTGCTCACCTTCGGCACCGGGATCGGCAGTGCCCTGTTCCTGGACGGCGAGCTGGTGCCCAACACCGAGCTGGGTCACCTGGAGGTCGACGGCCACGACGCGGAGACCAGGGCCGCTGCATCCGTCAAGGAGGAGCACCACATGTCGTGGGAGAAGTGGGCTAACCGGGTCAGCCGCTACATCCGCGTCCTGGAGGACCTCGTGTGGCCGGACATGGTGGTCGTCGGCGGCGGGGTGAGCAGGAGGGCGGAGCGGTGGGTGCCGCTGCTGGAGGTCCGCACCCGGGTGGTGGCGGCTACGCTGCACAACGATGCCGGGATCGTCGGGGCGGCCCTGGCCGCCCGGGAACGGCTCGCACGATGAGTTCCCGACCTGCGACAACCCTGATGCGCGCCCACCGGGCGACAGCGTCGTTACAATGACGTAGCGCCCGCGGCAGCAGCCCGACCGCCGGGTGCCTCCCGGACCGAGGCGGCCGAGATATGCCCCCTCAGGCCCGCCGTGCAGCTGATCGTCGCGAAAGGTCGTACGTGGCAGCCGCAGAACCCGCAGCCAGGACCAGCTCCTCCCCCGACGTGCCGGCGCGGCCTCGCCGGTCCGCGGCCCGAGCGGTGAAGAAGGTGTCCGACCCGGCGCCCGACGCTGTCGAGCCGGCCCAGGCTCGCGCCACGGCCGCCGGTCGGACCACAGCCGCACCCGCCAAGGGCACCACCAGGACGCCGGCCAAGCGGGCGCGCCGCCGCACGGAATCGCAGCCGACGAACAGCGCGCCGGCCAAACCCGCGAAGGCGAGCCGCGCCGAGGCCGAGCCGAGCAGGGAGGCACCGGCCGTCGAGGACATCGACGTCGACCCGGCCGAGCTTGAGGACGTCGACCTCGACGCCGTCGCACCCGGTCCGGAGGATCTCGTGGACGACGAGGCCGTGGCCCTCGCGGACGTCGCGGA
>JAVKSM010000038.1:0-16740 GCA_039583705.1 Pseudonocardiaceae bacterium
CCGAGGCCAGATCCACGTCCGACCGCCGCCCGGTTCAAGCTCGTCGCCGCCAACGGGGCCATGCCGGCGAGCGCCTTATCGGGCTGAGGCGCTCGCCACCCCACGGTCAGCGGCCGAAGAGGGCTCCCGGCCGCTGACCTGTGCTCGCGTGGCGCTCCTCACCCTCGGTGAGACCACGGGAGGGCCGACAACCCCGCCCCGGGGGCTTGTAATCCGCTCCGACAAGCCCAATAATCACGGAGTGATGAGACAGCCCACTGGCACGATAACCAGGAAGGGGGAGGCATGCCTACCTGGCTTAAAGCGCTTATCATAATCGTCGTGATCCTGCTGTTTATCGTGCCCAATCCTACGGGTGCAGGAGCGTATATCGGCGGCGCCTTCAATGCCGTTGCTACGTTCTTCAAGAGCATCGCCGGCCAGATTTCGTTGAGGTGAACGTCGTCTAGGACGGTGCCTGCTCGCGGAACTCGCGCACCGCCTCGCCGATGGCATCGGTGTCCAGCACGTCGGCCATCAGCCCGACTTGTTCCTCCCAGACCTCGGCTGGCACAGCGGCGCGCAGCTCCTCCTCGAGGACATGGTAGACGGGGAGACCCAACTGGGCCCCGGCCAGCGGTCCTGCCCAACTCGGATCGCCGAGCACCACGGTCTCGGCGGCGATCCCGGAGCTCTCGGCGTCTGGCGAGCCGAGCAGCACCAGCAGCGCGTCACTGCCGTGCGTCTCGGCCAGGCGCTTGATCGTCTCCTGGGTGGACAGGTCCATGGCGCCGGCAGCCGTTCAAACAAAGCATTCGGTGGCGACGAAGGCCACGACACCACCCGCTGCCTCGACGCAGGCGGCGATCGCCGGCCCCGCGACTCCGTCGCGTTCCCCGATGACGATGACGTGCTTGCCGTCGAACATCACTCCTCCTCTGTTCGCAGTCGCTGCAGTTCGGTGCTCAGCCATGAGTCGAGTTGATCGGTACCGAGGCTCGGATGGGAGACGCGGGCCACCTCGTGGCCGTCGCGGAACAGGAGGAAGGTGGGCAGGCCGCTCACCTGGTGGGCCAGGCACAGCCGCCGCGCCTTGCTCGCGTCCAGCTTGACCACGGACAGCTCGGGATGGGTAGTGGCGATCTCCTCGACGTGGGGCGCCAGGACGACGCACGGTCGACAACTCTCCGCCCACACGTCGACGAGCACGAGGCCCGAGCTGACGAGCTCGTCGAAGTTCTCTCGCGTCGCTTCCACCACGGCGTCCGGCGTCGCGCCCATCACTCAACCTCCGTTACGTTCCAGCAGCACGCTCATGCCATCGGAGCGTTGGCTCATCCGCCCGAGGAACAGGCTTCCCTTGGCCAGCAGCAGCACCTTGTCGGCGCCTCCGGTCCGCAATCGGGTCACGGCGTGCGGCAGGTAACACAATGCCGAGGCCAGGTGCCCCTGGGTTGGAGCGTAACCGGGCATGCCGCGCTCGGTGACGAAGGCCGCGCTCTCACCGCGGCCGATCTCGCCGCGGCGCACGGCCAGCGCCGCGATCGTCCGGTAGTTGCGCGCCGCGACGTCCCCGGATCCCTGGGGCTCGGTGACCTCAGGGTCGTGCAGCTCGGTGGCGTAGTCGTCCACGTCCACCATGCGAGCGCCGACCGCCTCCAGCGGGCACACGGTCAGGTCGTGCAGGATCTGTGCGCCCGAGCCACCCGAGGACACCCGATGGCGCCCGACGGCGTCGAGCCTGATCCGGGGTGAGACCCCGTCGTCCGCGGTCACCAGTAGCGCGGCCCCGCCGATCACGTCCTCCAGCACCGGCAGGCCGTGACGCAGGTGCCCCTCGAACTTCATCCCCAGCTTGGGTAGCGACCCGCCGGCGACCACCGCGACCTGCCGGAACACGCCCGCGACCACCAGGCTGGCGGCGATCACCAACGCTGGGATCGGCGCCGCGCAGAAGTCCTTGACGTCCGCCCCGGAGGAGCCGCCGAGCCCCGCCACCCCGGCGATGGACTTGCCCATGTTGCCCCCGCCGCGCTGGTAGCGGTCGCCGACGGCTTCCTCGGAGCAGGAGATCGTGTACTCGACGGCGCCGGGGTCGAGGCCGTGGTCGTGCAGCAGGTGCAGCAGCGCCAGCGTGCCGGTGGCCTTGCAGGCCAGGTTCTCCAGCAACACCAGGGCGGCCAGTGCCTCGTCCTCGGCGTGCCCCGCACGCAACGCCCCTGCCAGGCGGTCTCCGCCGAGGTACAGCGGGGCGGCGTCGGAGGAGACCGCGGCGGCGGCATCCCCGGTCGAGGCCGAGACCCGGCCCAGGTCCAGGTGCGGACCCAGCGGGTGGTCGGCCAGCCGGCGGGCTGCGCGCTCGGCGACCTCGGGTTGCAGGACCACCAGGTTGAACTCGTCGACGGCGGCCAGCAGACCGAGGAACTCCTCCTCCGGCATCAGCTCCCCGAACGGCGCGAAGCGCGCTCGGCCGTCCCGAGCGGGGCCGGCCGGTGCCGGGCCGTCCGATGTGGCGCCCGGCCGGGACGGGCGGACCCACGGCCGCGGCGGGAGCTCGCGGGGATGGCAGACGCCCAGGAACGCCTGGTGCGGGGGGTAGGCGAGCGCGTCAGGGAAGCCGCGGAGGCTGGCCAGGAACCGGGTCGCCAGCTCGGGGTCGCCCGCCAGCACCCTCGTCGGTTTGGAGCCGTGCCGAGCCAGGCCCGGGGTGTGGGCGAGCACGAGACTGGCCGCGCGCACCACCGCGAACTCAGGCATCGACCGGCTCCGAAGCATCCATCTGGAAGATCGTCGGTCGCTCGACCGGCGTGGCCAGGGCCACGAGCGTGCGCTCCACCAACCGCCGCCGCCAGGCGCGCTCGGCCTCGGGGGGCAGGTCCGGATTACCTGTGGGGTAAGGGATGCCGCCGCCAGGGACGACGCGTGGCGCGCCGACCTGTTCGGCGATCGTCACCAGGTTCGTGACCAGCGCGGTCGGAATGCCGGCCCGCTCCAGCTCCTTCACCAGCGTTGCCCCGCAACGCGTGCCTGTCCCTCAAGTCGCGGTGAGGATGGCCGCCTGGATTCCCGCCTTGCGCAGCTCCGCGGCCCACTCCACGCCGAACCGCCGCGCGGTGCTCACCGGCGTGCCGTTGCCGACCGTGACCAGGAACTCCCCGTGCAGGCGGCCGATCGTGCCGTCCTGTTCGAGCGCGCGAGCGGCGTCGAGGGGAAGCAGCCGGTTCGGGTCGTCGTTGGCGGCGACGGTGGCGAAGCCGCCGTCCACCGACTCCCACTCGCCGGTGGCGAGCGCGTCGACACCCTCGACCCGGTAGCGCAGCCAACGGGTCGCGCGGGCGGACTCGAGCCGGTCGGGGTTGCCGGCTGGCACGACCGCGCCCTCGGTCAGCAGGGCGACGGATGCGCTGGCCGCCTTGGCCACCGGCGCTGCCGGAACGACCGCGTCGAAGCCACCGACCGGAATCTCGGTGGCTTCCGCGTCGCCGCCGAGCCGGCGCAGCACGAGGTCGACCGCCCGCCGGGCGCCACGGTGCTCGACCAGCCTGGCGGTGCGCGCCACCCGCGCGACCCTGCCGTCCGCCACCGTCACGCCTTCACCGGCCGCGACCTTGCCGACCGCCCTGGCCAGGGTCTGCAGCGACGGTCGCATGTGCCTGGAGCTCGCGCCGGCCGCGACGACCGGCGCGGTGCCCGCCTCCGCGATCCCGGGGTTGTCAGGATGCATCGACGCGAGCGCGGGCAGGCCGGCCGAGGCTGCAGCGGCAGCCAGTCGGGCGCACACCAGGCCGTAGCGGCCGCTGCCGAACGCCGGTCCCGCGACCAGCAGCTCGCCGCCGGCCTCGCGGACCATCCCCAGCAGCTCCTCGGCAATGCCCGGGGTGGACGCGGCGTGGTCGTCACCACAGGTGAGGGTGGCCACGACCTCGTGCGCCTCCCCGAGCAGTTGCTGCAGCAGGCGGCCGGGACCCACCGGGCCGCCGAGTACCCGCGGGCCGAGGTACGCCTCCTCCTCGCCGCCCAGCCCGGCATAGAACTGGTTGAGATAGTGCACGATGCGCATCAGGCAGTGACCTCCACACCCCGGTCCCCCGAACCCGGGCCTTCCGACGACAGTTCCGACCGGCAGGTCAAACGCCCCGCGCCCAGCGGGCTCAGGGCACCGAGGACCGCGGCGACGGGGACGTCGAGCGCAGCGGTCGCCTCGGCGTCGGCGATGCCCAGGCGGGTGCCTCCCAGCGCCGCCTCGACCGCCGGCAGCCGCACCCGCTGGTCGTAGTTGCCGGTGCTGACCAGCGCCCCCCGCCACGGCGCGGCGACCAGGGGTGGCCCGGTGCCATCGGCACCGGACATCTCGGCGTACAGCGCCACAGCGGGCAGGCCGGAGGCCTCCAGCGCGTCGACCTTGAGCGCCAGGTCGTTGTCGGCGTTGCCGCCGCCCTCCTTGGTGACGATCACCGCGTCGAAGCCGGCCGCCCGGCACAGCCAGGCCGCGTGGGCCGAGACCAGCTCCTTGGCGGCCTGGTCCACCGGCTCCGGGGACAGCACCAGCCCCGCGAAGTGCAGGTCCTGGCCATCGCGGGCGCGCAGCTCGGCGAGCACCGGGTGGTTCTGGTGCAGATAGGTCGGGTTGCGCAGCGCCGGATGACCGTACTGGCCGCTGACCACGGCCCCGTCCTCCAGCGCGGCGGGGTCGAACAGTGTCGGCAGGCAGCCCGCCATGCTGCGTCCATAGACGAACACGTCCTTGAACGCCCCCTGGGTCTGCAGGTTGGTGATCACTCCCACCCGGGGCAGCCCGACATCCGGCGCATCCTGGTGGTCGGACGCACCCCGGCGGGCCAGACCACCCCGGTGGTCCGGCGCAGCCGGGCGGTGCGGTTCGGCCAGCTCCTCCACCCCGTCCGCCGGTGCGTCCAGGGCCGCGTCGGCAAGGTGCACGGCCAGGCGCAGCAGCCCGCGGCGCAGCGCGGTGTCCACCTCCAGCCAGGAGGCGCCGTCGGCCCGCTCGAACTCGATCACGACGTTGTGCGTGCGACCGAACGGCGACAGCTCGGCGGCCGGGCCGGCCATGTCGACCAGCCCTTCCTGGTTGCGCGGCAGGTGTCCCGCGGCGAGCACGGCGAGCCCCCGCAGCACGTGCGTGTCGGCTCCGTATGGCCGGTTCACCGGCGCCAGCAAACCGGGGAAGACCCCGCCGCCACCCGCCCCTTTCGTGCGCGGCTCGACGACGTCGAGCGGCGCCACGATCCGGACGCGTTGTCCCGGCGCGGCGACGTGCGGGCGCACCACCCCCAGCGCGGGATCAGCGAACAGGTGGTGGACCTGGCGCCGACCCACCACGAGGTGGTGCTGCTCGTAGGCGGTGACGTCACCGAGGTCGACAGCGTGGACCTCGTGCACGATCCGCCGCAGTACCGGCATGGCCGGCCTCCCTCGCCGTGGGCGACTGGGCACCCGTATAGCGGCCCCACCCTCCGAGGTCATCCTAGCCACTCGCCCCGTCGAGTACGACCCGGCTTCAGCCCTCGCCGCTGCCGCTGCCGCCGCTCGTGAGCGCCTGCCCGGAGCCGCTCCGGCCGGCCCTGGTAGTCTTCATCGGTTTCCTGGATGTCGACCGGCGGCGACCAGGAGTTGACGCTGATTCTGGCCACGTCGGGGAACGCACTGGTCAACATTCGGCTCATCTGGTCGAACAGCTCATCGAACCCGGGAAACCCGGCAAACGGGTCCCAGTACCGGACGGGATAGCGGCGCCGTCGGATCGGCGATGTCATCGTGACTCTCCTCTCGCGCCGAGCATCACCCGGAAGGGTTCCCGGCTGGGCCGGAGTCGACACGGCCCGCCCGCTGCCGGGACGGCTTCTCGATCTGCACCCCGTCGGGCCGGCGGCGCCGGACGCTTCCCGGTCCGGGACACCACTCACTGGTCCCGACGGCGGGTTTGAGGAGCAGGTGGCCTGGCTAGTCCCGGGCGTGCACCGCAGGGGATCCGCACCGCGCAGGCGAAGGCCCGCCCGAAGCAGGCGCGGGCGCGGGACGGCCGTGGCGCCACGAAACTCCGGCAGCCGCCAGACGCCACCACCCAGAAGTGTGCCGTGCGGCACATGAACCCCGGCCGGCGCTCCTGACGAACAGAAAAGAGCACGACATCAATGAGGACCAATGAGAAGCGTGAGGAGCCTACACCATGCTGCCGGTCTGGATATGCTCTACCATCGGGATGTTCCTTTTCGTCTTGGCGTGGTGGGGCCTGCGACTTCCGATTCACGGCTGGGGGAGCGCGAACGGCGGAGGTGGCCAGCGTATACGGCCCGTCGTGATTCCCCACGCGCCGCCGCCGTCGCCGGTTGCCGTCCTGGACGGACTGACGCGCGATCAACTGGAGCTGGTCGCGTGAGGCGGTCGGGGGCGCGCCCTCGCTCGACCGCCTGAGAGGGTGGCTTCGCTGATCGTCATGGGGACGACATGGGCGCGTCGCACGCGCTTCCTACGGTCCCGGCGGATCGACGCGTGCGCGTCAGATCGAACGCCGGGAGGTTCCCGTGGTCGCAGCGGACCACGCCGTCAACCCACCCGCGCCGCCCGAGGCCGCCCCGCCGTGCAGGACCTACGCGCGGTGGGCGGCCCGGGAGAGGCTCGAGGACTACTCACTGCGCTTCGCTCCCACCACGTTCCGCACCTGGTCCGCGCTCATCGTCGCCTCCACCGCCCTCGGCGGGATCGCGTACCTGGCTGACTACGCGATCGGAGCCTCGGTGGTGCTCACCGACGGCGGCGCCAGCGGCGGGCTGCTCGCGGTGTGGATCCTCGACGAGGTCGGCAAGGCGGCCGCGGTGCAGCCCATCCAGCAGTTCACCCACGGGCTGGGCCTGGTGCTTCCCCAGCGGCTGGCCGGTGCTCACGGTCGCGGGTCGTCGCCGACCTCGTGGCCGACAAGCCGTTGCTGCGGCTCAGCCCCGCGGGGGTCGAGTCCAGGCGCGCCCACCTGCGCGCTGTGAACCCGGTCGGCTTCGGCTCCATGCTCATCGCGTCGGTGGTGTCGGTCACCGCGTTCTTCGGTGGCTTCGGCAGTGTGGCGGCGGCCTACTCGCCGTTTCTCGCGCTGGGTGTCGCGTTCGTGCTCTCGCCGGCACTGTGCCTGCTCACCCGCGGCCGCTTCTACCTCGCGCGGCCCGACGACCTGCAACCGCCGCTCTGGGCTCCGACGGCTCGCTGTCCACTACTTCCTGTTCTGACCGAGGGCCGCCGCGCTGGCCTGCCGGTGGAGGACCATCCGGCACGATTTCCGCCGCCGCAGCGGCGGCCGGTGACAGGTCGGCATGGTCAGTGAGGTGTTCGCCGCCGCCATCCGTATCATCCGGACCACGTCGTCGCCGTGGTCGGCACCGACCTGAATTGCACCCTCAGCACTCCCATAGCGCCTTCGTGTACACCCACTGCATGTGGCGGGACGGGGTGCCGGCCCCGGGGTTGACGGTGGTGCGGCTGGAGCGGCGGAGCGGTGGAGCGGGTCGTGAGAGCGCGTAGACGCGGCGGGTGGGCGGGCATGTGGTGGGCGTGGGTGGTCGCGCGGTGGCGGGGTGCCCGCACGATGCGCCGGGCGCGCCGCCGACGGGGGCGGTGACGGACGCCGGGCGGCCGAGTGTCCGACGCGGACCGTCTGGCGTTGCGCCGCACTCGACTCGCTGGCCCGCCATCCCCGGCCACACCACGCGGTCGTGCTGGGGGTGGCCGTCACGGCCCGACGGCACACACCCCTACCTGCGCTACTTCGCCCTGCTCTTCCTGGCCGCGACGGTGGCCGCCGGCGCGCTGGTGCACCCGCGGCGCTGGCTGCGCTTGCACCGTTCGAGGACGACCGGTATGCCACCTCAGGCCTGCCCCGCTCGGGAGGAGGGTGCCCGGGACGAGGGCACCGACGCCTGACACGGACGCACCGACGCCGCCTGACACGGGTGCACCACCGCCGCCCGGGCCGTGAGCACGCCGACCAGCGGCAGCCCCGCCACGCCCCGCCCACGCCCCCCGGGAACGTCCCGACCACGCCCCCCGGGAACGCCGCCCTGTCACCAGGAGCGACGTAGCGGCTCCGTTGCGGCGAGGTCCGGCAAGGTGTGGCAAGGTGCGGTAGTGGTCGCTGCGACCCGCCCGGAGCCCACGAGACTCCACCACATCTTGCTTATCCCGGCGCCGGATCCGGGCTTGGTGCAGCTAGTTCCTGGTCCGATCCCCAAAGCGGCGGGAATTGCGGTGGATGCGATTACAGGTCGGTCAGCGATACGGCCTCCGCTGTGATGACGGCGTGGCCCTGACCTGCGGAGGCGGGGCGCTCAAGTTGCTGAGAGTACCCGAGCGACCTGCGGCACCAGTTCCCGTATCTGACATGGTCACGTGCTGACCTGCCACGATGGTCTGATTGTCACATCTGATGCGGTGATCTCCGGTCGAACGCTATCGACAGAGAGTGATGGTAGTAGGTCGCGACCGGGTTTGCTGCCAGGTCTGGCTGACCTGCCCACCGGCACCGCAACGACGGATCCGGGACGTTCGTGAGCCGGCCGAGATTCGCCGTCACCGATGTTTCCCGGCGCCGTTAATCCAGGCGTCGGGGAAGGCGGGGAGCCATCAGTGATAACTGTGCTGATTTGTGATGACCGACGTAGCATCCGCGAGGGTCTCACTCGGGTGATATCAGCGGTACCTGGGGTGGATCACATCGATACTGTGACCGACGGTGACGAGCTGGTGGCCCGGTTCACCCGCCAGCCGGCCGACGTGGTCCTGGTCGGGACGCAGCGCGCCCTGCCGGCCGGGATGGAGGCCACCCGCCGGCTGGTCGCCTCGCACCCGCATGCCAACGTCATCGTGTTCGGGGCGCCGGACGACGCCAGCAGCATCACCGCGGCGATCGTCGGCGGCGCCCGCGGGTACCTACGCTGGGACGCGTCGCGTCCGGAGCTGGTGGCCGTGCTGGCGCATACGCTGGCCAGCACCGTCGTCCTGACCCCGCGGGCACCCTCGGACCCGGGCGTCCACCTCACCGAGCGCGAGATGCAGGTGCTGCGCGGCATGAGCCAGGGCAAGAGCAACAGCCAGATCGGGCGTGAGCTCTACCTGTCCGAGGACACCATCAAGACCCACGCCAGGCGGCTGTTTCACAAGCTCGGCGTCCAGGACCGGGCGCAGGCCGTCGCCCACGGCTTCCGCCGCGGGCTCTTGTCATGACCCCCGCCTCACCCCCGCCCCACGCTGCCGGCCCCCGGCACGGTCGCGTGGCCCGACAGCGCACGCAACGACGTCACCTGCTCTACCGTCGGCGCCGAGTGGCGACGACCCCCGGCGGTAGGGCGTGTGCTCGTGCAGGTCCGGGGGTCATCTTTTGAGGAGGTCCACGGCGGACTGCAGGTTCGCGACTCGAAGCTGAAGAAGGTCCAAGCTCGGTCCGATGCGCGCGGTCAACTCCTGGCGGACGTAGCGGACGCATGCCGCGGCCCCGACGACCAAACCCAAGAGGGCGCCGAGAGCGAAGATCAGTATCGTCATCACAGCCACCTAGCGGTGTCAGTCCCAATAGGTGATACATCGCACGCCCGCCGTAGGCGTTACCCGATCGGGTGTATATGGCTGCGGGATCTCGTCGTGGGACCGCGGTTGGGTCGCCCCCGAGTCCGACCGGGGCAAAGCCCCGTCAGCGGTGGTCCCGTCTTGCCGGCATCCGGCCGGACCGACGGTCAGAGCCGCTCGGCGAGGCCGTGGCGGTAGGCATAGGCCACCGCTTGAGCCCGGTCGCGCAGCCCGGTCTTGGCCAGCAGATGGTTGACGTGGGTCTTGACAGTGGCCTCACTGATGAACAGCGTCCGGGCGATCTGGGTGTTGGTCAGCCCGGCCGCGATGAGGGTGAGGACTTCGGCTTCGCGGCTGGTCAGCCCGTCCGGGAGCGCCGCAGGCACCCGGGACGCGGACCCTGTCGCCCGGGGTCGGGTCGTGGGTCTGGTGGCGGCGGCGAGCAGCCTGGCGTGCACGGCGGGGTCGAGGACGGCGTGGCCGGCGGCGGCGGTGTGCAGCGCCCGGGCGATCTGGTCCCGGCCAGCGTCCTTGGTGAGGTAGCCGAGCGCACCGGCCTGCAGTGCGTCGAGCACCGAGGTGTCGTCGGCGTAGGTCGTGAGCACGACCACCTGCACGTCGGGGTGGTCGGCGCGGATGCGCCGGGTGGCCTCGATGCCGTCGACGCGGGGCATCCGCAGGTCCATCAGCACCACGTCCGGGGAGTGCGCCTCGACCAGGACGCAGGCTTGTTCGCCGTCGCCGGCGGCCCCGACGACGTCGACGTCGGGCAGCAGGTCGAGCAGGGTGACCAGGCCCTCGCGGACGGCGGCCTGGTCGTCGACGACCACCACGCGCAGCCGCCGCTGGCCGGGAGCGGTCATGCCGGCAGCCGCAGCCGCACAGCCCAACCCGTGGGAGTGGGGCCGCAGGTGAGTGTGCCGCCGATCAGTTCGGCGCGCTCGCGCAGCCCGGCCAGGCCGTATCCACCGCCAGTGTCGGCCAGCGACGTGACCGCGGGCGGCACCGCGGTGGCCGGGTGGTCGGTGATGGTGAGCACGAGGTCGTCGGGGCGGTAGTCCAGCTCGATGGTCATCGGGGCGCCGGGGGCGTGCTTGCGGGCGTTGGTGAGAGCCTCCTGAGCGGTGCGGTAGGCCGTCAGCGCCATGTCCGGCGCGAGCTCGCGCGGGACGCCCCGCACCGTCACCTGTGCGGGCGCCCTGATGTCGGCCTGGTAGTCACCGGCCAGTCCGGTGAGCAGGTCGGGCAGGGGCGCCGTCTCACCGCGCAGCGCCGCGATCGCCCGCCGGGTCTCCCCCAGCCCGTCGACGGCCAACCGCCTGGCTCGTCTCACGTGCCGGTGCGCTCGGGCGGGGTCGCGGTCGTCGGTCAGGAGCGCGTCAGCGGCGTCGAGCTGCACGGCGAGCGCGCCGAGGGAGTGGGCGAGCACGTCGTGGATCTCCCGGGCGATCCGAGCCCGCTCCCCGAGGGTGGCGGCCCGCGCCTGCTCCTGCTGCGCCCGGCGGGTTTGGACGAGCAGCAACTCGGCCTGCTCGAACCGGGCCCGGTACTGGCGCCGGTTGAACCCGGCCAAAGTGATCCCGGCGAGCGCGCCACCGTACCCGGCGAACGGACTCAGGCTGTTGCCGACGGCGAAGGTACCGACGGCGAGCGCAGCGATCCCCGCCACGACCAAGCCGACGGCACCCACCGAAGGCAGGGTGAACGCCGCCGTGAACACGCCGACCCCGCACAGCGCGAGCGCGGGGCTGGCCGGGTCGATGCCGGCGAGCAGGCTCCCCGCGACGGTCAGCAGGACGATCGAGCCGACCAGTACCGCTGGGCGGTCAACGACCGTGGTGGCGACCAGCCAGCCCAACCACCCGGCGGCGGCGAGCACGGTGCACACCAGCGCCGCCAGCGGGCGCCCGGCCCCACCCACTCCGGGGGAGATGACGACGATGCCGTAGACGATGCCACCCAGCCCCGCCAGCCGCAGCCCGACCCGCAGCGGCCATCGGTGCGCGGGGATCAGCCCGTCCAGCATCATCGTCGCTCCCCTGAGATCAGCGCGTCCGGCATCGTCGTCGCTCCCGGAAGGGGTGTCTCAGGACAGCGTGTCGGGGAACCGGTCGCCCGGCACCCCACGCTGTGCCTCCAGGACGGAGCCTGCCACCGGTCGGGGCGGGAGGTACCGCGGCCACGCCCGTCCCGGCGCGGCCCCCGCTCCTACCAATTCCCAGCTTCCCTCCGGCTGCCGCCCCGTTCCGGGCCGGCAGGGCCACGCTAGGAGCCCAAGATCACCCTATCGGCTAGGGGCGGGGACCGGTGAACGGTGAGAGCGCGGTGGTGGCGACAGCGGCGCGGTAGACGGGCCCGACGCGGAACGGGATCGTGAAGGAGCCGTCAGTTGCTCCGGGAGTGGTGACCTGGAGGTAGGCCGGGCTGACCTGCGGGTCGGAGGGGGCCGAGGGGTGGGACCAGGCCAGGTCCGCGGCCAGTTGCTGACCTGGCTGCACGGTGATCAGATGGGGTCCGGGATCAGTTTCGAAGAAGGTGTCGCCCCGCGTCACCTGGGTGGCCAACGGCCGCTGATCGGCGCTGAGCAACCGCAGGCCCAGGTAGCCATCCAGGGTGCAGGCGACATGGGAGCTGTTGGTGACGACGATGTCCACACCCCGGTGCAGCATGCCCTCCTGGAAGCCGTCCCGGTTCTGACCCACCGACAGGTCGGTGCCCTGGCACACCGCGGCGACCGGCGCCGCGACCGCATCGGGTGACCCACCGGCGGCGGCTGCGGCTGCCACCCCGGCGGCTGCCAGCAACACAGCCACGCGGTGGACGACCGAAACGAACATCATGATCTCCTCCCCCGGGTGCCGCGCCGGCGGCCCCTGACTCCCATGCCGGTTGCCTCAACCGGCATGGCTCGCTACCTAGAGGGTCAACCACCGGGAACCGGACCACGACAACCCGAATGAGGGAAGGGAGCCGACCTGCACCGCCCGGGTGGACCAGCTTCGCCGGCCGGCCGGCCGCCCGTGCGGCCACGGGGGCGGGAGGATGACGTCCCACGGCCTTGCCGCAACAAAGATCTTCTAGCTGGAGTGTCGATTCCGTCGTGGCAGCTTCGTAGTGGCAGCGGAGGGTCGGTACGGTGCCGGTCCCACCGGGAGGAGAACGTGATGACGCAGTACCTGTTGTCGGTCCACATGATCGAGGGCGAGGAGCCGTCGCCGGAAGCGATGCAGCAGGCGTACCGGGATGTCGAAGTCCTCAACAAGCAGATGCAGGCTGAGGGAGCCTGGGTGTTCGCCGGCGGCCTGCACCCCCCGACCACGGCGACGGTCGTGCGCATGCGCGACGGTGAAGTGCTCACGACTGACGGGCCGTTCGCGGAGACAAAGGAGCAGCTCGGTGGGTTCTGGGTGATCAAAGCTACGGACCTGGACGCGGCGCTGTCCTGGGCGGCCAAGGCGACGAAGGCATGCGGGGGCCCGGTCGAGGTCCGCCCGTTCCAGGAGGAACCCGAGGGATAGCAGGCCTCGATGTCCCCCGACACCGCTGACACCGCTGACACCGCTGACACCGCTGACACCGCTGACACCGCTGACACCATCGAGATCGAACACCACTTCCGGCGTGAGTACGGCCGGGTCGTGGCCACCCTGGTCCGCTTCTTGGGCGACATCGACCTCGCCGAAGAAGCAGTGCAGGAAGCCTTCGTCGTAGCCATCGATCGTTGGCCGGTCACCGGCATCCCGCCGAACCCCGGCGCGTGGATCACCACCACGGCCCGGAACCGAGCTATCGACCACCTCCGCCGGGAAGCCGCGCGCCATGCCCGCCACACCCAAGCCGCCCGGTTGTACGAACACCGCGAACCGTCGGAGTCGGTGGGACCGGTGACGGACGACCGCCTGCGGCTGATCTTCACCTGCTGTCACCCGGCTCTGGCCCGCAGCGCTCAGGTGGCGCTCACCCTGCGGCTGCTCGGCGGGCTGCGGACCCCGGAGATCGCCCGGGCCTTCCTCGTCCCCGAGGCGACGATGGCCCAACGCATCGTCCGCGCCAAGCGGAAGATCAAGGCCGCCGGCATCCCGTACCGCGTCCCGGGCGACGCCGAGCTGCCCGACCGGCTCCGCGGTGTGCTGACCGTGGTCTACCTCGTGTTCAATGAGGGCTACACTGCCTCGGCCGGCGACACGCTCATTCGCGAGGATCTGTGCGTCGAGGCGATCCGCCTGGCCCGCCTCCTGGCCGAGTTGCTGCCCGACGAGCCAGAAGTGCTCGGGCTGCTGGCGTTGCTGTTGTTGACGCACGCACGCCGAGCGGCGCGCACGGCCCCGGACCGCTCGCTCGTGCTGTTGCCCGACCAGGACCGGTCCCTATGGGATCGGGCGCTCATCGAGGAGGGCAGCGTGCTGGTCCGCGGGTGCCTTCAGCGAAACCTGCCAGGGCCCTACCAGATCCAGGCCGCCGTCAACGCCGTCCACAGCGACGCATCAAGCGCCGCGGAAACCGACTGGCACCAGATCCTTCAGCTCTACGACCAGATGATGATCCACGCATCCACCCCGGTCGTCGCGCTCAACCGGGCCGTCGCGCTGGCCGAGGTCGAGGGTCCCGCGGCGGCCCTCGCCGTGATCGACGGACTCGACCTCGGCCACTATCACCTGTTCCACGCCACCCGCGCTGACCTGCTGATGCGGCTGGGCCGGTGCGCCGACGCGGCCGAGGCCTACCAGGCCGCCCTGGCGATCACCACCAACGCCGCGGAGCGGACATTCCTCGAGCACCGCCGGCGGGCGGCGAGCCAACACAGTCACGTCGTCTGTCCAAACCGGACGGTTTCGTGATCGATCGAGTCGATCAGTTGTTGCACCGCCACCGCGGGCGGGCTTCCTGGCTCGGCGGCGGCTGCCACCCTGGACAGGCCCCCGACGACGCTGTCCTTGACGGCTTCGGCCCGTTCGCGCGCCGCCTCGGCTTGTTGACGCCCCGTCTCGGCCTGTTGACGACCCGCCTCGGCATGCTGGACACCCGCAGCACCCGCCGTGGAGCCGACATGCACGCCGAAGAAGGTGCCGACAACCGTCCCGATGACCGTGCCGGCGGCGGTGATGACGCCTGACGCCTCCGCGACAGCGGCGTAGCGAATCACCGCAGCCAGCGAAATGCCCAGCAGTACCACGAGGCCGCCGATCACGATCCAGAACCCGTACGACCTCTCGTCGAGCATCATGGCTGCTCCTTCCCCCAGCGTGAGTCCGGGCTAGAGCCGACGACCACGGCGGGACACAGCGAGCCCCTCGCCGGTGGGATGGTAGGGGATGTCACCGCTTCGGCCCGTGGAGGTCAAACCACCCGCCGCGGCCTCAGCGCTACCGCGCTACCGGATCGACCCGAGACCCGAGGAAGTGGGCGAACCTACGCCCGGTCCATGGGCGGGGCCAGGATTGTCGCCGGATTCCACGACGAGGTGGTAGGTCTGCAAGCGTCTCACGTCAGCCGGGACAGGAACCGGCCAACCTTGGCGACGGTGCTGGGATCCTCGGCCAACACGTACTCGTAGAGCGCCACCGGGATGCCAAAAGAGTACGTCGGGTAGGCGTGGATCGAGCCCATGATCGCGTCGACCGTGAGGTCGTTGTTCATCGCCAGCGTCATCTCGTTGATCAGCTCCCCGGCGCACTGCCCCGCGATGTGGCACCCGAGGAGCCGGCGCTTGTCGCTGACGAGGAACTTCATCAGCCCCGTCGGCTCGGCGTCGGTGACGGCCCGCTCGTTGTGCCGGTAGGGGAAACGGATGACGCTGCACGTCGTTCCCGACGCCTGAACCTGCGCCTCGGTGAGCCCGACGTGCGCGAGCTCCGGGTCGGTGAAGGTCACCCACGGCAGTTGGCCAGGGGAGAACTTGGCTTTGATCGGAACGAACACGTTGCGGACCGCGTGTGCCGCCTGGTAGCCGGCGTAGTGGGTGAACGCCGGCCCGCCGACGACGTCGCCGACGGCCCAGATGTGCGGCCGGCTGGTCTGCAGCAGCTCGTTGACGACGATGCCGCGGCGCCCGGTCTCGACCCCGGCCGCGTCCAGCCCCAGTGACTCGACGTTGGGCACCCGGCCGACCGCGACCAGCACCTCGTCCACCCGCAGCTCCCCCTCGCCCAGCGTGAGGACCTTCTCGCCGCTCTCCACCCGCACCGAGGCGAGGGTGGCCTCGTAGCGGACGTCGATACCCTCGTCGGCGAAGCGGCGCTCCAGGATCTCGACCAGCTCCGCGTCGTCACGGGGTAGCAGGTGGCGTCCCCGCTGCAGGATCGTGACCCGCGAGCCGAGCCGGGCGAAGGCCTGCGCCAGCTCCACCCCGATCGGTCCGCCGCCGACGACCGCCAGCCGGCGCGGCAGGTCGGTCAGGTCGAAGGCGTCCTCGTTGGTGAGGTAGCCGGCCTCGGCCAGACCCGCCACGTCGGGAACCGCCGGGCGACTGCCGGAGGCGATGAGGACGGACTTGGCGGTGATGCGGCGCTCGCCGACGGCAAGGCTGTGCTCGCCGACGAACCGGGCGCCGCCGAGCAGCACGTCCACGCCGATCCCGGCCAGCGAGTCCGCCGAGTCGAGCACGCCGACGTCCGCGATGGCCCGCTGCACCCGGGCGTTCACCTCGGACAGCGGCGCGTGCAGGCCACCGGCCGTCAGCCCCCACCGGGAAGCGGTGGCCGCCTCGTGGGCCACCCGCGAGGCCTTGATGAGCGCCTTGCTCGGCACGCAGCCGTAGTAGAGGCAGTCTCCGCCCAGCCGCTGCTTGTCGAGCAGCGCGATGCGCTTGGCGAAGAACCGGCCGACCTTGGCCGCCGTGATGCCACCCGAGCCGCCCCCGATGATCGCCAGGTCGTAGTCGAAACTCGCCACGCCGCTCCCTCCGCTGAGCACGTGAGCTGAATGTAGAAGGAGAGCGAGGGGCAGGGGGAGAGCGTCAGCTGGTCACGGTGAGGATGGACCGGCGCGAGTCCGTCCGGTGACCCCGTCGCGGTTGGTGAGCGAGCTGGCGGAGGCGATCGCGGCCCGTGCCGGCGCGCCCTGGCTGCGGGTGGCTGTCGACGGCGCCCGGTCGACCCGGCCGGGATCACCGACCGTGTGGTTCGGGTCGACGACCCGCGCCACCCCGCGCTCCAGGAGCCCTGAGGACGTGCCCAGAGACGAGGCTCGGCTGGACCG
>JAVKSM010000038.1:16840-24832 GCA_039583705.1 Pseudonocardiaceae bacterium
TTCGGGTCGACGACCCGCGCCACCCCGCGCTCCAGGAGCCCTGAGGACGTGCCCAGAGACGAGGCTCGGCTGGACCGGGGCTCGGCTGGACGAGCCGGGCCGGGTGCGCTGCGCTGACCCGCGCTACCCCTGCTGGTCCCGGAGGAAGCGCTCGAGCTCGGCGGCGAGGTCGTCGCCCGAAGGGAGATCCTCGAACGTCGCCGGTGCGTCGAAGGCCATCTCGAGGCGACGCACCAGCTCACGATGCTCCTCGCTGTTGCCGATGACCTCGTCGACCTCGGCCGTCATCCGCGCAGCCGCCGCCTCCAACTCGTCGATGTCGACCACCAGCCCCGTCAGCCTGCTCAGCGTCTCCACGAGCGCGGCGGCGGCGGCCGGATAGGGGCCGGCGGCGAGGTAGTGGGGCACCCGTGCCCAGATCCCGACGGCGGGGATGCCGATGGCGGCGAAGCTCTCCTGAAGCGCGGTCTGGATCCCGGCGGGCACCTCCGTCGTCCCGACGCTGCGGCCCACCCGCTCCGCCAGCTCGGCGACCGTGGCGATCCCGGTCAGGCGGACCGGACGGGTGTGCGGGACCGGAGCGGCGAACGCGCCCATGCCCGCGACGAGCCGAACGCCCATGTCCCTGGCGAGATCGATGACAGCCTGCGCGAACGCGTGCCACGCCATGTCGGGCTCCGGCCCGACCAGGGCGAGCAGGTCGTTGCCCGCGGTGTCCTGCCCGGCGCGGAGCTGGACCTCGGGCCAGCTCAGGCCGACGAGGACCCCGTCGGAGATCCGCGCGGTTGGGCGGCGAGCCCGGAAGTCGATCAGATCGTCGGCGCTGAAGGTGGCCAGTGGCTCGGTCGGTATCCGCTCCAGGACGTGGCTGACCGCCGCCCGGGCCCCGAAGCCGGCATCGACCCAGCTCTCGGTCGCGAGCAGCAGCACCGGCGACGTCAGAGGGCGATGCGGGTGCAACTGGTAGCGCGCGCTCATCAGGCACCGGTCCCTGCCATGGACGAACCCTAGACCTTCTCAGACCTCGAAGTCCGCCAGCACGACAGCGTGGTCGCTGCCGCTGGCGAGCGCCTCGTCGTAGAGGTAACCGACGGCGGCCGGGGTGAGGTCGGGGGTGGCCCAGATGTGGTCGCCGTGGGGGGGAGCGAGACAGCGGCACTCGCCGTGGTCCACCACGGCGGCGTCGGAGTCCATGCCGAAGACGACCGAACCAGGCTGCTCGGCGAGCCAGCCGGCGATGCCGGTGGCGAACGCCGGCGGCACCGGCGTCGCCGGGTTCTGGGGGGCCGGGCGGGCGTGGAAGCTGCAGGCCGTCAGCGTCCGATCGCCCGATATCGCCACCCGCGCGGCGACCGTGCGCTGGAGCAGACCCACGCGCTGTGGGTCGCCGACGCCGAACGGGGCGCTGTCGAGCAGTCCGGCGTCCAGCAGGACCGTGGCCGACGAACCGAGGACGGCGCAGCCGAGTCGGTAGTCGCTGCCGCGCGGGCGGCAGATGTCGGTCGACAACACTCCCCACGCGAAGATCCGCGGCTGGGCGTGGATGCGCTCGTGGACCAGCCGATGCGGCAGCAGGGTCCGGTACACCGGCCGGCTCAGCTCCTGCAGCAGCGCCAGGTCGGGCCGCAACCGGCGCAGCAGCGCGACCTTGGCGTCGAGCAGCCCGGTAGGTCCGGAATCGAGGTTCCAGCTCACGACACGCAATCGCATGGGTGGACCTCAGGCTCGACCGCCCACGCCGGCCGCTGGTCCGGCCTCGGCCCCACGCCGGTCAACCACCTGCCTGCCTCTGGTTCCCGTGCTCGGCCACCCGGTAGATCTCAGGCACGAACCCCCAGACCGAGCCGAGGCGTCCCGGTTGGAAGTCCTCCGCGGTCCGCTTCCGGTAGGAGGTTTCCAGGATCGGGCCTGCGTCCACGCCCAGCGACATGGCCAGACACGGCTCGCGGTAGGCGCATCTGGTGCAGTGCCCGGGCGCCGGGTTGGGGTAGAGCAGGGGCGATGGGCCGGTCATCTCCCGCGTCTGGAGGGCGACATCCAAGCCGCGGCGCGCGAGCTGGGCCGGGCTTCGAGGTATCTGGGTGCGGCGGAAGAACTCGTTGCTCTGCTGCTTGATGAGGCCGGTCGGCCCGTCCAGCGCCCGGGTCTGCATCTCCTCGGCAGCCCCGGCGCCCGCCCCAGGGGGGAAGCGGCGCAGCTCGTTGTGGATCGTGCCCTCGATCTTGCCCAGGAAGCCGAGCTCCCATGCCCACGAGCGGGTCAGGCTCGGCTCGTCGAGGAGGAGCGCGTCCAGGTCGGGCCACTCGCCGTCGACGCTCCGGTGCTCGACGAGCCAGTACAGCTCGTGCTCGTCCGCGACGACCATGTCGATCCGGACCCGGTACCAGACGCCGCGCCCGTCGGAGGCGCTCAGACCCTCGTCGGGACTGGCCGGGTCGGGCGGGATGGTGATGTCGAACTGGGTCGCCACCATGAGCGGGTCGAAGCGGTCGGCCTGCGGTGCCCAGCGGAAGTAGCGCTCCAGCATGGCGCCGCCCAGCTCGACCTGCCGCTCCCACTCCTGCTGCTGGACCTCCGAGAGGTCGCGGTGCTCGGCGTAGGCGGCGCGTTGGGCGCGCATCGACTTGACGAAGGCCTTCACGGCGAGTGGGCGGACGATGGCGCGGTCCCAGTCCCACATGCCCGGGAAGTAGTACACGTCGAGCGCGTCGTGGAGCGCCTCGTCGAAGTCGAAGACGCGCACCGGCGCGACCGGTTCGAGATCCTGGCGCTCCCGGGCGCTGAGATCCCACGCCCGGCGGCACTGCCGGAAGAGCTGGCTCTCCCAGGGCCGGACGATGTGGTACATGGCTCCGGTCCGTATCGAACCGCTGCCGTCCTCGCTCACTGGCTCACCCCCTGCCGACTGGTGAGAGGCGAAACCGAGGCTACCGCGAACGCCGCTCGGTCGCCGACATCCGCGATCCGGGCGCAGCACGGCGGCACCCCGCTCGACGCGCAGCACGGCGGCGTACCGCTGTCCACTGTGGACCCTTCCCGACCACAGTGGACAGATCTGCGGCAGCGTGGCACCGTGGACGGGGTGACCGAGTTGAACGCCACCGCCGCCGCCCTGCTGGGCCTGCTGCACGACGCTCCGATGACCGGCGGCGAGTTGGTCGCCGCGGCGCAGCGCCGTTTCGGCGGTTTCTTCAGCGTCACCCGCAGCCAGGTGTACCGGGAGCTGCCTGCGCTCACCGCCGCCGGCCTGCTGCGACTGGGCAAGCAGGGGCCACGCTCCAGTCAGCAGTACCTGATCGCTGCCGCGGGCAGGAGGGCATTCAAGGGCTGGCTGACCGCCCAGCCCGGCCCCGACCACCTCCGCAGCCCGCTGATCCTGCGCCTGGTCCATGCGGGAGCGCTCTCGGCCAGACAGCGCGCCGAGCTGGTCGCGAACGCGAAGTCCGCCTACGGCGCCCGGGTGGAACGGGTGCGGGCGGCGGCGAGGGGTGCGAGCGACCCTTACGCCAAAGCCGCCGCCGACTTCGCGGTGGCCCACGCGCGGGCCGTCGTCAAGCTGCTGGACGCGATCCCGGTCGACTAGCGGCAGACGTAGGCTGACGGGGTGGATGTCGACGTCGCCGCCGATCTCAGAGACCTCACCGCGACGCTCGGGGGCATCGAGAAGGCGATGGATCTCGACGGGCTGCGGCGTGACGTCGTCGAACTCGAGGAGCAGGCCTCGCAGCCCGACCTGTGGAACGACGTGGCGACGGCGCAGCGGGTGACGAGCGCGCTGTCGCGCAAACAGGCCGAGCTGCGCCGGATCACCGAGCTGCGGCAGCGCCTGGACGACCTCGGGGTGCTCTACGAGCTGGCTGCCGAGGATCCGGCCGAAGGCGTCCAGGTCGCCACCGAGGCGGACACCGAGCGGAGCCGGCTGCGTCAGGACGTCGCGTCCCTCGAGGTTCGGACCCTGCTCTCCGGCGAGTACGACCAGCGGGAGGCGCTGGTGACCGTGCGCTCCGAGGCCGGTGGGGTGGACGCGGCCGACTTCGCCGAGATGCTCATGCGGATGTACCTGCGCTGGGCGGAGCGTCACGGCTACGCCACCGACGTCTACGACGTCTCCTACGCCGAGGAGGCGGGCATCAAATCGGCCACCTTCCGGGTCCGTGCCCCGTTCGCTTACGGCATGCTCTCCGTCGAGCAGGGCACCCACCGGCTGGTGCGGATCTCGCCGTTCGACAACCAGGGGCGGCGGCAGACCAGCTTCGCCGGCGTCGAGGTGGTCCCGGTCGTCGAGCAGTCCGACTCGGTCGACATCGACGAGAAGGATCTGCGGATCGACGTCTACCGCTCCTCCGGACCCGGAGGTCAGGGCGTGAACACCACCGACTCCGCGGTCCGCATCACCCATATCCCGACCGGGATCGTGGTGTCCTGTCAGAACGAGCGGTCCCAGCTCCAGAACAAGGCCATGGCGATGGCCGTGCTGCAGGCCAGGCTGCTGGAGCGGCGACGGCAGGAGGAGCAGGCGAGGATCGCCGCGCTCAAGGGCGAGGGCGGCTCCTCCTGGGGCAACCAGATGCGCTCCTACGTGTTGCACCCGTACCAGATGGTCAAGGATCTGCGGACCGGGCACGAGGTGGGCAACCCGGGCGCCGTGCTCGACGGGGAGATCGACGACTTCCTCGAGACCGGGATCCGCTGGCGGCGCCAACACCAGGGTGCGGCACGCGCCTGAGGGGCGCGCCAGGGGCAGCCAGCTCCGAGGCTGGCCGGTCGCCGGTCCTGGACCACCGCCCGGCGCGAGGCTGGCTCGGTGCCAGGTGGGCGCAGGTCGGCCCGGTAGAGTCGGCGCCCGTGATTCGCCTCGACCACGTCAGCAAGGTCTACAAGACCTCGACGCGCCCGGCGCTCAACGACGTGAGCGTGGACGTCGGCAAGGGCGAATTCGTCTTCCTCATCGGGCCGTCGGGCTCGGGCAAGTCCACCTTCCTGCGGCTGCTGCTGCGGGAGGACGTTCCTACCCGCGGCACCGTCCACGTCGCCAACTGGAACCTCGCACGGCTGCCGCGCCGCCGGGTGCCGTTGCTGCGCCAGCGCATCGGCTGCGTCTTCCAGGACTTCCGGTTGCTGACCAACAAGACCGTCTCGGAGAACGTCGCCTTCGCCTTGGAGGTGATCGGGAAGCCGCTGCACACCATCCGCAAGGTCGTGCCCGAGGTGCTGGAGCTCGTCGGGCTGGAAGGCAAGGCCAACCGGATGCCGCACGAACTCTCCGGCGGCGAGCAGCAGCGGGTCGCGATCGCCAGGGCGTTCGTCAACCGGCCGTTGGTGCTGCTGGCCGACGAACCCACCGGCAACCTCGACCCGGACACGAGCCAGGACATCATGCTGCTGCTGGAACGGATCAACCGCACCGGCACGACCGTGGTGATGGCCACCCACGACCACTCGATCGTCGACTCCATGCGCCGCCGCGTCGTCGAGCTCAGCCTCGGCAAGGTCATCCGCGACGAGTCCCGCGGCGGGTACGGGGGTCGGCCGTCGACCACCGGCCCGCTCCCCGGCGCCCGCTCCCCGACCCTGAGGACCCACGACCCAGATGCGCGCCAACTTCGTCTTCCGTGAGGTCGCCATCGGTCTGCGCCGCAACGTGACGATGACCGTCGCGATGCTGCTCACCACCGCCATCTCACTCGGACTGCTCGGCGCCGGCATCCTTGCCGTGCGCATCATCGACCGCACCCAGGCCCTCTATTACGACCAGCTCGCCGTGCAGGTCGGTCTCACCGACGACGTCAGCGCCAGTGACAGCGACTGCTCGAAGGATCCGTGCCGGACGCTGGAGGCCGAGCTGCGGGCCATCCCGCTGGTCGAGTCGGTGACCTTCGAGAGCCGTCAGGAGGCCTACCAGAAGTTCGAGAAGGCCTACCAGGGCCAGGCGATCCTCGACCTGGTGCGACCGCAGGGCCTGCCCGCAACGCTGCGGGTCACCTTGACCGATCCGCAACGCTCCGACGTCGTTCGCGACGCCATGACCGGCAAGCCGGGGGTGAAGAACGTCATCGACCAGCGGGCGCTGGTGGACAAGCTGTTCAGCTTCCTGAGCAGCATCCGCAATGCCACCTTCGCCCTGGCTCTGGTCCAGGCGCTGGCCGCGTTGCTGCTGATCTCCAACACCGTGCAGGTGTCGGCGTTCACGCGGCGCACCGAGGTCGGCATCATGCGGCTGGTCGGCGCCACCCGGTGGTACACGCAGCTGCCGTTCCTCATCGAGGCGGTGCTCACCGGGATCGTCGGCGCGCTGCTGGCGATCGTCGGGCTGGTGCTGGGCAAGGTGCTGTTCGTCGACCGGATCCTCGGCACGGTGTTCGAGAACAACGTCATCCCCCGGGTGCCGATGAGCGACGTGCTGCTGATCGCCTCCCCGCTCATGCTCGTCATCGGAGCTGCCATCGCCGCCGTCACCGGCTACGTCACGCTGCGGCTCTACGTGCGGACGTAGGGTGCGGGGAGTGAAGCAGCATGGCCGGAAGGTGATCGTCTCGAACCGCAGGGCGCGCCACGACTACACGGTGCTCGACACCTACGAGGCCGGGATCGTCCTCACCGGGACCGAGGTGAAGAGCCTGCGTGCGGGGCGGGCGTCGCTCGCCGACGCCTTCGCGACGGTCGAGGACGGCGAGGTGTGGCTGCGGGGCGTCCACATCCCCGAGTACGACCAGGGCAGTTGGACCAACCACGAACCACGCCGCTCCCGCAAGCTGCTGCTGCACCGCGGCGAGATCGAGCGGCTGGTCGGCAAGACCCGGGAGGGCGGATTGACGCTGGTGCCGCTCGCGCTGTACTTCAGCGACGGCAAGGTCAAGGTGGATCTTGCGCTGGCTCGCGGGAGGCGCAGCTACGACAAGCGGGCTGCGCTCGCCAAACGGGACGCGCAGCGCGAGATCGCCCGAGCGGTCGGGCGGCGGGCGAAGGGCCGGGCGTGACGGACCCGCCGGGATGAAGCGGGGCGCCGTCGGCGTTACCATGGGTGCGGTCGGATCCCGCTGGGGGATCCGCAGGAGGGGGTGAACGGTTTCGACTCCGGATGTCGAGCCAGGGGAAGCGTGCCGAGGAAGGCGACGATGACCTCGTTAACCACCCGTCGCAACACACACAAGCGCCGCTAATACGCAGCGCGCGGATTACGCCCTCGCCGCCTGAGCGAGGCCGTAGCCGCTGTCGGACCGGGGGCGTCCCCGCCCCGGACTCCGGCATCAGCTAGGGGACTCACCTGCCGGCCCGGTCGCGGGGCCGGCAGGGACACCCGACAGCGACTGGGATCGTCACACCGGCTCGTCCGCAAGACCGGTGGATCCGAGCAGAGGCGGAGCGGACTGCGCACGGAGAAGCCCTGGTGAGGCGACGGAGGACCCGGGTTCGATTCCCGGCACCTCCACAACACCGAAGCATCGGTAGCCCCTCCGAGTCACTTGACCTGCTGTTTTGTAGCTTGAAGGGGCTACCGATCGGACCTCGCGAACTGTGGCACAACCCGAACACCTGCCGGTCGCGCGAACTGGGGCGGTCGCGACACAACCAGCGAGCCCAGCGCTACGTCGTCAGGGGCCAGCGACCGTAGCCGACCTCGCTCCTGCGGCGCGAGACGCAATCAGGCCGGGCAGAACGTCGTTGAGATCGTTCAGGCGGCTGAGGACGAGCGTTCCGTGCCGGGCGACCGCGGGTGACTTCGCCAGCTGGGCGGCGACGTAGTTGTCCGTCATCACGACGTCGCAGTACGGGATCGCGGCGGACACACCATCGACATCGCGGATGTCGTTGCCGGTCCACTTCTTGTAGGAGTTACGGAAGCCCTTGTCGGCCAGCGTGATGTTGATCGCGGCGCTCGGGATGTCGTCCAGAAACGTGCCCAGCCACTCCTTGCCCTTGGCAAAGAACTCACCGATATCAAGGCCGTACGGCCGCAACATGGAGGGAAGGCGATCCCCGAGCTCCCAGTAG
>JAVKSM010000039.1:0-24530 GCA_039583705.1 Pseudonocardiaceae bacterium
GCCCTCGTCGGACCACCAGGCCGGGGAGGCCGAAGATGATCGTTGATTGCGACCGTTGCGCCGTCCGGGATCACGCCTGCCGGGACTGCGTCATGAGTGTGCTGCTCGACCCGCCGTCGGGCGCGTCGCCGGTGACGCTGGACGCACCTGAACGGGAGGCACTCGCGGTGTTGGCCGCCCAGGGGCTCGTTCCGCGGCTGCGCCTGGTGACGCCACCGACACGGCGAGCGCCCGGGAGCGGCGACGGGCGGCGGCGTGACCTCGACGCCGGGTGAGGGTGTGACCCCGCCCTCGCGCACCGACCGCTGGGCGGCTTGAGCAGCGCGATGGGCGACGAGCCCCGATATGTCGGGCGCTGGTGGTGGACGGCCCCTGCACCCGTCCGTAATCTTCCCGCGACCTTACGGCGGTGAGCTGGCCAGAAGCGGGCAGCTACGTAAGGTCACCGCCGAGTCAGCCGTTGGCCCGTGCCACGAGCCCAGCAGGCCGAACCGGGGGCTATCCAGGGGTTGGTAGGGCGGCTTCCAGTCCGAACCTGTCCACTCACCCGGCCGGCGGTAGGAGGAAGAAGGGATCACGAGCCACGTGGCGTCGCACCGGCTCAGAGGGGTCTGGCGCAAGATGCTCACCGCGGCACTGGTGGTGGCCGCGCTGGTCTCGATAGTGGTCGCCGTCAACGCTCCGGCGAAGGCAGACCCGGCGCCCCCGGGCTCCGTGTCAGCCGCCCTCCACCAGCTCGCGGAGCTCAACCAGCAGGCCGAGGCGCTCACCGAGGCGTGGCACGCCGCGCAGGACCAGCTCGCCGCCCGGCAGGCCGCGCTCAGCAGGGCACAGGCCGCAGCAGCCGCGGCCAGGAGCGCCGCGAACGCCGCCTTCTCGACGCAGGAGCGATTCCGCGGTCAGATCGACCAGCTCACCAGCGCCTCCTACCAGGGTGCCCAGCTCAACCAGCTCTCTGCGCTGCTCGCCAGCTCCTCGCCCCGCGACTACCTGGACCAGCTCTCCACGCTGGACATGGTGGCCGTCCAGACCAAGCAGTCCTTGGACGGCTACACCGCCGCGGCTGCGCGGGCCGACCAGGCGGCCGGAAAAGCATCGGCCGCCGCCGCCGCGGCCAAGCAAGCGGCCGACGACGCAGACCAGGTTGCGGGCCAGGCCCAGGCCCGCAAGGAGGACGCCGACCGACAGATCGAGGCCGTGCAGCGACAGCTCGCCACCCTGTCCCAGGCGGCCCGCACGATCTACAACGGTGCCGGCCAGACCAACTTCCCGCTCAACGTCGTGGGCACCGGGGTCGGGGTCGACGCGTTGCGGGTCGCCCTCAGCCGGCAGGGCAGCCCGTACGTGTGGGGGGCCACCGGCCCGGGCTCGTTCGACTGCTCCGGGCTGGTCTACTGGGCCTACAAACAGGTGGGGGTGACGCTGCCGCGCTCCGCCGCCGAGCAGGCCGGGGTCGGCACCGAGGTGCCGGAGGACCAGCTCCAGCCCGGCGACCTCGTGTTCTTCTACAACCCGATCCACCACGTCGCCATTTACGTCGGTGGCGGGAAGGTGCTGCACGCGCCGCAGTCCGGCGATGTCGTCAAGGTCGCCGAGATGAGCGGCATGCCCTTCACCACCGCCCGCCGGATCTGACCTGTCGGGCGACCCTGTCAGCCGGACGCCGTCCGGCTGGCGCACCCCCGGAGGCTAGCCTGCCCGACGTGCGGCGCGTCCTGCTGGTGACCAACGACTTCCCACCCCGCCCGGGTGGCATCCAGTCCTACCTGCACGCGCTCGCGCGCCGGCTGACCGCCGATGCGCTGGTCGTCTACGCGTCGGACTGGCCCGGCGCCGCGGCCTTCGACGGCGCTCAACCGTTTCCCGTGGTGCGTCACCCCACCCGGTTGCTGGTCCCGGTGCCCGAGGCCGCGCGGCGGGCCGTGGTCCTGGCGCGGGCGGAGGGATGCGACGCGGCCTGGTTCGGCGCCGCCGCCCCGCTCGGGCTGCTCGCCCCGGCACTGCGCTCCCGCGGTGGTGTCCATCAGGTCGTGGCCTGCACTCACGGCCACGAGGTCGGCTGGTCCATGATGCCTGGCGGGCGGGCGGTACTTCGTCGCGTCGGAGCCGACGTCGACGTCGTCACCACGGTGAGCCGCTACACCCGCTCCCGGATCACCGCCGCCTTCGGACCACTTGCGGCGCTGGAGCCGCTGCCGCCGGGCGTCGACACCGAGCTGTTCCGACCCGACCCCGTGGCCCGCGCCGAGCTGCGTCGCCGCTACCGGCTGGGTGAGGCTCCCGTGGTGTCATGCGTGTCCCGGCTGGTGGCCCGCAAGGGCCAGGACACCCTGCTCCGTGCTCTTCCGGCGCTGTGCCGCTCGGTGCCCGGCACCCGCCTGCTCCTGGTCGGCGACGGTCCGTACCGCGACACGTTGCACGGTCTCGCCCGGCGCATCGGGGTGGCCGACGCGGTGGTATTCACCGGATCGCTGCCGTGGGCGGAGATCCCCGCGCATCACGCCGTCGGTGACGTCTTCGCGCTGCCCTGCCGCACCCGGGGTGGTGGGCTGGACGTCGAGGGGCTGGGCATCGCGCTGCTGGAGGCCTCGGCCACCGGGCTGCCGGTGGTCGCCGGCCGCTCGGGCGGCGCACCGGAGACTGTCCGTGAAGGGGTGACCGGAGAGGTGGTCGACGGCCGGGACCCGGGCGCGCTCGCGCGGACGCTCGCCGGGCTGCTGGCCGATCCGGACCGGGCTGCCGCGATGGGTCGTGCGGGCCGGGCGTGGTTGCGCAGCGCCTGGCGATGGGATGCCGCGGCCGACCGGCTCGCGGCTTTCCTCGGCCTCCCCCCGGCCTCTGGTGCGGCGGCGTGAACGGGGCCGTTCCCGCCGACGAGCTGGCCTGCGCCGGCGTGCCTCAGCCGGCGTAGAGCGCCTCGATCTCCTGCGCGTACTGCTTCGACACGACGGTGCGCTTGAGCTTGAGGGTGGGCGTCAGCTCGCCGCCCTCCTCGGTGAAGTCGACGGCGAGCACTCGGAACTTCTTGATCGCCTCGGCGTGGGAGACGGCCTTGTTCGCCTCTGCCACCGCTGTCTCGATCTCGGCACGCAGGTCCGCGTCGTCCACGAGGTCGGCCACGTCGGCATCGGCCGGCTTGCCGTACTCGGCCTTCCACGCCGGAAGTGCCTCGACGTCCAGGGTCACCAGCGCCCCGATGAAGGGCTGGTTGTCTCCGACGACCATGCACTGGCTGACCAGAGGGTGACTGCGCAGCCGGTCCTCCAACACCGACGGAGCCACGTTCTTGCCGCCGGCGGTGACGATGATCTCCTTCTTGCGGCCGGTGATGCGCAGGAAACCCTCGTCATCGAGCTCTCCGACATCGCCGGTGTGGAACCAGCCGTCGGTCAGCGCCTCGGCGGTGGCCACGCCGTTGTGCCAGTAGCCGCGGAACACCACGTCACCGCGCACGAGGATCTCGCCGTCCTCAGCGGTCCGCACCGCCACGCCCGCGACCGGACGCCCGACGGTACCGATCTTCGTGGCGTTCTCGGTGTTGACGGTTGCCGCAGCGGTGGTCTCGGTCAGTCCGTAGCCCTCCAGTACGGGCATCCCGACGCCCCGGAAGAAGTGACCGAGCCGGGGTCCCAGCGCGGCGCCGCCGGACACCGCCGCCACGCAGTTACCGCCGAGGGCCGCGCGCAGCCGGGTGTAGACGATCTTGTCGAACACCACGTGCCGGGTCCGCAGCAGCAGGTCGGGCTTGCCGCTGTCGGTGGCCTGGCTCCAGGCGACCGCGGTGGTGGCGGCCGCGTCGAAAATCCGACCCTTGCCCTCGGCGTGGGCCTTCTGCTTCGCGGTGTTGTAGACCTTCTCGAACACCCGGGGCACCGAGAGCACGAACGTCGGTCGAAAGCTGCCGAGGTCGGCGACGAGGTTCTTGACGTCCGAGGTGTGGCCCAAGCACAGCCGGGCGTAGACAGCGGCGACCTGGATCACACGGGCGAGGACGTGGGCCAGCGGCAGGAACAGCAGCACGGAGTTGCCCGCCACCATCAGACGCGGGAATGCGGCCACCGCGGCACGGACCTCGGCAAGCAGGTTGCGGTGGGTCAGCTCACAGCCCTTCGGCCGCCCCGTCGTGCCCGAGGTGTAGATGAGAGTGGCGAGGTCCGCGGCGGCCACCGCGCTGCGCCGCGCCGCCAGGTCCTCGTCGGAGACCGTGGCGCCCAGCGCGGTCAGTTCCGCGATCGCGTCGAGGCCGGAGCCTGCGGGTGGCTCGAACTGCCAGATCCGGGCCAGCGCGGGCAGGTCCCCCCGCAGCCCGTTCACCACCGCCCGGTGGGCGGCTGTTTCGACGATCACCGTCACCGAACCGGAGTCGGACAGGATCCACTGCACCTGCTCGGCCGAGGAGGTCTCGTAGATCGGCACCGTGACCGCGCCGGCCGCCCAGATCGCGAAGTCGAGCACGGCCCACTCGTAGCGGGTCTTGGACAGCAGCGCGACCCGCTCACCGGCCCGCACGCCTGCGGCCAGCAGCCCCTTGGCCACGGCGGTGACCTCGGCGCGGAAGTCCCGCGTCGTGATCTCCTCCCAGTGCCCGGCCTTCCGCCGGCGGAAGCTGACCGCCGCGGGGAACCGCTCCGCGTTGGCCCACACCATGTCGGCGAGGCTCTCGTCGTCGGCCACCGGGACAGCGGCGGGGACGCTGAACTCGCGCATGTGGACCTCCGGTGGGCTGGGCTGGCACCGCCGAATCTAATGTCGCCTGCCAGGCTGCCGCCATGTCGCTCGTGGAAAGGTCCACGGCCCGGCGCGGCGGTAGCCTGCCCGGCATGGCCGACGAGTCCACTCAGTCCATCACGATCGACTCACCACCTGACGCGGTGATGGCCGTGATCGCCGACTTCGCGGCCTACCCGGAGTGGGCCAACACCGTGAAGTCGACCGAGGTGCTCGCGGAGGCGCCGGACGGCCGGGCGAAGCAGGTGCGATTCCACCTCGACGCCGGGATCGTGAAGGACACCTACGTCCTGGCCTACGAATGGGCGGGAGACGGGCTGTCGGTGCGCTGGAAGCTCGTCAGGGGACAGATGCAGCGCGCGCAGAGCGGGTCATACGTGCTGCGCCCGCTTCCGAGCGGTACGCACGTGACCTACACGTTGTCCGTCGACCTGAGCATCCCGATGATCGGAATGTTCCGGCGCAAGGCGGAGCGGGTGATCATGGACACGGCCTTGCGGGAGCTCAAGCGCCGGGTGGAGGGGTAGATTGGACGTCCCGCTCGGCGCCGAACCGTCCGAGGTGGTTCGCGGGCTCTCTGCGGCGCACGTCGGCACCCGGCGCTGCCTGGACGCCAGTGGGATCTGGTCGTCACCATCGGCGGTCGCCGCCGGCTGCTGGCGCTGCCGCCGGTGCTGTGCCGGTGTCTGGTGACGGGCGGCCGGTGCTGACCGTCGGGGTCGATGTCGGCGGCAGCAGCGTGCGGGCCGGGGCGGTGAGCGCGACCGGTGAGGTGCTGGACATCGAGCGGGCACCCGCGCCCGGCAGCGAACAGTCGTTGCAGCACACCGTCGCCGAGGTCGTGCGGCGGCTGTGTCGCCGGCATCCGGTCGCGGGTGTCGGGTTGGCCGTCGCCGGGTTTGTCGACACCGCTCACCAGCGGGTCCTGTTCTCACCACATCTGCCCTGGCGATCCGCGCCGGTCGCGCGCCAGATCGGACAGGAGCTCGGCCTGCCCGTCGTGCTCGAGCATGACGTCAACGCCGCTGCGCTGGCCGAGCACCGGCTCGGGGCGGCCCGCGGTCGCGGGGTGACGGTGGTCGTCGGAATCGGGACCGGTATCGGCGGTGCCCTGCTCGTCGACGGCACGCTCTTCCGGGGAGCGCACGGCGTCGCACCCGAACTCGGTCACCTCCGGGTGGTGCCGGACGGCCGTCCGTGCCCGTGCGGCAAGCGGGGCTGTTGGGAGCGGTACTGCAGCGGGACCGCGCTGGCGGTCACGGCCGTCGAGCTCCTCGCCGAGTACCCCGGTCTGGCTTCGGCGCTGGCGACGCAAGTTGCCGCCGACCCCGGTGCGCTGACCGGGCGACAGGTCGCCGCCGCCGCCCAGGACGGCGACCCGATCGGCAGGCGGGCGGTGGCCGAGCTGGCGCGGTGGCTGGGCGAGGGGCTCGCGCTGGTCGCCGACGTCTACGACCCGGCAACCGTCGTGCTCGTCGGCGGCGTCGCCGGCTCGGCGCTGCTGTTCCTCGACGAGGCCCGCCAGCACTACGCCCGGGCGGTCACCGGGGCTGGGCATCGCCCGCTGGCGCGGATCCGGACTTCCGAGCTCGGCGAGGACGCCCCCGTGGTGGGGGCGGCGCTCCTCGCGCACGACCTGCTCTGACCTGGCGCGGTCAGAGCACGGCACCGTCGTCGGGGCCGGCGTCTCGGGGCGGCGGCTCCCGCAGCCCCAGCCCGAGCCAGCCGATACCGCCGGTCATCGACAGCAGCCCCAGCAGCAGGCCCACCTGACCCGGCAGGCCGATCAGGTTCGGCGCCGCGACGAGCAACATCCCGAGCAGGAGCATGCCCAGCCCGCCGACGGTGCGCCGCCGCGGCCGTGGCAGCGGCGGCGGCTCGAGCGGCACGAAGTGCTCGTCGGCGTCACCAGCCCTCGCCCGCGACGTGCCCGGGCCGGGCGTTTCAGCCGGAGCCGAGCCGGGCGTCTCAACCGTACCCGACCCGGGCGCCTGCGGCGGGTCGGACCCAGCATCGGGGTCGAGCGGGTGGTCCGGCCATCGTGGAGCGGTGCCCTCGCCCTGCCAGTCGGAGATGATCTCCGCGAAGATCGACTCGACGTCGTCGGGACGGGCACCGCCGTCGCGTCCGGTCACCGCCGCCCCCTCACCTGCTCGGCACGAACCCGACGGACGAAGTCGACGCTGCCGGAGAAGATCGTCGGCGCGTCGACGTCCAGCGTGGCCACGTGGTAGCTGTCGGCCAGGACCACCTCACGGACGTCGGCCGATGCGATGCCCTGGATCACGACGGCCGCGTTCACCGGCTCCACCACGTGGTCGACCACGGAGCGGAACAGCAGCACCGGCTGAGTCACCCGGGGGAGGTCGGCCCGCACCACCTTCCACAGCCGGACGAGCGACGCCGCAGCCCGCAACGGCAGGCGGTCGTAGGCAAGCTCGGCGACACCGGGCTTGGCGATGTCGCCAGCCACGGGCGGGAACGACGGCACCACCCGGCAGAGCAGCGGGAGCAGCACGGTGTCCTTGCGCAGGGTCAACACCGACGGGTTGACCAGCACCAGCCCGGCCACGGCGGGCCCGCACTCCTGAGCGAGCCGCAGCGCGAGCGTGCCACCCATCGAGAGGCCGAAGGCGAAGACACTCTCGCACCGGGCGGTCAGCCGGGCCAGCTCATCGTGGAGGCAGCCGAACCAGTCCTCCCAGCGAGTGCGGTTCATCTCCTGCCAGGAGGTGCCGTGGCCCGGCAGGCAAGGGCATGACACCGTGAGCCCTGCGACGGCCAGGTGCTCCCCCCAGGGCCGCAGGCTCTGCGGGGTGCCGGTGAAGCCGTGGCAGAGCAGGACGCCGACGTCGGAGCCGCCCACTGCGGCGAACGGCTCGGCACCGGGCATCACAGGCACGTTGCTTTGCTCCCGCCGCTCGCTGCGTTCTCCGACCATCGTGACACGGCGTTTCTCCGGCAATCGTGACACGGCCGGGGGTCGTCGGGGGAGGGGCCCACGGGTGTGTCGGCGTCTCGTTGTGGCCCTCCGGACGGGCTCCGTAGGCTGGCGTGTGGGAGCGCGGCGCGCGGGAGAAGAGGCTGCCTGAGGTGTTGTACTGGCTGACGAAGTTCGTGCTGCTCGGCCCGCTGCTCAGGTTGATCTTCCGGCCGTCCGTCGAGGGTCTGGAGAACGTGCCCGCGCGGGGTGGAGCGATCATGGCCAGCAACCACCTCGCGGTCGTCGACTCGTTCTTCCTCCCCTTGGTCGTGCCGCGCCGCGTCACTTTCCCCGCCAAGATCGAGTACTTCACCCAGCCCGGGATCCGGGGGCGGTTCAAGAAATGGTTCTTCTCGGGCATGGGGCAGATCCCCATCGACCGCTCCAGCGGCTCGGCCGCCAGAGCAGCCCTCGACACCGGAGTGCGCGTGCTGCGGGAGGGTCAACTGCTCGGTATCTACCCGGAGGGCACGCGCTCGCCGGACGGTCGGCTCTACAAAGGGAAGACGGGCGTGGCGCGGCTGGCGCTGGAGGCCGCGGTGCCGGTCATCCCGGTCGCGATGTTCGGCACCGAGCGCGTCAATCCGATCGGCTCCCGGGTGTTGCGCCCGCACCGGGTGCACGTGCGGATCGGCCCGGCGCTGGACTTCAGCCGGTACGCCGGCCTGGCCGGTGACCGCTTCATCGAGCGATCGATGACCGACGAGATCATATATGCGCTCATGGAGCTGTCCGGCCAGGAGTACGTCGACGTCTACGCGGCCAAGGCCAAACAGGACGCGGAGCGCGCGGCCCGTGCCATCGATCTGCCGCGACAGGTTCGCCCGGCCCCGGCCCGCCTCCCGCGCACCAGGGTGGGCTGACCCGGTCGCTCCAACCCGAAGATGTCCGACGTAGGGGAGTCAGCTCGGGGCCACTCCCGATCAAACTTCCGATCCCCGGCTTCGGGTCGGCGGGTTGGAGCGGTTGAGCTGTCCCAAGCTGGTGCGTAGGAGGAGTGCGCTGGAGGTGTAGAGCGTGAGCGCGGCTCCGAAGCCCGGAAGCATCGTCCACAGTGCGGGGTGGCTGGTGAGCGCGGCGAACAGGGCGGTGGCCAGGGCGATGCAACAGAGTGCGGCGCCGGTGCCGACGGCGCGTCCGCGTAGCTCTGCGCGGAAAGGTCCGTCGGTCGTCGGGGTACTGCGGCGGTGCCCGGTCTGGTTGCTCACGACTGGGAGAGCGCGGCGCCGACACCTCAGATACCGGGGTCGAAACTCCGCCGCGGCCGTGACGCTGGACACCTACGCCCACCTTGAGCCCACAGTGACGAGGGTAGGCGGCATGCTGTCGTGGCTGCGCTGTGCGCTCTTGCCGGAGCCGGTGTGAACCGAGAGCGGCCAGCAGGCTGCTGACCAGGTGCTGACCAGCAGGAACAGGACGGGTATGCGGTATTTCTACGACTGCGAGTTCATTGAGGATGGCGTCACCATCGAGCTGGTCTCGATCGGCGTGGTCGACGAAGCGGGGCGTGAGTTCTACGCCGTATCCACCGAGTTCGACCCGCAGCGGGCCGGTGGCTGGGTGCGGGACAACGTCCTGACCAAGCTGCCGCCGCCCGCGGATCCGGCGTGGCGCGACCGCGGTGCGATCCGCAAGGATCTGCTGGCGTTCCTGTGCGGCGGTAGTGGCGGGGACGTCGAGCTGTGGGCGTGGTACGCCGCGTATGACCACGTCGCGCTGGCGCAGCTCTGGGGCCCCATGCCGGCGCTGCCCAGAGCGCTGCCACGGTTCACCCGTGACCTGCGGCAGCGGTGGGAGGACGTGGGCTGCCCCCGGCTGCCGCCAGCGCCGCCGGAGGCCCACGACGCCCTGGCTGACGCCCGGCACAACCTCGCTCGTTGGCGGGTGATCGAGGAGCGCAGGCTGCGGCTGGGCTTCCCGGTGCGCTGAACGGCAGGCACGAAGTTGCTGCAACGATCCAGTTCGTGCCACGCTCGGCGGCGTCCTCAGGGTCCGCGTTCGGTGTGAGCGGAGCGAACGATGCGCATCGGAGTACTCACGGGCGGTGGCGACTGCCCAGGCCTCAACGCGGTGATCCGGGCCGTCGTGCGTAAGGGCACCCTGGCGCTCGGACATGAGTTCCTAGGCTTCCGGGACGGCTGGCGTGGCCCGCTGGAGGATGCCACGCAGTCGCTGGACGTGACTGCGGTGCGCGGCATCCTTCCCCGAGGTGGGACCATCCTCGGCTCCTCGCGGACGAACCCCCTGAAAGCCGCTGACGGTCTGGCTCGCATCCGCGACACCTTGGCGCGTCACGACGTCGATGCGCTGATCGCGATCGGGGGCGAGGACACACTCGGTGTGGCGACCCAGCTCTCCGAGGCCGGCCTCCAGGTCGTCGGCGTTCCGAAGACCATCGACAACGACCTTGCCGCGACCGACTACACCTTCGGCTTCGACACCGCGGTCAACGTCGCCACCGAGGCGATCGACCGGCTGCACACCACGGCCGAGTCGCACCACCGGGCCATGGTCGTCGAGGTCATGGGACGCCACGCGGGGTGGATCGCACTGCACTCGGGGATCGCTGGTGGTGCCAACATCATCCTCATCCCCGAGGTGCCCTTCGACATCGAGCAGGTCACCACGTGGGTGGAGAGCCGGTTCCAGAGCCACTACTCGCCGATCGTCGTTGTCGCCGAGGGCGCCGTTCCGAAGGAGGGCATGTCGGTCTCGCAGGCCAACGAGTTCGACGCCTTCGGCCACCTCCGGCTCGGCGGCATCGGCGACCAGCTCGCCAAGGAGATCGAGCGGCGCACCGGCAAGGAGTCACGCGTGGTCGTCCTGGGCCACGTCCAGCGGGGCGGCACCCCCACGGCCTTCGACCGCTGGCTTGCCACGAGCTTCGGGCTGGATGCCGTTGCGGCCGCGCACGACGGTGAGTTCGGGGTGATGGTCGCGCTGCGCGGAACCGAGATCGTCCGCGTGCCGCTGGTCGAGGCGACGGCGACGCTCAAGACAGTGCCGATGGAGCGATACCAGGAGGCTGCGCTGCTCTTCGGCTGAGATCTTTCGATAGGTCCACGGTCAGGGCCGACTCGGGGACACCATCGTCGCGCATCCAGCGACAGTAGACAAAAGCGCTATGACTGTTAGGCGACAACCCCGCACCGGCCACGCCGCCCTCGCCAACTCCTTATTGACCCGGACGTATACCGGCCATCACCGTAGGTCCCAGGGGGTGAATGACCTGAACCCGACCGCTGGTCACCGGCGTGGTCACCTTCCCCTCTCTGCTCCGCTTGGACCATGGCGAGACAGGGGACGTACCGGGGCCCCCGGCCCGCCCGCAACCCCGGCCCCGCCGTCAAGCTCAGGTACCATTGACGGCCCGAGGGCCGGCTCGTTCAAGGTTTTCGGTACCGACAACGGCCGACACGCAACGACAGCAACGACGCCGATATGTCTGTATGACGGAAGGGGATGACCCCGCTCAACAATGCCGGACAGGCAGAAGGACTTTCCGAGTTGGTAGCCTATCTCGCGTTGCTGGGTAGTACAGCAACGGCGATGCCTGCTCACGAGAGGTATCAGGGATACGAACAGCTCGCGCAGCTTATGAGTTTTCTGAGGCTGAGCGGATGGGTGGACACGATGAATCGTCGAGAACTACTCAAGGTGCTGGGATTGGCGGCTGCGTCCATTGCTGTCTCTCCTGTCGTGAGTGGCCTGGACAATGATGAACAGGAACGCCTGGCGCGGGCCGTTGTATCACCGAGTCGGGTGGACAAGCATGTCATCGACCAGCTGGACGCCATCCTCCAGGATTGTAAGCAGCAAGATGACGTCCTCGGCCCAAATGCGGTCTTGAACACGGTCCTTGCGCAACGTAACCTGACTGACCATCTCTTGGCAGAGTGTCCAAGCCCGCTTCGTCCCCGGCTGCTTTCGGTCTATAGTGACATGTCGAGTTCTGTCGGGTTGCACTTCATTGATCTCAACGACTTCGATCGTGCCAAGCATTACTTCGAGCAGGCCCGCGCGGCGTCGCATGACGCCGACGACACCGAACCAAGCGTCTACGCAGTGTGCAATATGAGCTATACCGCGGCTTGGCAGAACAAGGGTTATGTGGCTATTGATCTGGCTGCGGCCGCGCAGAATTTGGCAACTAAGGCCGACGATTCGTTGCTGCGGGCCTTTGCCGACCAAGTAGCTGCTGGAGCTTATGCGACTGATGGACAGCACAAGGCGTGCATGGCAGAGCTAGAGAAGGCACAGGCTGGAGTCGCGGCCTCGGCGGGACAAGCGTCTGACGAATCGCCCGTCTATTGGTACGACCAGGGGGAATTTGCTAGCCTAAAGAGCGAGTGTCTCCTGCGATTGGGGCGTGCGCAGGACGCCGCCGCTAGCGCCCGTACGGGACTGGCACTGTTGGACCCGTCATTTGTACGTAACGTGGCATTTTGCACGCTTCGCCTTAGTAATACGTATCTCCAAACCGGCGAGGTCGACGAACGGCACGAACGGCCGGTAGTGCAGTCGGCCGTGCCGTGAAGAATCGCTCGCCGCGGTTGGTGCAGGAGATGCAGATTACCGGCGCCCGAATGCAGCCGTGGCAGGACGTGCAGGCGGTCAAGACATTGGATGAGCAGTTGAGGGAGTATGGGTTAGTTTCTGAGTCTCTACACCCTGCTCACCACGGCCGGATACGAGCTGGGCTGGACTGAGACCCGGCCTGGCCGGAGCAATGGGCATCGTCGGCCATCGCGGCCACTTTGGCGGTCGAGATGTCGGTGGGGAGCGGGCGTTCTTGGATGACGCGGTGCCAGACGTCGCCTTGCTCGTACCACTCCAGGTTGGCGGCACGCATGAGCGTGCTGCACAGCAGTAGGGATAGTTCACGGCGGCCGAGCGTGGTTTTGTCGCTGCGGAGCACGGTGACGACGGCGCGGCTGTCGGCGCAGAACAGGTCGTGGGCGATGTCGATGCCGGGGTTGCTCCGCCACGGGTCGCCGCAGCCATGGCTGCCCTGCTCGCCACGTTCAACGCCTACCTCGACCGGCCCGGCGCCGCCCCGTTCGCCGACTCCGTCGGCTACCGGCAGGGCACCCTCTGGCTCAGCCACGACGAGTTCGCCGAGATGATCGGTGAGCACCGGCAGTCCCGACGGCGGCGGGCACCTGACTGTCCTAGTCTTGGGCACCGTGAACTGGACGGTCGACATCCCGGTCGACACCCTGCCCGAGCTGCCTCCGCTGCCCGGCGAACTGCGCGAGCGGCTCGACGCGGCGCTGGCCCGACCGGCGGCTCAGCAGCCGACCTGGCCGGACCCCGAGCAGGTCCGCCGGGTGCGCGCCGTCCTGGAGAGCGTGCCGCCGATCACCGTGCCTAGCGAGGTCGACCGGCTGCGGGACAACCTCGCCGCGGTCGCGCGCGGCGAGGCGTTCCTGCTGCAGGGCGGGGACTGCGCCGAGACCTTCGTCGACAACACCGAGCCGCACATCCGCGGCAACGTGCGCACGCTGCTGCAGATGGCCGTGGTGCTCACCTACGGCGCCAGCATGCCGGTGGTGAAGCTGGCTCGGATCGCCGGGCAGTACGCCAAGCCCCGCTCCTCTCCGACGGATGCGCTGGGGTTGCCGTCCTACCGCGGCGACATGGTCAACTCCCTGACCGCCACCCCGGAGGCCAGGGTGCACGACCCGTCCCGGCTCATCCGGGCCTACGCCAACGCGGGCGCCGCGATGAACCTGCTGCGGGCGCTGACCAGTGCCGGAATGGCCGACCTGCACAAGATCCACGACTGGAACAAGGACTTCGTCCGCATCTCACCGGCCGGGGAGCGCTATGAGGCCGTCGCGGCGGAGATCGACCGGGGCTTGCGGTTCATGACGGCCTGTGGGGTCGACGACCACAGCCTGCGCACGGTCGAGATGTTCGCCAGCCACGAGGCGCTGGTGCTCGACTATGAGCGGGCGATGCTCCGACTCGGCACCTCCCGGGACGAGTCCCGGCTCTACGACCTGTCCGCGCACTTTGTGTGGATCGGGGAACGCACCCGCCAGTTCGACGGCGCGCACGTCGCCTTCGCGGAGCTGCTGGCCAACCCGATCGGGCTCAAGATCGGCCCCACCACCACTCCCGAGCAGGCCGTGGAGTACGTCGAACGGCTGGACCCCAACGCCGCGCCCGGCCGGTTGACCCTGGTCAGCAGGATGGGCTCGACGCGCGTGCGTGACGTGCTCGGTCCGATCGTGGAGAAGGTCACCGCTTCGGGGCATCCGGTGATCTGGCAGTGCGACCCGATGCACGGCAACACGGTCGAGTCGACGACGGGCTACAAGACCCGCCACTTCGATCGGGTGGTCGACGAGGTGCAGGGTTTCTTCGAGGTCCACCAGGCGCTCGGCACCTACCCGGGCGGAATCCACGTGGAGATCACCGGTGACGACGTCACCGAATGCCTCGGTGGTGCCCAGGAGATCTCCGACGCCGACCTCTCGGGCCGTTACGAGACCGCCTGCGACCCGCGCCTGAACACCCAACAATCGCTCGAGCTGGCCTTTCTCGTCGCCGAGATGCTGCGGGACTGACAGGGGCTGACACGGGCTGACCGCTCAGCCGGAGCCGAGCCGCCAGGCTGCGTACCCGGTCAGTGCCGCGAGCACCAGTACGACGAGCGTGCAGACCGCGACGGTCCGGCGGGCACGGCGGCGGGCGTGGGCCCAGCGCTGGGCGAGGACCGGCGAAGCAGCCGGCGGCGGGTCCAGGGTCGGGGCGTCGCCAGTGATCACTCTGGTGTCCGACCCGCGCCGGGCCTGGTGCGGGGCCTCGTCCTGGACCCGGCGCGGGCCCTGACCGGACACCGACCAGGCGGGCGACTCGGCTGGTGGCTCCGGCACGGGCACCGGTGCCGAGGGGATCCGCAGCTCGGAGCGCACCCGCCGCAGCGCCTGCAGAAACGCGGCGGCATCGCGAGGCCGGGCCGCCGGATCCCGGCGGGTTGCCCGGAGCACCAGCGCGTCCAACGGCGCCGGCAGCCCGGGAAGCCGGTCGCCCGGCGGTGGCACGTCGTCGTTGACGTGGCGGAAGACGACCGAGAGCATGCTGTCCCCGGTGTAGGGAGCAGTGCCGGTGAGCATCTCGTAGAGCACGACGCCGACGGCGTAGACGTCGCTGCGGGCGTCCGCGGCACCGGTGGCGACCTGCTCGGGTGAGAGGTAGGCGGCGGTCCCCAGGATCACCCCGTTCACCGTCGTCGAGGCCTCCGCGGCCGCTCGCACCAGCCCGAAGTCGGCGACCTTGACGACGCCCCCCGCGCCGATGAGGACGTTCTCCGGCTTGACATCGCGATGCACCAGCCCGGCGTGGTGCGCCGCGGCCAACGCCGCCAGCAGGGGCTCGAGCACGGCGAGGGCGACCGGCGCCTCCAACCGGCCGCGCTGGCCCAGCAGATCCCGCAGGGTACCGCCGCGCACCAACTCCAAGACGAGGAACACGGTGCCGTCGACGTCGGTGCCCTGGTCGTGCACCGCGACGACGCCGGGGTGGTGCAGCCGGGCGGCAGCCCGCGCCTCGCGCTCGAAGCGTTGTCGGAAGGCCGGGTCGGTTGCCAGCCGCTGGTCCATGACCTTGACCGCCACCGGCCGGTCCAGCCGGAGGTCCAACCCCTGGTAGACAGTGGACATGCCGCCACGCGCGAGCACGTGGTCGACCCGGTAGCGGCCGTCGAGCACCGCCGGGGTCACGGCTGCGCCTGGAAGGTTCTCCACGTCGTCCACCACGCCGTCGATGGTAGGGGCGGTCAGCGGCGGGGCCGGCGCGCCGCGCGGGCGTGAGATTCCACCGTCAGGGAGCCTGCCGCCGCGTGATCTGCTGTGGCAAGGTGATCGGAGTGAACGACCAGACGGCAAGCCCCGACCTGCTCACCGCGGATGTCGAGGTGCTGCCGCTGCCCGACGTTGCCGCCCGGCTCGGCATGCCGGTCAGCCGCGTGCACCAACTCGTCCGGGACGGCCACCTGCTCGCGTTGCAGCGCGACGGGGTGAAGGTGGTACCCGCCGAGTTCCTCGTCGAGACCGCCGTGGTCAAGGGGCTGCCCGGAACGATCACTGTGTTGCGCGACGGCGGCTACAGCGCCGAAGAGATCCTGCGGTGGCTGTTCACCGACGACCCGTCGCTGCCCGGGACACCGATCGCCGCGCTGCGGTCGGACCGCGGGCGTGAGGTCAAGCGGCGGGCCCAGGCCATGGCCCTCTGACGAGGTTCGGTGGTCAGACCGGGCGGTGAGACCGCACGGCCAGCAGCGTGCGCGCCGTCAGCGCGCGAGCCAGGGCGGGCAGCGCGACGGCGAGCCGCCGCGAGCCGGACACCGCCACCCGCCGGCTCAGCACGTCGTAACCGGCGGCAGCGATCTCGTCGAGGATGCCGCCGTAGAGGGCGAACGCGGTCGCCACGCACGGCCGGGACACCGGGGCGAGCATGGGTATGCCCGGCGCCGCCCGGCGGTAGACCGCCCGCGTGTGGGCGACCAGGTGCGCCAGGGCACGGCGGACGCGACTGTCGGGGCGACCGCTGCGTCGGCACCAGCTCAGCAACTCCCGGTCGACGCCGAAGGCTGCCAACTCGTCTGTGGGCAGGTACACCCGGCCGCGGTCGAGATCCTCGCCGACATCGCGGAGGAAGTTCGTCACCTGAAACGCCACGCCGAGCGCCGCTGCGTGCGGCTCGGCCTCGGCACGGGGCACGACGTGGCCGAGCACCGGTAGCACCTGCAGCCCGATGACCGCCGCTGAGCCGTGGACGTACCTCATGAGATCGGCGAAGCTGGCGTAGTCGGCGACCTCAAGGTCCATCCGCATCGACGCGATGAAGTCCTCGAAGTGCCGGTGCTCGATGCTGTACCGGAGGGCCGTGTCGACCACGGCGGCGAGCACCGGGTGTGCCGAGCGTCCCCGGGCAAGGCCGCGAAGCAGGCCGGCGGCCAAGGCGTCCAGCCGGGCCGCCTTTTCGGCGACCGGCCGGGTGTCCGCCAAGTCGTCCACGATCTCGTCGGCCCATCGGGCGAAGCCGTAGAGCGCGTGGATCGCGGGCCGCTGGGCCGGGCTGAGCAGGCGCGTCGCGAGGAAGTAGGTCCGACCGTGAGACGCGTTGAGCTCCCGGCAGCGCGTGTAGGCCGCCCGCAGCTCCGGAGGGGTGATCCCGGCGGCGTCGAGCTCGTTCACACCACTGACCTCGGGCTCCTTCCCAACCGGTCGGCGAGGGTTCCTCCCAGCAGCCGAAGCGGGTGGGGGTGGCGCAGCGAGGCCGCGGCGAGCAGGCACATCACGGCCCCCGCGCCCAGATAGGGCCAGTTGTACAGCGCGATGTCGCCGGTCGGGTAGTCGACGACGAGCAGCCACACCGAGCCGCAGACGACCAGCGCCAGCGCCAGCGGGCTCCACCGCAGCGCGGCGGCCATCGCCAGTGCCCACGTGAAGTACCACGGCAGCGTCGTCGGCGCCAAGGTCGCGGTGAGCGCCAGGACGACCGCCATCTGACGCACGGCCACGACGCCCCCCTCGCGTGCCGCCCACCAGTATCGGGCACCGGCAACGAGCAGCGCGGCTATTCCGAGTATACGGGCCGTTGCGATGAACTGCTGCTGGTCCACGTCGGCCACCCAGCTCACGACGCTGTACACGGCCTGGCCTGCCCCGGTGGGCACCGAGAGCCAGTCGACGATGAGCGACGGGTCGCTGAGCGCCGGCAGTTCCGTCAGCCGCACGCCCAGCGCCCAGTCCGCGGCAAGGTAGATCGGGACGACCAGCGCGATGGCCGCGGCGGCAGCCTTGCCGACCCGGCTCCACCGGCTGCCGGGTAGCCGGGCGGCCCAGATGAGCACGAGGAACGGCAGCGCGACGCCAGCGGTCGCCTTTATCGCCACTGCCACCCCGACGACCGCGAAGCCGGCGGCGTGCCGGCGGTTGAGCACCAGCAGGGCGCCGCACGCAAGCAGGCCGATCATGAGGATGTCGTTGTGCGGGCCGCCGACGAGCTGGGTCACCGTCAGCGGGTTGGCCACCGCCACCCACAGCGCCACCGAGGTCCGTCCACCGAGATGTCTGACGAGCCCCGGCAGTGCCCACACCAGCAGCACCAAGCCGGGCAGCAGGGCCAGCCGCATGAGGATCACCCCGCTGACGACCGAGTTGCCCGTCACGGCGACAACACCCTTGGCGAGCAGCAGGAACAGCGGGCCGTATGGCGAACTCGTGGCCTGCCACATGTAGTGGACGTTGTCGGTCAGCGGGCCGCGCATCACCTCGGGGCCGACCGCGTAGGGGTCGAAGCCGTGCAGCGCGAGTGCGCCCTGGGCAAGATAGACGTAGACGTCCCTGGTGAACAACGGAGGCGCCGCGAGCAGCGGCGCGGCCCATGCCGCGGCGCAGACGAGCACCGCCCGACCACGGGCCAGCCCGGCGAGCACGTCCCGCCCCAGCCGGATCCACGCCCACACGAGAAACCCGAGGCCGAGGTAGACCACCGCGGTCGCCATGTCCTGGCCGTGGCCGTAACGCAGCACCGACAGCGGGCCGCTCCCGAGCAGCGGGTCGTCGCCGACCAGCACACCCCCGGCGCCCACCCCGCCGCTGAGCAGGGCCAGCGCGCCGAGCAGCCCGAGGAGCAAGGTCCGGACCGGCAGGTGGTTCGCCCGGTTACCGACCTCCGCTGGCGGCGGGCGCCGCCGGGACGATGTCTGAGGGGGCTCGTCGGGTCTCGTGGTGCTGTGCGTCATCGCCGTACATGCTTTCAGAGCCCAGGACCGGGGACGCGCCGCCCCACCCCGGGCGGTGCCGCGGCCGGCGTCCGCTGTGGCGCGCACCGAGGAGGTCCGGCGTGGCACGTCGGTGCTCCGGTCACCCGCAGCGCGGCGAGACGGCCGGAAAGGAGCGCCGTGGGCACGCCGACTCCGGGCGTCGTGCCGCATCCCGCGAGCACGGCGTTGGACAACCCGGTCACGAGGTTGCGTGGCCGGAACGGCCCGGTCTGGGCGAAGGTGTGTGCCACCGAGAACGGCGTGCCTGCGGCCAGACCGCCGGTGGCCCAGTCCGCGGGTGTGACGGTGTGCTCGACCTCGATGGCCTCGGCGAACCCGTCGAGACCGCGTGCCTCGAGCACCCGCACGAGCTCGTCGCGGTAGGCCGGCCCCACTCGCGGCCAGTCCAACGGGGCGACCGCGAGGTTCGGGCAGGGTGCCAGCACGTAGTACAGCTCGCGGTCCGATGGTGCGAGCGACCGGTCGGTGGCAGTCGGCCGACTGATCAGCAGTGACGGATCCGACATCAGCCGGCCGGTCGAGATGATCTCGTCGAAGGTGCTCTCCCACGCGGCACCGAAGGAGATCGTGTGGTGCGCGAGGTCCGGCCAACGGCGCCGGGAGCCGGCGTGGAGCACGAACGCCGAAGGCGACCAGCGCAGCGGCACGGGTCGGCGCGGCGCGCGTCCGAGCAGCCGGTGGACCACCGGCAGGTCCGGCGTGAGCACCACAGCGTCGCACGTCACCCGCTCCCCGTCAGCGCAGCGCACCGCGACCACCCGTCCGGCATGGCGCTCCAGGTCGGTCACCCGCGTGCCGTACCGGATCCGGGCGCCGGCCGCGACGGCGGCATCCGCCAGCGCCTGCGGCACCGCGCGCATCCCTCCGCGGGGAAAGAACACCCCCGCGACGGTGTCCATATAGGCGATGACGCCGTAGGCGGCCAGGGCGCGGGCCGGCGACACTCCCGCGTAGAGCGACTGGAAGGAGAAAATCCGTTGCAGCCGCTCGTCGGACAGGAACCGCGCGACCTGCGTGCCCAACCGCCCGAAGCCGCGCAGCGCGGCCAACCTCGCAAGCGCGGGGGTGAGCAGGTCGAGCGGGGAGTCGAAGTTCGCGCCGATGAAGGTGTCGATCTCGACCCGGTAGAGGCGGGTGAGCCAGTCCCGCAGCCGGCGGTACCCGGCGGCGTGCTCCGGCCCCACCTTCGCGCGGACCTCGGCCTCCATCGCATCGGCGTCGGTGAAGACGTCGATGGTGGTGCCGTCGGCGAAGCAGGCCCGGTAGGCCGGGTGCAGCGCCACCAGGTCCAGCCGGTCCGACATCTGTTGGCCGACGGCCGCGAACGCCTCGGCGAGCAGGTCCGGCATGGTGAGCACGGTGGGGCCGGTATCCAGCCGGTAACCGCCGAGATCCAGCCGCCCGGCCCGCCCACCCGGGTGCGCCTCCTGTTCCAGCAGTGTCACGTGGCGGCCCGCTCCCAGCAGGTGCAGCGCCGCGGACAAGCCGGAAAGCCCGGCTCCCACCACGACGATGGAGTCGGTGCGGCCGGGCACTGTGCGCACGGGCTGAATCCTGCCGTTGCCGGCAGGTCAGGTGCTGCGGCGGGTGGTCCTGACCGCCAGCTCGGCCAGCCGAGCCGCGGCCGGCGCGATGACCGGGGCCTGCGCCAGCGCCGCCAGCGCGGAGCCGGTGAGGGCGGCGATGCGGTGCTCGACGGCCTGCACAGCGCCCAGCCCGACGAGCAGGTCACGGATGTCGGCCACCCTGTCGTCGTCGAGGGTCACGTCACCGAGGGCCGCGTTCAGCCGGGCGGTCGCGCCGACCGCTCCCGTCTGCTCGGCGCGCTGCAGCGCGAAGGCGACGAGCAGTGTGCGCTTGCCTTCCCGCAGGTCGTCGCCGGCCGGCTTGCCGGTGACCGAGGGGTCGCCGAACACGCCGAGCAGGTCGTCGCGTAGCTGGAAGGCGACGCCGACGTCGGTCCCGAAACGGCGGTAGGCCGCGACCACCTTCTGCGAGGCACCCGCGATCGCCGCGCCGAGGTGCAGCGGTCGCTCGACGGTGTAGGCGGCGGTCTTGTAACGGTTGACCCGTAGCGCGGCCTCCGGCGAGGAGTCACCCACGGCCTGGGTGAGGACGTCGAGGTACTGCCCGGCGAGCACCTCGGTGCGCATCGCCTCCCACACCGGCATGGCGCGGGCGGCGGCCCGGGCGTCGAGGCCCGAGGCCCGCACCATGTCGTCGGCCCAGGCCAGCGCCAGGTCACCCAGCAGCAGCGCGGCGGCGACGCCGAACCGCTCCGGCCCACCGAGCCAGCCGGCAGCCGCGTGCTCGGCGGCGAACCTCACGTGCATGGTGGGGCGGCCACGGCGGGTCGTCGAGGCGTCGATGAGGTCGTCGTGCACGAGTGCGCAGGCTTGGAGGAGCTCCAAGGCGCTCACCGCTCGCAGCACCCCGGACGCCTGCCCGTCGTCCAGGTCGCCGCCGGCGCCCCGCCAGCCCCACCAGGCGAACGTCGGCCGGACTCGCTTGCCACCGTCCAGCACGAATCCGACGAGCCTGCGCGCCGCGGCTCCGAATGCCGGCTCCAGCAGGTCGGCCTCGGCCTGCTTCCCCGCGAGGTAACCCGCCAGCGTCTGCTCGACCCTGCGGGACAGCTCGCTGTCGGCCGGGTGGCTGCCAGCGGAGTCCTCGGACACCTCGGAGGCACCCTCGGACACCTCGAATGCGGCGGGTGCCTCGAGGACTCCGCCAGGTGCGGTGGTGGGGGTCATGCATACTCCTCCTGGTCGACCGGCCTCGGCGGGTCGTGAGCGGGCCCGGTTGCGACCTCGTGACGTCGGAGGGTTTCGGATGACCCATCCCCGTCGGTTCGTCTCTCCGCAGGTTCACCGGGTCCCCGGGCGCCGCGCCCACCGCTGCGCCACCCCCACCTACCCTGTGCCCATGACGACGGTGATCGAACGGCTGGGGACGAGCCGGCCGGGGTTCTCGGTCGAGTTCTTCCCCCCGGCCACGGCGGACGCGGAGCGGGCGCTGTGGCAGGCCGTGCGTGAGCTCGAACCGTTGGACCCGGCGTTCGTGTCGGTCACCTACGGTGCCGGCGGTTCGACGCGGGACCGCACCGTCCGCACGACTGCGCGTATCGCGGCCGAGACGACCCTCGTGCCGGTGGCGCACCTCACTGCGGTCAACCACTCGGTCATCGAGCTACGCGCGGTCGTCGGAAGCTACGCGGGCGCCGGGATCCGCAACGTGCTCGCGATCCGCGGTGACCCGCCGGGAGACCCGATGGGGACATGGGTGGCACATCCGGAAGGCGTGCGCTACGCCGAGGAGCTGGTACGGCTGGTCCGATGTCTCGGCGACTTCTGCGTCGGGGTGGCGGCCTTCCCCTACGGCCACCCGCGCTCATCGGATCTCGACACCGACACCGGCTACTTCCTGCGCAAGATTCGGGCCGGTGCGCAGTTCGCGATCAGCCAGATGTTCCTGCGCGCCGAGGATTTCCTGCGGATGCGGGATCGGCTGGCCGGCGCCGGCTGCGAGGTCCCGGTGCTGCCCGGCCTGATGCCGATCACCAACCCGCGCACGCTGGCCAGGGCTGCGGAGTTCTCCGGCGCCCCGCTGCCCGCCGAGGTCACGCGGCGGCTGGAACCGCTGGCCGGGGATGCGGCCGCCTTCCGGGCTGCGGGCGTGGACCTGGCCACCGAGTTGGCCGGCCGGTTGCTCGCCGAGGGCGTTCCCGGGCTGCACTTCTACACGCTCAACCGGTCCACGGCCACCCGCCAGGTGGTGGCGCGGCTGGACCTGGCGGGCCTGCGTGCCTGACGAGCCGGGCACCCTGCCTGACGAGCCGGGCACCCTGCCTGACGAGCCGGGCACCCTGCTCTTCCCGAGAGACGGCCTGGCCCGGTGGTCGGAGCTGCACGGGGGGATCGACCCGCACGGCACGGTACTGCTGGCGCGTTGGCTTCGGGTGGTACAGGCGCTGGCGGTGCCGGTGGCCCGTGCCGGCGTGCCACCGGACGCGGTGACGGCCACCGGCGTCACCGTCGCACTGGCCGCGCCGGTGCTGGTGCGCGCGCCCGGTGGTGGTCCCGGAGCGGCCGCCGCGTCGGCCGCGGTGCTGGTCTCCTCGCTGCTCGACGGCTTGGACGGGGCTGTGGCGCAGCTCTCGGACCGGGTGTCGAGCCACGGCCGGACCCTCGACTCGGCCTGCGACCGGGTGGCCGAGCTGGCGGGGTTCGCGGCGCTGGGCCTGGCCGGCGGAGCTCGGTGGTGGGCACTGGGTGCGCTCGCCGCCGCCGGGCTCGGCGTCGAGGGTGCACGCGTCGCGCTTGACAGGCACCTGAGCGTCACCGCGTGGGAGCGGCCGAGCCGGAGCATCCTCACCGCGGTAGGCCTGAGCGCGGTCGCGGCCCGGCTGCCGGGCGCCGGCGCGATCACCACGGTCGTCGGGCTGGGACTCGCGGGGGTCGGCGTCGCACAGTTCGTCTGGGCCGTTCGACGGTCGGGAGCGCTCGACCCTTCCAGGTCAGCCGTCCCCGGCGGCGCCGTTGGATCGAGTCGACGAGCAGGCAGATGAACGCCGCCACCGACAGCGGGTGCGCCAGCGCGTCCGGCCACGCCCTACCGCCGGTGGCCCCCGCAGCCACTACCCGGGAGGCCACGCCGGCGCCCCAGCCGGCCAGGCCACACCACCGTAACGCGCCCCGCCCGGCGAGCGCGGCGAGCGGCGGCAGCAGGTACGCCAGCGCCAGTGCCGCCACCGGTCCGACAGCGCGGGCAGGAGAACCGAACGCGGCCCACAGCGACTTGGCGTAGCCATCACGCAGCTCCCGCCCGGATCGGTACATCCGGCAACTGGCCAACGTCGAACCGTCGGCCGGGGCCGCCCGCCCGCCCGCCCGCTTGACCGCACGGGCGAGTGCGAGATCCTCCAGCACCTCACCGGCGACTGCGGCGTGGCCCCCGACGCGCCGGTAGGTGTCCGCCCGGATGACGAGGAACTGTCCGTTTGCCGCCGCGAGCGACGGCCGCCGCGAGCGTTCGGCGGTCCGCACCGGCAGCGTGGTCAACCAGGACCACTGGTTGAGGGGCTGTACGAGGCGCTCCGCCCAGCTCTGAGCAGCCAGCCGTGGCCACGGCGACACGAGGTCCAACTCGGAGTCGTCGAGTAGCCGGACCGCGGCGGCCACGGCGTCCGGGGCCAGCCGGACGTCGGCGTCGACGAACACGAGCACCTCGGTGCCCGCCGGAGTGAGTCCGACGAGGCGGTGGCAGGCGGCCGACTTACCCAGCCATCCCGGGGGCGGCGCAGCCGTGGCGCGCACCACCCGGATCCGGGGATCCCCAGCCGCGGCCAGGACGGCAGTGCCGGCAGTGTGATCTTCGGAGGCGTCGTCGAGCACGAGGACCGCGAGTTCGGGTACCCCGCGCTGCTTTCGCAGGTCCGCCACGAGCGCCCCGATCCGCGCTGCCTCGTCCTTGGCTGGCACGAGCACGGCGACCCGGCGGGCTGTCCACGCCGCGCCCGGGGGCGCTCGGCGCAGCCGGGACGCGTTATGGGCGGCATGCGCCGCGCCAGCGGTGGCCAGGGCGGTACCGAGGGCTGTGCCGAGCACCAGCGTCCGTCGCAGCCGCCGCGGCGGCATCGGTCAGTACCCCCGACGGGCCCGGGTCGGGCGTCGGCTGCGGGCGACCCGGGCCAACAGCACCACCCCGGCTGCCGCGAGTGCGACGATCCCGAACAGCAGCAGACCCCAGCCCGCCACCGGTGGCGCGGCCGGGTCCGGGTAGCCGAGCGTCGCGTTCACCGGGGTCACCTGGCCCGGCGGAAAGCGCCAGGACAGCATACCGGCCGCGGCGTCGCCGTCGGTGCTCACGACTTGGCCCGGAACGGACATCTTGAGTTGGACGTCGGCACCCTGCGCAGGCAGCCTCGTGAGGTCCGCCTGCCCCGACACCACCACTTGGTCGCCCACCCGCCGCAGGTCGAGCCGAAGTGCCTTGCCCGCCTGGGGGCTGACCGTGGCC
>JAVKSM010000040.1:0-24407 GCA_039583705.1 Pseudonocardiaceae bacterium
GAGCAGCTCGTCGACGACGGTTTCGTCGTGCTCCCCTACACCAACGACGACCCGGTGCTGGCGCGCAAGCTCGAGGACGCCGGATGTGCGGCGGTGATGCCGCTGGGCTCGCCGATCGGCACCGGGCTCGGGATCCGCAACCCCCACAACATCGAGATGATCGTGTCGAGGGCCGGGGTGCCGGTGATCCTCGACGCCGGCATCGGCACCGCGTCGGAGGCCGCGCAGGCCATGGAGTTGGGTTGCGACGCGGTGCTGCTGGCCACCGCCGTCACCCGGGCCGCCGACCCGGAGCGGATGGCCGGCGCGATGCGGCTGGCCGTCGAGGCCGGTTGGCTCGCCCACCATGCCGGGCGCATCCCGCGCCGCTTCTGGGCCCAGGCCTCCTCGCCCGCCCCCGGTCCGGGTCGACCCTGACCAAGGGACCCTTGGTCACCAGAACCAGGGCCGGCCACCGATGCGCGGCCCCGATCGGGCAGCCCAGGCCGTTGCCGTCCCGGTTTGTCTGGCCTCGATCCGGGGGAACAGGGGTTGCGGCTTGTCGAGCCGGCCACCCCGGGAGCGGAGCTGGCTGCCTACCCGGTCGGTGCCCAGCGCGTCCCACCAGACGTAGATCACCTGACCTGGGTCGCCGGGCACCTCGATACCCCAGCCGTGTGCCCGCCCGGTCGAGCGCGAGATCGAGAAGTCCTGCAACCCGGTCCTGATGAACCCGAGGACTTCGTTGCGGCGGCTTTCCGGCTCGATCCGCAGCTCGCCGGACTCGATGAGCTGGCGCAGGCGGTCCTCGTAGCGGGACAGCCCCTCGTAGTGCTTGCGGTAGAGATCGCCGGCCTCGTCGCTGGCACGCCACAGACGGTAGATTTCTACCACCTGGCGCCGTCGGCGGTGCGAATCACGCTGTCGCGCACGTTGCCCGGCAGATGGCCGCCGATCGAGAGCACGCCGCCGGATGCGCGGTACATGCCGACCGTTCCTGCGGTCTCCAGCGCCGCCATGATCAGCGCACGGTCGCAACACATCCGATGACCGCCATGATCTCAGTTACCGGCGCGGTACTACTCGCGGTAGGAAGGTTCCGGGGCGAGCCGCCAGAACGGCGATACCGGGCCGACGCCGGCGCCCAGCGGGTAGGCGTGCACCACCGCCGCGGTGACATAACGCTTGCCGAAGGCCACCGCGTCCGGCACCGTCGCGCCCCGGGCCAGCGCGCTCGTGACCGCCGCGGCGAGGGTGTCGCCACCGCCGTGGGTATGCGGGTTCTCCGACCGCGGCGCCGCCAGTTCGGTGGGCGTCTCCCCGTCGTAGAGCAGGTCGACGCAGTCGGGGTCGGCGGTGAGGTGGCCGCCCTTGACCAGCGTCCACTCCTGTCCGAGGCCGTGCAGCGCCCGCGCGGCCTCGTACAGTCCGTCCCGATCGGTGACGTCCACACCGACGAGCAGTCGGACCTCGTCCAGGTTGGGGGTGACGAGCGTGGCGCGCGGGAACATCAGCGTCCGCAGCGCCGCCAGCGCGTCGACGTGCAGCAGCGGGTCACCGTGCATGGAGGCGGCGACCGGGTCCACGACGAACGGCACGCCGCCGCCGCGCCCGATGCCGACCTCGTCGCACACCGCCGCGACCACCTCGATGATCGGCGCGGAGGCCAGCATCCCGGTCTTCGCGGCGGCCACGCCGATGTCGCCGACCACGGCCCGGACCTGCGCGGCGACGACCTCCGGCGGAATCTCCAGGACGCCCGCCACGCCGAGCGAGTTCTGCACGGTGACCGCCGTCACCGCGACGCAGCCGTGTACCCGGCAGGCGGTGAACGTCCGCAGGTCGGCCTGCAGCCCGGCCCCGCCACCGGAGTCCGACCCCGCGATCGTCAGCGCGCACGGCGGCGGGCCGCCCGTGGGATCCGGCGGCGGGCCGCCCATCGGATCCGGCGGCGAGATCACCCGCCGGCCACCGGCAGGTACAGCCGCCCGCCGCGCGCCGCGAACTCCTCCGACTTCTCGGCCATCCCCGCCTCGATGGCCGCCACCGTGGACAGGCCGTGCTCCTCGGCGTAGGCCCGGACGTCGGCCGAAATCCGCATGGAGCAGAACTTCGGGCCGCACATCGAGCAGAAGTGCGCGGTCTTGGCGGGCTCGGCCGGCAGGGTCGCGTCGTGGTAGGCCCGCGCGGTGTCCGGGTCCAGGGACAGGTTGAACTGGTCGGACCAGCGGAACTCGAAGCGTGCCCGCGACAGCGCGTCGTCCCGCGCCCGGGCGTGCGGGTGCTCCTTGGCCAGGTCGGCGGCATGCGCCGCGATCTTGTAGGTGATCACCCCGGTCTTGACGTCGTCGCGGTCGGGCAGCCCGAGGTGCTCCTTGGGCGTGACGTAGCACAGCATCGCGGTGCCGGCCTGCGCGATCATCGCGGCACCGATCGCGGAGGTGATGTGGTCGTATGCCGGCGCGATGTCGGTGGTGAGCGGGCCGAGGGTGTAGAACGGCGCCTCGCCGCACCACTCCTCCTCCATCCGGACGTTTTCGGCGATCTTGTGCATCGGCACGTGGCCCGGGCCTTCGATCATGACCTGCACCCCCCGTTGCCTGGCGAGGTGGGTGAGCTCCCCCAGGGTGCGCAGCTCGGAGAGCTGAGCCTCGTCGTTGGCGTCGGCCACCGAACCGGGGCGCAACCCGTCGCCGAGGGAGAAGGTCACGTCGTAGCGGCGCAGGATGTCGCAGAGCTCCTCGAAGTGGGTGTACAGGAACGACTCCCGGTGGTGGGCAAGACACCAGGCCGCCATGATCGACCCGCCCCGGGAGACGATGCCGGTGATCCGCTTGGCGGCCAGTGGGACGTAGCGCAGCAGCACCCCGGCGTGCACGGTCATGTAGTCGACGCCCTGCTTGCACTGCTCGACGACGGTGTCGCGGTAGGCCTCCCAGGACAGCTTCGCCGGCTCGCCGCCGACCTGCTCCAGCGCCTGGTAGATCGGCACGGTGCCGACCGGGACCGGCGAGTTGCGCAGGATCCACTCCCTGGTCTCGGAGATCCGGCTGCCGGTGGACAGGTCCATGACGGTGTCGGCGCCCCAGCGGGCCGCCCACACCATCTTGTCCACCTCCTCCTCGATGGACGAGGTGACGGCGGAGTTGCCGATGTTGGCGTTCACCTTCACCAGGAACCGCTTGCCGATGACCATCGGCTCGGACTCCGGGTGGCGGTGGTTGGCCGGGATGACGGCGCGCCCGGCCGCCACCTCTGACCGCACCACCTCGACGTCGACGCCCTCCCGCAGCGCGACGAACCGCATCTCGGGGGTGAGGATCCCGGCCCGGGCCCAGGCGAGTTGGGTGGCGGCCCCGGCGACCGGGGCGCGGTGCGCCCATCCGGCCCGCAGCTTCGGTAGCCCACGCTGGACGTCGATCGCCGCTGCCGGGTCGGTGTAGGGGCCGGAGGTGTCGTAGACGTCGAAGTGCTCGCCGTTGGACAGCGACACCCGGCGGAACGGCACGCCGTCGAGGTAGACCTTGCAGGAGCCCTCGATCGGGCCGGTCGTGACGTGCGGCGAGACGGAGCGGTCGGGCGCGGTCGATCGTGACATCTGGCTTCCTCCCTACGCCGGCATTACCCGGTCAGGTTCGGCGGTCGGCGGCGCTCAGCCGCCCTCTCAGCCCGCCTCGGTGCGCGAGCTCCCGCGTGTGTTGTCCGAACCGGACGCTAGCCGCTTCGCCCGCTGCCGGCGAGCCGGGGCGAGGGTGACCAGGAGGAGTGCCGGTAGGGTTCCCCTACCGGGGCTGGCCTGCGTTGCACGTGCAGCCGCTCCGCGCCAGTGGCGGCTCCGAGCGGGCCGTGGTATGTCCGCTCCAGGGCTCCGGGCTGATCGAACGCAGCCTGCATCACCGCCCCGGAGTCGAGGCACGCGCCGATAGGGTCGTCTCCCAGGTGGTCAGTGCCGCGCTTGGGCGGAGCCTGGTCGGTCAGGAATCCTACGGGGCGTCGGCCAGTTCCGCAGGGACGGTGATGACGTCGACCATCGCGCCGTTGCGCAGCACGGTGACCGGCAGCGCGGCTCCGATCGCCTCCGCGAACAACTGGCGCTGAATGCCCTGGGCGTCGGCCACCGGATGCCGCCCGACCGTGAGCACGAGGTCGCCGGCGTGCAGCCCCGCCCGGTCGGCGGGGCTGCCGGGCACCACCTCGGCCACCCGGAGCCCGGTGCGCTGCCCGGTGCGCTCGGCCAGCGCCGCCGGCAACGGGGCGGGGGCACTCACCAGCCCGAGGTAGGCCCGGCGCACCCGGCCCTCGGCGAGCAGGATGGCCACGATCCGCCGGGTGGTGGCGTTGACGGGCACCGCGAGCCCCAGCCCGAACCCGGCCACCGCGGTGTTCACGCCGACCACCCGGCCGGCCGCGTTGGCGAGCGCGCCGCCGGAGTTGCCGGGGTTGAGCGCCGCGTCGGTCTGGATGACGTCCTCGACCACCCGCCCGGCCCGGCCACTGCGCACCGGCAGCGAACGTCCCAGTGCGCTGACCACACCCGCCGTCACCGAGCCGGCCAGCCCGAGCGGGTTCCCGACCGCCACGACGAGCTGGCCCACGACGAGCTCGTCGGCGTTGCCGAGCACCGCGGCCGCGGGCGTCGCGCCGTGGGCTCGCAGCACGGCGAGGTCGGAGAGTGGATCGGCGCCCACCACGTCGATGGCCGTGGCGGTACCGTCAGCGAAGGCCGCAGTCCCGGCGGCCGACGAGCCGACGACGTGGGCATTGGTGAGCAGCAGCCCGTCATCGGCGAAGACCACCGCCGACCCGCTGCCGCGGCCGACGCGCAGGCTCGCGACGTGCGGTGTCACGGCGGCCGCCACCGTGGCGACCGTGCGGGAGTAGGCGTCCAGCTCGTCCACGACACACCACCTGACAATCGATTACAGTGTTTATCTAGTTACAGACGAGCGCTGCTGTCAATGCTCACCGGAACCTGCCGCTCGCGCTCGTTGTTCTCCCTGGGCGCAACCCGGAACGCCAGCGCGCTCACGACGACACAGACGCCGACGAGCGCGGGGGTCGGCACGGTGAGCAGCCCAGTGGTCAGCGGCGAGAGCCCGCGAACGTCCTGCAGGTAGAGCGTGTTGAAGAAGATGAACCCGCCCAGGGCCAGGAACGCCACCACCGCGAGCGCCACGGCGCCCGACAGCGTGCGGTCATGGAACGCCGAAACGGCCAGCAGCGGGTGCGGAGACCGCCGTTCGACGGTGAGGAACAGCCCGCCGCTGACCGCCGCGGCCACCAGCAGCGTGATCACGCCGGGGGAGCCCCAGCCTGTCCGCGGGGCGTCGATGAGCGCGTAGGTGAGGGTCCCGAGGCTCACGATGACCAGCACCTGACCGGGCAGGTCGAAGCGCCGGGCCTGCCCGGCCGACGACTCCCGCACCAGCCTGGTGGCGAACAGCGTCGCGACCGCGATCGGGACGCTGACCCAGAACACCGCGCGCCACCCGACGGACTCGACGAGGACACCGCCCAGCAGCGGGCCGGCCCGCCGCCGCCTCACGGGCGAGTGCGGACGACGGGGTGGGGCACACGGCCAGCCTCACCCGTCAGGCACCGGGCTGCCACGCCAGTCCGGGCACACCCCAGCGGTGCTCGCGCAGCGCCCGGTGGGCGGCGCGCCGGTGCCGGCCGACGAGGCGGTCGAGATAGAGCACGCCCTCGAGGTGGTCGGTCTCGTGTTGTAAGCAACGGGCGAGGAACCCGCGGCCGGTGATCTGTGTGGGTCGACCGTCGAGGTCCTGGCCGGACACCCGCGCCCAGTCCGCCCGCCCGGTCGGGAAGGACTCGCCGGGCACCGACAGACAGCCCTCCCAGTCGTGATCCGGGTCGGGCATCGTCTCGGGCACCTCGGAGGTCTCCAGGTGCGGGTTGACGACGACGCCACGCCGGTGCTCCTCCCCGGCGTCGGGATCCGGGCAGTCGAAGACGAAGACCCGCAGGTCGACGCCGACCTGGTTGGCGGCGAGCCCCACACCCTCCGCGGCGGCCATGGTGTCGAACAGGTCGGCCACCAGCGACCGCAGCACCTCGTCGAACACCTCGACAGGCCGGGTGGACGTGGCGAGCACAGGGTCGCCGACGATGCGGATCGCCCGGACGGTCACGGACGGCGAGGCTAGCGGTTCCGCCGGCGCCACACCGGGGCGCCAGCCGGGCGGCGCCGGGGAGACATGGTCTAATTGCGCCGGAATGACATCAGTGTGATTCTGCGGCCTGAGCGGGGCCAGGCCGGGATCCCCCGCAGGCAACCCAGCGGAACCCAGGCGAGGAGCGTAATGGACGCCGCAGAGGCGCTGCCGCCGTTCGACGAGCCGCCCGACGGCCTGAGCCGTCAGGAGCGCGAGATCCTGGCCTTCGAGCGCCAGTGGTGGAAGTACGCCGGCGCCAAGGAACAGGCCGTCCGCGAGCTGTTCGACATGTCCGCGACCCGTTACTACCAGGTGCTCAACGCGCTTGTGGACAAGCCCGAGGCGCTGGCCGCCGACCCTATGCTCGTCAAGCGGTTGCGTCGGCTGCGGGCAGCCAGGCAGAGGGCCCGAGCCGCCCGCAGGCTGGGCGTCGAGCTGCGCTGATCCGGGCTGGACCCGGGGGCAGGGGAGTCGACGATGGCCGCATCGGGACCGCCACCGGGCGGATCCTGGCTGAAGGCTGCGGGCATCGTGCTGCTCGTCGTGGCGGCCGCGGCCACTGTGATCGGATTGCTCAGCCTCGTCGGCCCGGGCGCCGGGCCGGTGGCGACCGGGCCGATCACGGCCACGACGCGGTCGGCGCGACCGGTCCCGCCGACCGCTCCGACCGCACCGCGGGCGCCCGCTCCGTCACCGATCGGGCCGTCCCGGCCATCCACTCCGGCGACGCCGGCTCCCGGCTCGTCGGTGGCACCAGCTTCCGGGGTCCCCGGTGGGCACGCCGCGCCGACCCCACCGCCGCCGCCACCGGTCGCGCCGCCGCCAGCCCCACCGGCCGCGCCGCCGGGTGCACAGAGCGGTGTCGGCGAGCTGCAGCGTTCGGTGACGGTACGCGTCTACAACAACAGCACCATCCGTGGGCTGGCGGCCAGTGGAGCGGAACAGTTGCGGGAGCGCGGCTGGACGGTCACCGAGGTCGGCAACTACCCCTTCGGCCGGATCCCGACGACCACCGTCTACTACCGACCGGGTACCACGGAGCAGGCGGCGGCGCAGGAGATGGGGTCGGAGTTCGGGATGCGGGTGCTGCCGCGCTTCCCAGGCATCGAGAACGCCTCGCCCGGGCTGATCGTCATCCTCACCGACGACTTCCGGGGTGGGCAGGTCAAGTAGTTTCGGCCGGGCAGGGTAAAGCTCGACTCGACCAGGCCGCGGCGAGGAGCGAGATACCAGACGACGGCGAGTGGGGGGGTGTCGCCACGAGAGTTCGACGTGGCCACGCCGAACGTGGCGCGGATGTATGACTACTACCTCGGTGGGAAGGACAACTTTCCCGCCGACCGACAGGCCGCGGAGCGGGTTCTGGCCATCGTCCCGCAGGCACCCGTCCTGGCGCGGCAGAACCGGGCGTTTCTGGGCCGCGCGGTCGGTTTCCTGGCCGAGGCGGGGATCCGGCAGTTCCTGGACATCGGCACCGGGCTGCCGACCCAGGACAACGTGCACCAGGTGGCGCAGCGCACCATCCCGGACGCCCGGGTGGTCTACGTCGACAACGACCCGCCGGCAGCTACCTCGTTCTCTCCCACGGCGCCAAGGAAGGGCCCGTCGAGCCGGTTTTGGCGGAGTACCGGAAGGCTGGACTGACGGGGACGACGTCACGCACCCGGGCGGCGGTCCCGGGTTTCTTCGACGGCCTCGACCTGGTCGAGCCCGGTCTGGTTGCCTTACCCGACTGGGCCCCACCCTGCGGTCTGCGACCCCACCTGGTTCACCGCGCGGTACCAGTCTCCCGACCTGGGCACTGTGCGGGATGGGTCGCAAGCCCTGACCTGTGTGATCACCGACGCCACCACCGACCCAGCCGAGCATACCGGGCCAGGCTCACTCCCCCAGCCGTGCTGCGCCCCGACGGGGGGCTCAGCGTCCGCGTGCGCGGCGTAGGCCGATCCGGCGGCTGCCGCGGGGGAGCGCCACGGCCGGCGCCACCCCGTTGGGAGCTCCATCGGCCTCATGGGATGTCCCATCGGCCCGGAGGGGCACCTCGTCGGCTCTGTCGGGTGCCCCGTCGGCGCGCCCCCAGCCGCGGCCGAGGGCGGCGGCACCGGCCCGGGCGGCGGCTCCTGCCACCCGACGGCCAACCTGACGACCCACCTGCCCCCCGAGCGGGCGGCGCAGGCCGAGCCGGCGCGCCGACCCGGCGCGCCGCAACGCCCGCCGCTGCCGTGGCGGCACGCCCCATGCCTCAGGGTGCCCGGCCAGCCAGCGGTAGCGGTACACCGAGTACGGCAGGTGCGCGAGGTAGCCGACGGCCGCCGCGGCCAGCAGCCCGAACGGGAAGGTGACGACCGCCGCCCCGGCCAGCCCGACGAGCACGAGCAGCGGTGCGACCAGCCGCGGCGGCACCCGCACGGTCTTCAGCGAGAGCGTGGGCACCCTACTGATCATCAGAATCCCGACGGCCACGGTCCACCCGGCGACCAGCGGGCGGCTCGACCACCAGCCCGGCCCGGCCTGCTCCGCGAGCACCAGCGGAAGCAGCGTGAGCAGTGCCCCCGCGGGGGAGGGCACCCCGACGAAGAACTCCTGGGCGAACGGTGGTGCCTCGGCGTCGTCGAGCAGCGTGTTGAACCGGGCCAGCCGCAGTGTCACGCACACGACGAACACCAGCGTGACCACCCACCCGGTGCGGTAGCCGTCGAGGCGCCAGAGGAAGACCACCAGCGCCGGGGCCACGCCGAACGAGACGCAGTCCGAGAGCGAGTCCAGCTCGGCGCCGATCCGGCTGGTGGCGTCCAGCAGTCGGGCGATCCGACCGTCCACCGCGTCGAACACGGCGGCCGCGGTGATCGCCGCGATGGCTGCCGGCCACTGCGCCTTGAGCGCGAACTGCACTGCGGACAGTCCCGAGCACAGGGCCAGCACCGTGATCGCGTTGGGTAGCAGCCGCACCCCGGGTCGCGGGACGGGCACCGCTCAGGCCCCGTGCCGTCCGGGTCGACCCGCGCCCGGATCGGCTCCCGCGGGCAGCTCGCCGAGGACGGTCTCGCCGCCCACCGCCCGCTGGCCCGCCGCGACCAGCACGCTGCTGCCGGCTGGCAGGTAGGTGTCGACCCGCGACCCGAACCGGATGAGGCCGTAGGTCTCACCCGCGGCGACCTCGGCGCCCTCGGTGAGGTCGCAGCGGATCCGGCGGGCCACCTGACCGGCGATCTGGACCACGGCGAGGTCGTGACCGTCGGTGCTGTGCAGGTGTACCGAGCAGCGCTCGTTGGCGTCGCTGGCCTTGTCCATGTCGGCCGAGACGAACCTGCCGGGCCGGTAGGCGATCCGGGCCACCCGGCCGTCGACGGGGATCCGCTGCACGTGCACATCGAAGATCGACAGGAAGAGACTGACCCGTGGCCCCGGCGCGGCACGCAGGCCGAGTTCGGGCGGCGGCGCGGCGTGGGCCACCGCACTGACGATGCCGTCAGCGGGTGCGACGACGATCCGGGCGCGACGTGGCGTGACCCGCCGTGGCTCCCGGAAGAACGCGGCGGCACCGGCGGTCGCGAGCAGGCCGGGAAGGCCGGCACGCCCGGTCAGCACGCGCAGCAGCAGCATCCCGACGCCGACGCCGGCGACGATCGGGCGGCCGGCCGGGTGCACGGGGGGGAGGGTCGCTCTGGTGAGGGCCACGGCGTGGGCCAGCGGAGAGGTCGAGCGCTCGACCATCGGATCCTTCGAGGTCAGGACGGACAGGGCGGCCGCAACGGTACGCGGAGTAGCGGCCCAGGGGCGAAGGGGCTCACGGCGTAAGAGGCCGGAGCCGCCGTCCCCCGAGACGACGACTCCGGCCGTGGAACCGCTCGTCCGCTCCCCAGCGACAAGCGGCGGGCTGCCGGTGCCGACCCCGTCCGGGCGGGCGTCCTGACCGGGGTGGCGGCACGATGCGCGTCACAACCCATCCTGCCAGGACCCGGCCGGTGGCGCCAGGCGGTCAGGGTCTTTCCCGGGTGTGCGCCGCGGGCGCTCAGCCCTCCAACAGCCACACCTCGACGGCCTCGCCGGCCTCGACGTGCGTGGTCTGCTCGGGCACCACGATGAGACAGTCCGAGCGGGCCAGCGCCCCCAGCAGGTGCGAGCCAGGACCGCCCTCCGGCACGACCGTGCCGTGCACCGCGTCCAGCCGGCCGCGGCGGAACTGCCGCCTGCCGGCGGGGGAGTCCAGCGTCTCCGACAGCGCGACGCTCACCACCGGCCGGGAGGGGTGCGGGTGCCCCATGGCCGCCCGCAGCGCCGGTCGCAGGAACACCTCGAAGGACACCAGGGCGCTCACCGGGTTGCCTGGCAGGGTCACCACCGCAACGCCGTTCACCCGCCCGGCACCCTGCGGCATCCCGGGCTGCATGGCGACCTTGGAGAACACGACGCCGCGGTCGGTGAAAACGTCCTTGACCACCTCGTAGGCGCCCGCGCTGACCCCGCCGGAGGTGAGCACGAGGTCCACCCCGGCCAGCTCGGCATCCAGTCGCTCGCCGAAGGCGGCGACGTCGTCGGGCACGAACCGGGCCATCGTCGCCTCGGCGCCGGCTTCGGCCACAGCCGCGGCCAGCATCGTGCCGTTGGACTCGTAGATCTGGCCGTGCCGCAGCGGCTGGCCCGGCTCGACGAGCTCGGAGCCGGTGGACATCACGAGCACCCGGGGGGGCCGGCGCACCGGCGGCGTCCCGACGCCGACGGCCGCGGCCAACCCGAGCTGGGCCGGCCCGAGCACCGTGCCGGCGGGAAGCACGACGCTGCCGGCGGCGACGTCCTCGCCGAGGTGGCGCACGTTCGTGCCGGGGGCCACCGAGGCGCCCACCCGCACCCGGTCCCGCCCACCATCGGTCTGTTCCACCGGCACGACAGCGTCGGCGCCGGGTGGCATCGGGGCACCGGTCATGATCCGGTGGGCGGTGCCGGGCCGCAGCGGCGGCGAGTCCAGCCGACCGGCTGGCACGTCCTCGGGCACAGGCAGCTCCACCGGCGCCTGTGAGCGGGCTGACGCCACGTCCACCGAGCGCACCGCGTAGCCGTCCATCGCGGAGTTGTCGAACGGCGGCAGTGCCACCGCTGCGACGAGGTCGGCGGCGAGCACGAGGCCGCGGGCTGCGGCCAGCGGTCGGTACTCGACCGGGGTCGGTCCGAGGAGCCCGGCGACCAGTCGGCGGTGCTCGTCCACGCTGCGGATCGAGGGGGCCTGGCTTGTTTCGACTGCCACGACGGGCATCCTGCCGGGCGCCGCCAGCGAGAGCCAGTCACACCGGGTGATCCCCCAGAGCGGGGTCGCCCCGGTGTAACGTTGCTGGAGCAGTTCGAACAACAGGAGGATGCCGTGGCTCTTGGCACGGTCAAGTGGTTCAACTCGGAGAAGGGCTACGGCTTCATCGCCACCGATGGCGGGCCCGATGTCTTCGTGCACTACAGCGCTATTCAGATGGACGGCTTCCGGACCCTCGAAGAGGGTGACCGGGTGGAGTTCGAGACGACGGCCGGCAGAGACGGCCGAAGCCAGGCGGAGTCGGTCCGCCGAGTCTGAGCTTCCTTCCCACCACCATCACCATCACCACTGCCACCACCAGCGGCGGGCGGCCGTGGCGGTCCTGCCACGCCGGCAGCATGGTGGCGGTGCGCCCGCCCGTTCGGCATGGTCGCGCCCCGGCCGGCGGTCCCGGAGGTGGGGCACCTTGCACTCGGGGTCGTTGAGTGCTAGAACCAGAGTTGGCACTCGGGACCGCCGAGTGCCAGGTCGGGACGGTGAGGCCGGCACACGCACCGGTCGTCCGTCGCGGGCACCGAGCCTGGCCGAGCACATGTGTCATCCCTATCGGAGGACAACACCGTAATGGCCAAGATGATCGCGTTCGCCGAGGAGGCGCGCCGCGGGCTCGAGCGCGGCATGAACATCCTCGCCGACGCCGTCAAGGTGACGCTCGGCCCCCGGGGCCGCAACGTCGTGCTCGAGAAGAAGTGGGGCGCGCCGACCATCACCAACGACGGCGTCTCGATCGCCAAGGAGATCGAGCTCGAGGACCCCTGGGAGAAGATCGGGGCCGAGCTCGTCAAGGAAGTCGCCAAGAAGACCGACGACGTCGCCGGCGACGGCACCACCACCGCCACCGTCCTCGCGCAGGCGCTGGTCCGCGAGGGCCTGCGCAACGTCGCGGCCGGTGCCAACCCGATGGCCCTGAAGCGGGGCATCGAGAAGGCCGTCGACGCCGTGTCCGAGGCCCTGCTCAAGTCGGCCAAGGAGGTCGAGACCAAGGAGCAGATCGCGGCCACCGCGTCGATCTCAGCCGCCGACAGCCAGATCGGCGACCTGATCGCGGAGGCGATGGACAAGGTCGGCAAGGAAGGCGTCATCACCGTCGAGGAGAGCCAGACCTTCGGCCTGGAGCTGGAGCTCACCGAGGGCATGCGCTTCGACAAGGGCTACATCTCGCCGTACTTCGTCACCGACCCGGAGCGGATGGAGGCCGAGCTCGAGGATCCCTACATCCTCCTGTTCAGTGCCAAGATCTCCGCGGTCAAGGATCTGCTCCCGCTGTTGGAGAAGGTCATGCAGGGCGGCAAGCCGCTGGCGATCATCGCCGAGGACGTCGAGGGCGAGGCCCTGGCCACCCTGGTCGTCAACAAGATCCGCGGCACCTTCAAGTCCGTGGCCGTCAAGGCGCCGGGCTTCGGTGACCGCCGCAAGGCGATGCTGGCCGACATGGCCATCCTCACCGGCGGCGAGGTGATCAGCGAGGAGGTCGGTCTCAAGCTGGAGAACGCCGACCTGTCGTTGCTGGGCCGGGCACGTAAGGTCGTGGTCACCAAGGACGAGACGACGATCGTCGACGGTGCCGGTGACGCCGACCAGATCGCCGGCCGGGTGAGCCAGATCCGGGCCGAGATCGACAAGAGCGACTCCGACTACGACCGCGAGAAGCTGCAGGAGCGGTTGGCCAAGCTGGCCGGTGGCGTGGCTGTGATCAAGGCCGGGGCGGCGACCGAGGTCGAGCTCAAGGAGCGCAAGCACCGCATCGAGGATGCCGTGCGCAACGCCAAGGCGGCCGTCGAGGAGGGAATCGTCGCCGGCGGTGGCGTGGCCCTCATCCAGGCGGGCGCCGGGGTGTTCGACGGCCTTGGCCTGGAGAGCGACGAGGCGACCGGCGCCAATATCGTCAAGGTGGCGCTGGAGGCTCCGCTCAAGCAGATCGCCATCAACGCCGGCCACGAGGGCGGCGTCGTCGCGGAGAAGGTCCGCCACCTCGGACCTGGCGAGGGCCTGGACGCCGCGACCGGCGAGTACAAGGATCTGATCACGGCCGGCATCATCGACCCGGCCAAGGTCACGCGGTCCGCACTGCAGAACGCAGCGTCGATCGCGGGGCTGTTCCTCACCACGGAGGCCGTGGTGGCGGACAAGCCCGAGAAGGACAAGGCCGCATCCGCCGGCATGCCGGGCGGCGGCGACATGGACTTCTGAGCCCTCGACAGGGCCGGGTCCGCCACGCGGCTTGAGCCCCCGACATGGCTGAGTCCACGACACGGCGGTGAGGGCCGGATCCCACCCGGGGTCCGGCCCTCACCCTGTCGGGGTATGCGGCGGGTTCGGGCCATCGGCGGGGCGGCTCGGGGATGCTGGTGCCATGAGCCCACTCAACCTCGTCCTCAACGTCATCTGGCTGGTGTTCGCCGGTTTCTGGCTGGCCGTCGGCTATGCGGTGGCCGGGATCGTGTGCTGGGGGCCGTTCACGTGGGCTGGACCGGCAGTCAGATGACTGCCTGACCCCCTCACCCGCCGCTGTCGCGGCCCGCCCCGCCCAGGGCCGGGCCGAGCAGGTCGTCGGCGTCGATGATCCGGTAGGCGTAGCCCTGCTCGGCGAGGAACCGCTGCCGGTGGGCCGCGTACTCGGCGTCGAGGGTGTCGCGGGAGACCACCGAGTAGAAGTTCGCCTGCCGGCCGTCGCCCTTGGGCCGCAGCAGCCTGCCGAGCCGCTGCGCCTCCTCCTGCCGGGAGCCGAAGGTGCCTGAGACCTGCACCGCGACCGACGCCTCGGGCAGGTCGACGGAGAAGTTGGCGACCTTGGAGACGACGAGCCGCTCCAGCTCGCCGCGCCGGAACGCGTCGAAGAGCGACTCACGCTCCCGAACCCTGGTCGAGCCCTGCACGATCGGCGCGTCGAGCTCCTCGCCCAGCGTCTCCAACTGGTCGAGGTAGGCGCCGATGACCAGCGTCGGCTCGTCGGGGTGGCGCTCCAGGATCGCCCGGACCACAGCCAGCTTGGTGCGCGCCGTCGAGCACACCCGGTAGCGCTCATCCGGCTCCGCGGTGGCGTAGGCCAGCCGCTCGGCTTCGGTCATCGTCACGCGCACCTCGACGCAGTCCGCGGGCGCGATCCACCCCTGGGTCTCGATGTCGCGCCACGGTGCGTCGAAACGCTTGGGACCGATCAGGGAGAACACGTCGCCCTCCCGGCCGTCCTCCCTGATGAGCGTCGCCGTCAGCCCCAGTCGGCGACGGGACTGCAGCTCAGCCGTCATCCGGAACACCGGCGCCGGCAGCAGGTGCACCTCGTCGTAGACGATCAGCCCCCAGTCCCGGGAATCGAAGAGCTCCAGATGGCGGTACTCCCCGCGGGAGCGCCGGGTCATCACCTGGTAGGTCGCGATGGTGACCGGCCGGATCTCCTTGCGCTCCCCGGAGTACTCGCCGACCTCGTCCGCGGTCAGCGACGTGCGCGCCACCAGCTCCCGCTTCCACTGCCGGCCGGCGACGGTGCTGGTGACCAGGACCAGCGTGGTGGCCTGTGCCCGGGCCATGGCGGCGATACCGACCAGCGTCTTGCCGGCACCGCAGGGCAGCACGACGACGCCCGACCCCCCCGCCCAGAACCCCTCGACCGCCTGCCGCTGGTAGTCCCGCAGCGCCCAACCGTCCGGCACCAGCGAGATCGGGTGCGCCTCGCCGTCGACGTAGCCGGCCAGGTCCTCGGCCGGCCAGCCGACCTTGAGCAGCGCCTGCTTGAGGCGCCCGCGCTCGCTGGGATGCACGGCGACGGTGTCGGCGTCGACCCGCGTGCCGAGCATGGGGGCGATCTTCTTGTTGCGCAGCACCTCCTCGAGCACCGCGCGGTCCAGCGACGCGAGCACCAGCCCGTGCACCGGCGACGCCACGAGCTGTAGGCGCCCGTAGCGGCTCATCGTGTCGACGATGTCGACGAGCAACGGCTGCGGGACCGCGTAGCGGGAGTACCGAACCAGGGCATCGACCACCTGCTCGGCGTCGTGTCCGGCCGCACTGGCGTTCCACAGCGCCAGCGGGGTCACCCGATAGGTGTGCACGTGCTCGGGGGCGCGCTCCAGCTCGGCGAACGGCGCGATCGCCGCGCGCGCCTCGTCAGCCGCCTCGTGGTCGACCTCGAGCAGCAGTGTCTTGTCCGACTGGACGATCAACGGGCCGGGCGGGGAGGGGCTCACGCGCAGGCCCCGGTGGGCGCGGCTGGGGGCGACCCGACGCCGCTGGTGGAGACGCTCCGCTCGGTCACTGGACGGCCTTCCTGGGAACGATCGGGGTGGTCAGGGGACCATTGTCCTCGCGCCGCGACAGGGCACGCCCGGCGCGGAAGGGTTGACCAGGGGTTACACTGACGCGTCCCGAATATGTTCGGCCCCACAAACTGATCTTATCGACCCCGCCGGGAGCACCGCTCCGAGGCGTTCCCTGCGAGGTCACCGGCGCGCCCGTCCCGGCCCGTGGCCCCGAATCCCCGGTCTGCGACAGGCGCGACGACCTGCCACTACGGACCCTTAACTGATGCCTGCTGTCGAACCGCTCCCCGCCCGGCCCTCGACGTCTCATTCACGAATGGACGACGCGACGTCACTCGAACCCGGCCGGCCCGTTCTGCTCGGTACGAGGGTAGTTGATCTGCGGTTGCGTTCAGGGGACGTTCGAGGGTCCAACGAGTGCCGTGTCCTGGTGGGAGGGGCCACCGCTGACCGGCCGGGAGGATGGCGCCCGTGGTCGCGAGGTTGACCCTGACCCGTTGCGGGCCCTGCCCACCGCCGACCGGGCCACCGGCGGTGGCGTCGTGAGCGCGCCGGGGAGCCGTCGGCTGTGGCGGGACGTGCTGCACTGGCGGAACTGGAGCCTGCCGGTCAAGTTGGTGGCGGTGCTGCTGGTGCCGACGTTGTTCGCGCTTGTGCTGGGCAGCCTGCGGATCGTCGACAGCGTGTCGAAGGCGAGCTCCTACAACGGGGCCGTGCAAGCTGTCACTTTGAGTGACCGCACCGCCACGCTGCTGGCTGCCCTCGAGCAGGAGCGCGACGCTGCCGCTGTCATGCTGGCCACCGGCCGGGTGGGCAACCCGGCAGCCCTGACGGCCCCGTCGGCCGCGGTGGACAAGGCGGCCGAGGCCACGCGGGCCGCGGCGGCCGACCTTTCCGCGCTGGACGCCACCGCATCGGCGGCCTACCGGGGAAGCGCCGACGCGCTGTCCGGGCTCGGCCGGCTGCGCGCGCAGGTGACGGCCGGCGCCGTCGACGCCCAGACCGCGATCACGGACTACACCCAGGTCATCGACGCGCTCCTGGCCTTCGACCAGACGCTCTCCCGGCAGGTGACCGATCCCGCCGTGACGGGACTGGCGGCCGGGGCGCACTCGCTGGCGGTCGTCCGGGAACAGGTGGCGTTGCAACACGCCCAGCTCGCGGTCGCGATCGTGCAGGGCCGGACCGACCCCGCCGGGGTGGCGGCGGTGCGCGCGGCCGACGTTGCGCGTGCGACGTCGCTCGCCGACTTCAAGGCCGCGGTCGACCCCGACGTGGCGCAGGCCTACGCGACGGCGGCCGCCAGCACCGACGCCGGCACGCGGGACCAACTCGAGGCGGTCGCCCTGAACCGCGGCGCGAGCGGCCAGCCGTTGCTCATCTCGGCGTCGGAGTGGGACCGGGTCTCCACTGCCGTCGAGAACCAGGTGGGCACGCTGGCGCAGGGTCTGCGCCAGCAGGTCAGGGCCGCGGTGTCCGCGTTGCAGGATCGCGCCCGCACCGCCGCGGTGGTGGTGTCGGTGATCCTGCTGGTGGCGCTGCTGATCGGCACGGTCGTCGGGGTGGTGGTGGCCCGCTCGATGCTGCGGCCGTTGCGGATGCTGCGGCGCACGGCGCTGGAGATCGCCGAGATGCGGCTGCCCCGGGCCGTCGAGGGCATCCGGGCCGGGGAGGCACCTGACGCCGCGGTGGAGCCGGTGCCGGTCACGACCCGAGAGGAGATCGGGCAGGTCGCCAGGGCGTTCGACGCGGTGCACGGCCAGGCGGTGCGGCTCGCCGCCGAGCAGGCCAGCCTGCGCACCACGTTCAACAGCATCTTCGTCAACCTCTCCCGGCGCAGCCAGGCGCTCGTCGAGCGTCAGCTTCGGCTCATCGAGCAACTGGAGGCGGGCGAGGAGGATCCGGAGGCGCTGGGCAACCTGTTCCAACTCGACCACCTGGCCACCCGGATGCGGCGTAACAGCGAGAACCTGTTGGTTCTGGCCGGTACCGAGCTGACGCGGCGGACGTCGCGGCCGGTGCCGTTGGTCGACGTCCTGCGCGCCGCCGTCTCCGAGGTCGAGCAGTACCAACGCGTCGAGCTGAACCCGCCGCCGCTGCTGCTCGTGGTAGGCAAGACCTCGGCCGACCTCGTGCACCTCGCGGCCGAACTGGTCGAAAACGCCACGTCGTTCTCCGCGCCGGACACCCGGGTGACGATCTCAAGCCGGCAGGCCAGCGACGGCACCGTGGTGGTGGAGATCCTCGACCAGGGCGTGGGCATGTCCGAGGTCGACATGACCGAGGCGAACCTGCGGTTGGCGAACCCGCCGACGGTCGACCTGTCGGCCACCCGGCGAATGGGCCTGTTCGTGGTCGGCCGGCTGGCCGCCCGCCACAACATCCGGGTCGAGCTCACCCGCGCCGGCTCGGGCGGTGGCGTGGCCGCGCTGGTCACCGTGCCCGCCACGGCTGTGCTGTTCGGGGCGGGCGAGGGGGCGCCGGTGGCCGGCTCCCGGTCGCTGGCGGCCAGCCTTCCGCTGGGGACACCCGCCCCGAGCAACGGCGCCGGCACGGTGCCGGAGCGATCCGCGCTGGCCGGTGCCATGCGGTCGCGGACGGACGCAGTGACCACCGGCGCCGGTGTCAGCGCGGAGGCCGCCGGGGAGCCCGCCCGGGCGAGGGTGGGCAGCGGGCCGGAGCCTGCGTCGGTGCCCTCTGGCACCGGTCCGACGGGCACTGCCGGTCCGACGGGCACCGGTCCGACAGGCTCGACGGGAACCGGGATGGGCTCGATGGGAAACGCGGAACGGGAGGCCGGGCCCGCACCGGCTGCCGCGTCGACGGGAGCGGCGGTCCGCCAGGGAGCGGCCGTCCCACCGGCTGGCGGCTCGTCAGCGTCGGACCTGTTCGCGCCGGGGGTGGCACCGGCGGGCGTCACGTCGAGCGGGGCAGATCGGGGGATCCCCCGGCGGGCGGTACCCGAGGCACTCCCGCTCGGACGGCCACCGCTCGAGGAGAACACCCCGATCTTCGACGGGTTGGCCTCGGCATGGTTCCAGGAGCAGAAGCCTGTCCCGGTGTCGTGGGCCAGCGACCCGGGACCGGAACGGCCGGGGTCGCCCCTGGCCGGCGCCACGCCCACCCCACGGCCACGCGTCCCCGAGCCGGAGGCTGCCTCCTCCACCGAGTTCGGCGGCTGCGCCGACGCCGGCTGGCAGGCCGCAGCGAAGATCACAAGCCCGGAGTTCAACGGCGTGACTGCCGCCGGACTGCCCAAGCGGCGCCCGCGGGCGCAGCTCGTACCCGGCGCCGCGGGCCAGGCATGGGCGGGCGCGCCTCCCGCCCCGCCCAGCCGTAGTGCCGAGACCGTCCGCAGTCGGCTGGCCAGCTACCAGCAGGGCGTGCTGGAAGGTCGCCACCAGCGGCGCGGCGGTGTCCCGGAGTTCGCGGAGCCTGTCCCGCACGGACCCGACCCGGCGGCCACCACCGAGACCCGAGCAGACGAGGAGTGCCAGTGACCACGCCCCAGATGCCGCCCAGCCGGTTCGGGTGGGTGGTGTCCAACTTCGCCGACCGGGTACCCGGTGTCGCCCACGCGGTGGTGGTCTCCGCGGACGGGCTGCTGCTCACCGCGTCGAACCGGTTGCCGCGCGACCGTGCCGACCAACTGGCGGCGGTAGCGTCCGGGCTGGTCAGCCTCACGCAGGGGGCAGCCCGGTGCTTCGAGGCCGGTGAGGTGGTGCAGACCGTCGTCGAGATGGAGCGCGGCATCATCATGCTGATGGCCATCAGCGACGGCTCCTGTCTGGCGGCGCTCGCCAGCCCCAACTGCGACATCGGGCTGGTCGGCTACGAGATGACGCTGCTGGTCGATCGGGTCGGCCAACTGCTCACCCCGGAGCTGCGCGCCGAGTTGCAAGGTTCGATCGCGCGATGAGAGCGCACTGACCGTGCGCAGATCGGGGGTGAGCGGGCGTGACCGACAGCCTTGACGGCCCGGAACGGCTGTCGACTGAGCTGGCCTCCGCCGCCGTCCACGGCGGCGGAGGCCCCGATCCGGTCACCAGGCCGCGGCGCCGCCGGGTCGCGTTGTGGCCCGGACGTGCCGGCGAGGCGGCTGTGCTCGCCGACACGTCGGCCGCCGACATCACGGGTCCGGCCGCCAGCGCCGCCGAGAGCGGCGGTGGGCTGGCCGAAGCTGGTGACTTCGCTGAGGCTTCCGACGGTGGCGAGTCGGTCCGTGCCGGCCAGGGTGCTGCTGTCCTCGGCGGCGGGCCCGCCGAGGCGCCTGTCGGCGGGGACGTTGCCGGCGGGGACGTTGCCGACTGGGATGCTGTCGGCGCGGATGCTGGTGGCGGGCATGCGCCCGGGGAGGCGGTCGATGGTGGTGGGTCCGCCGGCTCGCCGGACACGGGGGAGCCGCCCGACCTGGCGGTGGGAACCGTGGGCGACCTCCCGTCGTCTTCCCACTCGCACCCAGCTCCCGCCGAGACCGCACCCGCCGTCGAGGAACCGGTATCGGCGAGCGTGCGGCCCTACACATGGACCGGAGGCCGGACCAGGTCAGAGGTCTACCTGGCGATCGAGACCCTGGTCTCGACCAACGAGCGCGGCAGCGACACGTCCTCGCTGCGCCGCGCCGAGTACCGGGCGGTGGCCGAGTTGTGCCGCGAGCCGCGGTCGGTGGCCGAGGTCGCGGCGTTGCTGTCGTTGCCGCTCGGCGTGGCCCGCGTCGTGCTCGGCGACATGACCGGCCTGGGACTCGTCGTCGTCCACCAGACCGCCGGGGCACCCGGCGGCGTTCCGGATCTGGCACTGATGGAGAGGGTGTTGAGTGGACTCCGCAGGCTCTAGCGCCGCGACGGCCGCCGGGCGGGCGGCCACGACGACCTCGGCGAAGATCGTCGTGGCCGGTGGGTTCGGCGTCGGCAAGACGACGTTCGTCGGCGCGGTCTCCGAGATCGTTCCGCTCAGGACCGAGGCGGCCATAACCGACGCCGGCGCGGAGTTCGACGACCTGTCCTTCGCACCGAACAAGACGACCACCACGGTCGCCATGGACTTCGGTCGGGTGACGCTGGACTCCGACCTGATCCTCTACCTGTTCGGTACCCCAGGCCAGCACCGCTTCTGGTTCATGTGGGACGACCTCGTGCGCGGGGCGATCGGAGCCGTGGTCCTCGTCGACACCCGGCGACTGGCCGACTCGTTCGCCGCCGCCGACTTCTTCGAGGACCGCGGGCTGCCCTACGTCATCGGGCTCAACTGTTTCGACGGCGTGCTCACCCACGCCGTGGAAGACGTCCGCGAAGCGATGTCCATCGAGCCCGTGGTGCCGGTCGTGGTATGCGATGCCCGGGTCCGGCACTCCGTCAAGGAGACGCTCATCTCCGTCGTCGAGCACTCGATGCGGACGTGGCATGCAGCCGCGCAGGTCTAGGGCGTATCCCGAGATCTTCTGCCTGCCGCGCGTCGCCAACGGACCCTCTTTCCGCAGCTCACAGAGATGCTGAGCGGAACCATCTTGGTGCGACAGGTGGGGAGTTCGTTGCGGGCTGTGCGGCCGTCTGGAGGTGCGTCACGGTGAGCATCGTGACGAAGATCGAGTGGACGCCTCTGCGGCTGGCCTCCGCGGGTTGGGGCTCGCCGGTGCGCAGCACGCGGTCGGCGTCGCGCCCCACGGCGGATGAGCGTCCTCACCCTTCGACGAGCAGGTTCACCGAGGTGATCCGGTGTAGCAGGAACCGCAGCGGCACCCGGCCGTCCGGGTCCAACCCCTCCAGCACTCCGCCGCCTACCCGCAGTGGTCGCACCACGCGCCGACTGGCCACGCCGTGGGCGTCCACCAAGGAGACGAGGACGTCGCGCCCGGCGCGGATGGCCTCGGCCAGCACCGCTCTCGGGGTGGAGGCCGGGGCTGGCGAGACGGTTGGCCGGCGGCCCGGGTAGTGGTCGGCGGCCGGCGCCCGATCCCCGGCCCGGATGGTCGCGACGACCACCTTCGCCTGCTCGGCGGACAGCACCGGCACGACAGGTCGGGTGGGGGCGGCCGGCCGGGCCCGGATCCGGCGGCCGGGCGGCCGCAGGTCGACCACGTGCCCGGCCGGATCCTCGGCGACCGGGGCGTGGCCCTCGGCGCGCAGCCCGTCCACCACCTCGACCAGCGGCAGCGGGCTGACCAGCACGGTGGGGGCGATGCGGCGCAGCTCCAGGCGGGTGCCGGCCGCACTCGCCGCGACCTCGGCCAGCAGCGCCGGGTCGTCGCTGCGCAGGAAGGAACCGGCCGACCCGCCGCGCAGCCGGCCGTGCCGGCGCGCCATGTCATCGACGAGGTAGGACAGCGCCTGCGGGACCGGTGTCGCGGATCGCGTCCGAAACAGCTCGTGCAGCTCGGCGGCGCTGCGCCCGGCGTCCAGCGCGCGCCGCACGCCGGCCTCAGTGATCCGGTAGACAGTGGCGGCACCCGTCGACTCCACCTCGCCGAGCCGGGCCATCTCGGCAGCCAGGGCAGGCTCCAGCGGCCCGGGCGCCACTGCGGTGAGGTCGGCCTGCAGCAGTACGTGGTCCACCGGCGGCGGCAGCATCGCGGCCAGCGCGGCGGCCGGGTCGGCGTCGGACAGCAGCGCGCGACCCGCCGAGCTCAGCGCGTCGAGCGCCACCACACCGAGCGCGGTGGCCTCGGCGAGCGTCGTGTCAACGATCTCCTCGCGGCGCCGACCACCGGTCCGTGGCGCCCGCCAGGCCAGTTGCGCCGACAGCTCGCACGCCGTGGTGACGCCGTGGCCAGGTGGCAGCTCCGCCAGCGTCGCGAGCACCCGGCGCCGCTGGCGGGGCGCCAGCGGCCGGCGCAGCTCGGGGCAGAGCGGGCCGAGTGGCCGACCGGACTCGTCGCGCTGCCCCACCAGGGCCGGCAGCCGGGGCAGTTCGAGCCAGGCCCGGGCGAGCGCGTGCCAGCGCTGTCCCGGCAGGGCGAGCAACCAACGATCGACGAGCGTCGTGGGCACCCACTCCGGCTCGCCGCCGTCGCTCTCGGCGGCCAGGCCGGCACCGACGACGATCTCGAGGAGCAGCGCCGCGGTCCGCTCGTCGACCGCCACGTCCCGGGCGACCCGCCGCAGCTCGCGTATCCCGAGCCCCCCCGAACGCAGCACGCCGGGCGGGTCCCGCGACCAGGCGGCGAGCACGGTTTCGACGCGGTGGAGCAGCAGGAGTACCTCGCCGGCGGCGCTGGCGTCGACCGCGGCGACCGTGTTGTCCCTCGTGGCAGGCTTCGGCTCGGTGACGGGGACCGTCCCGAGCGGCGCGCCGTCGCGCAGCGCCAGCCCGACCTGCCGCGGCAGCTCCACCGTCTCGGGATCCAGCCGCGACAGCAGGCCCCGGGCCAGAAGCCGGCCCACCGGCGAGTCGGGCCGGGTGGCTCGGCTGCGGCCCACCGGACCGTCGGCGGCCAACGCCTCGAGCACTCGGCGCTGCTCCGCCGACGTGCCGGCCAGCAGCTCGCCGACGTCGAGGCCGGCGAGCGCCGGGGAGGGCCTGCCGAGGGCGCCGGGGTAGCGGCCCACGACGTCGCGCACCGCCGGTAGGACCGCGAGCGTGGTGTCCTCTCCCCAGACCAGGGCGCGTGCCCGCAGCAACCCGAGAGCGGCTTCGGTCCGGTGCGAGGGCACCGCGGGGCCGAGCGTGTGGTCCAAGTCCTGCCGCGACACCGCTGCCAGGTCCGCGTCCAGCAGGACCAGCGCTTCGAGCACGGCGAGGGTGAAGGCGTCGAGGTCGTCGCATGCCCGGCTCACCGAGGCGCGGATCCCCGCCCGGGTGGCGAGCACGCTGCTGTCGGCGGGGATCGGGACGGCGAGGTCGGGCCGGGTGCGCAACAGCTCCCCGAGCGCGGCGTCGTCCCTGGCGCGTAACCAGTTGAGGAAGGAGGTGCCGGGCATCACGGTCAACGGTATCCGGCGGCGCCCGCACCCTGGAGGGTGCGGCACAATGGACCAAGACCGCCGGCCGCAGGGCCGCCCGGCTCTCAGGAGGACAAGGACCGTGGCCAGCACCCCCATGCCCCGCTCGGAGCGCACCGACCCGGACTGGCCGGACCTGCCGGACGGTGCCCACCCGGTCAGCGAGCTGATCAGCTCCAACCAGGGGGCGAGCTCGCCCTTCGGCGACATCGAGTTCCCGCTGCCGGCAGACCAGCTTGCGTACCGCCACCCGGTGACGGAGATCAACCGCTAGGGCGTGGGAGACCTTCGCCGCCTGCCTGGTCGAGTGTAGTGTCTCGCTATTGATTTTTCACTTTCGGGAGGGCGACTCTGCGCGCGACGGGTAGCAGACAGAAGATTTACCGGACACGCCTCAGCTGCCTGCCGGTACCGGCTGCGCCAGCCCTACCGTAGTGAGATGGCAGAAGTTGCGGGGCTCCTGCTGGCGGCCGGCGCGGGGCGGCGCATGGGCAGGCCGAAGGCGCTGGTCGAGCTCGACGGCGAGCCGCTGGTGCGCCGGGCGCTGCGGGCGCTGGCCGACGGCGGCTGTGCGCCGCTGCTCGTCGTGCTCGGCGCGGCGGCCGGGGAGGTGCGCCGGCTGCTGCCGGACGGGGTCCGGGTCGTGCCCGCAACGGACTGGCAGCAGGGCATGGGGGCCTCGCTGCGGGCCGGGCTGGCCGCGCTGGCCGCGCTGACCCCGGTCCCGCACGCGGCGGTCGTGCACCTGGTCGACCTGCCC
>JAVKSM010000041.1:0-24315 GCA_039583705.1 Pseudonocardiaceae bacterium
GCTCGAAGCCGGACATGGTGCGGAAACCTTAGCGCCCCTCCTGCGCCTTGAACTTGGTGGGGGAGGGGGCGGTGTGGTGTGCCGGTTCCCGGTGAAGCGGCACCCCCCGCGGCAGGGGGCTGCCGCTTAGGGGCGCGCCTGCGCTGGCTGTGGAGGCTTCCCAGGGCTTGAGTGGTCAAGTCTTGAGCAGTTCTCGTTGGTGAGGTTGAAGGGTTGGGACGCCGGGGCGACCTGAGGGGCAGGCTGTGGTTGGCCTGCCCCTTGGGCGTGCCGTAGGGCTGGCAGAGGCTCACAGGTCAAGGGCGGAGCGCAGCGACGTCGTGTCAGCGACGCCGAAGGCGCCCTTGAGGTGTGAGTGGCCAGCCCGCACAATTCGGTCCGGCGTCCCAACCCGGTCCCCAGCCCGGTCCCCAGGCTGGTCCGTGGGGTTGTTCGGCCGTCAGGCCGTCAGGCCGTCGTGGCGAGCAGCCGCGTGGTGCGGTGATGGTGAGCCCGGAGGGGTTGGTGGGCCTGCTGCGTGTCGGCTGAGCCGGCCGTCAGCCGCGGCGTGGGTCGAGCACGCAGAACTCGTTGCCCTCGGGATCGGCGAGCACCACCCACGGCGTGTCGGCACCCTGGCCGAGGGCCACGCGGGTGGCTGCGCGGGCGAGGAACCGGGCTACCTCCTCTTCCTGGTCATCGGGCCGCAAGTCCAGGTGCAGGCGGTTCTGAACCGTCTTCGGCTCGGATACCGGGTCGAACGTGATGGCGGGCAGCCGGTCGGGGGCGGGTCGGATCTCGAACTCGTCGGGGGCATCGTTGAGCACCACCTAGCCGAGCGCGTCGGCCCACCAGCGACCTCGCGCGAGGACGTCGAGCGCCTGGATCACGACCTGCTCCCAGTCCAGCGCCACGCGGCGGAACGCACTCGCCACGGACCTGCTGGGCGAGCCAGCACCATTCGATCCGGTCGATCCGGGCGCCGCTCGGCTCGCGGGGTTGTTCGCCCGTCAGGCCGTCGCGGCGGACAGCCGCGTGGTGTCGGTGCTGGCGGTGGTGTCGGTGCTGGCGGTGGTGTCGGTGCTGGCGGTGGGGCTGTGGTGGTGGGCACAGGCGCTGGCCTGGTCGTAGAGGGTTCGAGCACGCAGGCAGCCGTGCAGGATCCCGACCAGCCGGTTCGCCAGTTGCCGCAGCGCGGCCTGATGCCCGGCGCCGCGGACGTGTTGCTGGTCGTAGTAGGCGCGGGCACCGGCCGACCCGGTCAGGGCGCCCTGGGCTTGGCGGGTCACGGCGTCGAGGAGGCGGGTGTTGTGCACGAACCGGGCATGGACGGTCCGACGTCGCCGGACACCTGAGCTTCACCACACCCAAGACCACCGGCTCCGCAGCGGGCGTCGGCCTCTCACCACGACTCCTCGCCGCACTGCAACGCCAGCATGCCCGCCAAGACGCCGAACGCACCACCTGGGGCGAAGCCTACGAGGACAACGGACTGGTGTTCGCCAGGGAGAACGGCGCCCCGCTGCGCCCCGAGTACGCACTGCGCCGCTTCCGGGAGCTGTCCGACGCCACCGGGCTGCCCCGGGTCACGCTGCACGACCTGCGCCACCTCGCGGCCACCATGATGATCGCCGCCGGGGTGCCGCTGGCGCTGGTGTCCAAGACGCTGCGGCACTCCCAGGTCGGGATCACCGCCGACCTCTACGGCCACCTCACCCGAGAAGCCACGCACGCCGCCGCCGACGCCCTCGGCGCGGCCCTCGACACCGCCACAGCGGAGCTGACAACGGAACGTGCGGTGCGGTCCGCGACCACAATGCGACCACACGACCCCGATTCCGACCCCGCCGAGAACACCACAGAGAACGTTTCCCCAGGTCAGGAAAGCGCGCTCGGAGGGACTCGAACCCCCAACCTTCTGATCCGTAGTGGCAACGCTCCCCTACTCATGCCCGGCATCCTTGGGTTTTGCCGGTTCTGCGCTCGCGAAACTGGGCGTCTCAGGCAGTGGGACGCACCAGTTCGTGGACCAGACCGTGGACCGAGATCGACCCGAGCATGCGCTGCACAGCGCGCCGCTGGGTTGGCAGGGGACGTCACTGACGAGAGTTTTCCCCTCGTCGAAACTCGGACCGGCAGTTCGTCGAGTGTAGGTTGCCTTGAGATGTTCGTCGGCGGGGAGAGAGCCTGGGCGCTGATGCGCTTGCCCGCTTGCCACCCTGCCGTGGAATCCGGTCGTCAACATTGTTTTACTTGTTTCGCTGCTCGGGATTTGCCCTACTGAATGTGACGATCGCTCTACAGATGAGGAGAACCAGAGTGACGGTCTGCGCGGCAGGAGCGAGCGCCACCATGAGCCTGGTGCTGGCGCCAGTGGCTGGACCGAGCTTCGGCGACAACGAGGCCTTCATCAAGTCCTTGCCCGCCCGCGCCGCCGGATGCGTGGGTAACGCACCGCTACCTTGCACCGACGACCTGTTGTCGGCTGTCGGGTGGATGGGGAGGGCGTGTGCTGGGGGTCGTGACCGACGTGCCGGAGGTGGGCCAGTTGGTGCGGGTGCGGGGTCAGCAGTGGGTGGTCTCCCGGCTGCACCGCAGCAGGCAGCCGGCCGATGAGTTGGCGGCGACCCGGCTGCCCGGGCGGACGTTGGTGGGGCTGAGCAGCGTCAGCGACGACGACCTGGGCGCGGAGCTGACCGTGGTGTGGGAGGTGGAGCCGGGCCGGGAGGTGGTGCCGGCGACCCGGCTGCCGGAGGTCACCGAGGACGGTTGGGACGACCCGCAGCGGCTGGGCGCCTTCCTCGACGCGGTGCGGTGGGGCACCGTCGCCAGCGCGGACACCGCCACGCTGCAGGCACCGTTCCGTTCCGGCATCACGATCGAGGAGTATCAGCTTGAGCCGGTCGCCCGCGCGCTGGCGATGCCGCGGGTGAACCTGCTCATCGCCGACGACGTGGGCCTGGGTAAGACCATTGAGGCGGGGCTGGTCGCGCAGGAGTTGCTGTTGCGGCACCGGGCGCGGCGGGTGATGGTGGTGTGCCCGGCGTCGCTGACGGTGAAGTGGCGCGAGGAGATGGCCGAGAAGTTCGGCTTGGGCTTCGAGGTGCTCGATGCTGCGGCGCTGCGGGAGTTGCGGCGTAGCCACGGCTTGCAGGCTAACCCGTTCGCCGTGCATCCGCGGACGATTATCAGCTTGCCGTGGCTGCGCACGCCGCGGGTGCAGCGGCTGCTCGATGAGGTGTTGACGCCGCAGACCCGGTATCCGGGGTTCGTCGATCTGCTCATCGTTGACGAGGCGCACCACTGCGCGCCGCCGGCACCGCGCCGGGGCCGGGGTTATGCGGTGGACAGCCTGCAGACCAGCGCGGTGCGCCGGCTCGGTGAGCACAGCCAACATCGGCTGTTCCTGTCCGCGACGCCGCACAACGGCTACCCGGAGTCCTGGCAGGCGTTGCTGGAGATGCTGGACCCGCAGCGCTTCGCCCGCGGGGTGGAACCGGAGCGGGCGGTGGTTGCCGAGGTGATGGTGCGCCGGCTCAAGGACGACATTCGCGACGCTGATGGCAGCCCGCGCTTCCCTGGGCGGAGCACGCGGGCGATTGAGGTCGACTACACCGACTCTGAGCGGCGGGCCCACGAGCTGCTTGACGCCTATGTCGCTGCCCGCCGCCGAGGTGCCGCCGCCGGTTCGACCCGGGCGAACGACCTGGTGGCGTTGCTGCTCAAGAAGCGGTTGTTCTCCTCGCCGGCCGCGTTCGCGCACACCCTGACGGCGCATGCCGAGTCGGCCGCGCATAGCGGGAGCGCCGGGCCGCTGCCGGAGTGGTTGGACGACGCGCTGGGTTGGGACGAGGAGATCGTCGACGACGTGCGCGGCGGTGAGGTCGAGCGTGAGCTGCTGGAGCGGGCGGGCGCCGGGCATGAGTTGGACGCGGCCGGGCGGGAGTTGCTCGACGATCTGCTGGGCTGGGTGGCGCGTCACGGCGAGCCGGCCGACAGCAAGGCCAGGGCGCTGGTGGCCGAGCTGGACCGGATGTGCCGGCCGGGTGGGGTGTGGTCGGACGAGCGGGTCATCGTGTTCACCGAGTACGTCGACACCCAGCGCTGGCTGGCCGACCTGCTCACCGCCCGTGGGTTGGGTGGGGCGCGGTTGGGTCTGTTGTTCGGTGGGATGGACGAGCGGCGCCGCGAGCACCTCAAGGCCGCGTTCCAAGCCGCCCCGGACCGGGATCCGGTGCGGATCCTGCTGGCGACCGACGTCGCCAGCGAGGGCATCGACCTGCAACGGCACTGCCACCGGATCGTGCACTACGACATCCCGTTCAACCCCAACCGGCTGGAGCAGCGCATCGGGCGGGTCGACCGGCACGGCCAGACCCGGCCGGTGCAGGCCGTTCACTTCGTCGGCGCCGGCTGGCAGCACGCCGCCGCCGGCTCGTACGAGGCCGACCTGGAGTTCCTGTCCCGGGTGGCGGTGAAGGTGGCCGCTGAGCGCGCCGACTTGGGCAGCGTCAATCCGGTGCTGGCCCACGCGGTCGAGGCGCGGATGCTCGGCCGGCCGATCCTGGCCGACCCGCTCGCGGTGGCGCCGAAACCGTCCGCGACGCTGCTGCGGGCCGAGCAGGACCTCCGTGCCCAGGTGCGCCGGCTGCGGCAGCAGCTCGACGACAGCACCCGGCGGCTGCACGTCGCCCCGGCGAACGTCCGGCGGGTGGTCGACACCGCGCTCGCGCTCGCCGACCAGCCACCGCTATCCGACCTGCCCGGTGGGCTGGTGGCCCCGCCGGAGCTGCGGGCCGGCTGGGAGCGTACGGTGGCCGACTTGGTCGATCCACTGGACGGGCACCGCCGGCCGCTGACCTTCGACCCGGCGCTGGCCGCCGGCCGCGACGATGTGGTGCTGGCCCACTTGGAGCACCCGCTGGTCGCGCAGGCCACCAGGCTGCTGCGCAGCGCGATCTGGGGTGACCGTACGACGCTGCACCGCCTCGCCGCGGTGCGGGTCGCCGTGCCGGTCGACGCCGGAATGGCCGATGCGCTGGTGGCGGTGTTCGCGCGGCTCGTCGTCGTGGGCGCGGACGGTTCCCGGCTGCACGAGGAGGTCATGCTGACCGCTCGGGCGGTACCCGAGGCCGGCCGGTCGCGCCGGCTGGAGCTGGAGCAGCCGCGCTACGCCGAGCTGCGCGCCGCGGTGGAGGCCGCGCTGGAGCCCGACGCCTGCCGGCTGGCCCCGACGGCCGCCCGGCGCCGGCTGGCCGCCGAGTGGGACCGGCTGGTGCCGCAGCTCGCCGAGGACGTCACGGCCAGGGCACGAGAGCGGGTGACGACGCTGAGTCGGGCGCTGCAGCGGCGCGCCGGCGACGAGCAGTGCCGCATCCGCGGGATGTTCGAGCAGCTTGAGGTGACGTTGCGGGCCGCGTTGGCCGGCGATGCGCCGACCCAGCTCAGCTTCGCCGACCTCGACGCGCCGCAGCGGGCCCAGCTGGAACGCGACCAGCGGGCCTGGCAGGCGCGGCTCGACGGGCTGGCCGAGGAGCGGGACCGGGAGACCGCGGTGGTCGCCGCCCGCTACGTCGGGGTGCGCGAGCTGGTCTTCCCGTTCGCCGTCGCGCTGTGCGTGCCCGACGCCGCGGGTCCGGCGTGAGGGGGCGTCGCCGGTCGGGGCCTGCCGGTGAGGCGGCGCGGCGCCGGCACGGCTGGCTGGAGCTGCTGCAGAGCTCCGGGCCGTTCCTCACCCTGCCGGTCGTCGACCGGGTGTTCCCCAACGGGCTGCCAGCCGTGCCCGCGCGGCGCCGGGCCGAGTTGCGGGCGGCTGTGGCCGCCATGCTCGACAGTCGCGGCCACGGCCGCCACTGGCTCGTGCGGACACTGCTGTGTGACGTGCTTGGCTGGGGCACCCACCTGCTCATCGACACCGCGGTGCCCGACTCCCTCGCCGAGATCGTCGTCGAACACTCCGCGGTGCTGCGCCCCGACTTCGCCTTCCACGCCGAGGACAGCCCCGAAGACACCCGAGAGAACGAGGAGCCCGGCGATGACGAGACCGAGCCGGGCGACGCCGCGGTCACGAACCCGTACCGCCTGCTCGGCTGCTACACACCCTGGGGTAGCCACCCGCTTGCCCGCACCACGGTGGGTGGCTGGACGGCCAGCCCGGCGGAGCGGCTGGCGGTGCTGCTGCGGGCCCGTGATGTGCCGGTCGGGCTGGTCACCGACGGGCGCTGGTGGGCGCTGGTCTGGGCGCCCGCGGGGGGCGCGACCGGGGTGGCGGTGTGGGACGCGGGCCTGTTCAGCGAGGAACCCGAGTCGCTGCAGGCGTTCGTCGCCCTGCTGGAACGGGCCCGGTTCCTGGGCGTCGCGGCGCCGGAGCGGCTGCCGCAGCTGCTGATCGAGAGCCAGCAACGCCAAGAGGAGGTCACCGAGACCCTGGGCCGACAGGTCCGTGACGCGGTGGAGCTGCTGCTGGGCACCCTGGACCGGCTCGACACCGACAGCGGCGGGCGGCTGCTGTCCGGCGTGGACGACGACGAGCTGTACGCCGGGGTCGTGACCGTGATGATGCGGGTGGTGTTCCTGCTCTTCGCCGAGGAGCGGCGGCTGCTGCCCAGCGACGACGAACTCTACGCCACCGGCTACAGCGTCGGGCGGCTGGTCGAGGAGCTGGAGAGCCGGGCGGTGCTCGCCGGGGAGCAGTCGCTGGAGCACCGCACCGGCGCCTGGCACCGACTGCTCGCGGTATCGCGGGCGGTGCACGGCGGGGTGGCGCACGAGGACCTGCGGTTGCCCGCCTACGGCGGCGGCCTGTTCGACCCGGACACCCACCCGTGGCTGGAGGGCCGGGCGCGCGGCGAGCCGCCCGGCACGCCACATCCCCCTGCGGTGGATGACCGCACCGTGCTGCGGATGCTGCGGGCGGTGCAGTACGTCGACATCGGCGGTGAACGCCGCCGGTTGACCTTCCGCGCGCTGGGTGTCGAGCAGATCGGCTACGTCTACGAGGGCCTGCTCGACCTGGAGGTCCGCACCGCGCCGGAGGTGGTCCTCGGTCTCGTCCGCCCGCCCGACTGGCCCAAGAGCAAGGAGCCCGCCGAGATCCCGCTGACCGAGGCCAGAGCGTGGCTGGCCGAGGTGCCACCGCGGCTGGCGCCCCGGCTGCGGGCGCGCACCGGGTGGAGCGAGAGCCGGGTGGAGCAGGCCCTGGCCCGGCGCCTGGCCGAGCACGAGCGGACCGGCGTGAGCAGGACCGTCGGCGCCGACCCGGACCTTCTCGCGGCGATCCTGCCGCTGGCACCGGTGCTGCGCTGGGACGAGCGTGGCCTGCCGGCGATCACCCTGCCCGGCCGGCGCTACGTTGCTCCCAGCACCCGCCGCGCCGCCACCGGCACCCACTACACGCCGCGCGAGCTGGCCGAGCAGGTCGTGGTCGGCGCGCTGCAGCCGCTGGTCTACCGACCCGGACCGCTGCAGACCGCCAACCGCGACGCCTGGGCGCTGCGCCCGTCCGAGGCGCTACTGGGGCTGCGGGTCGCCGACATCGCGATGGGCTCCGGGGCCTTCCTCGTCGCCGCCTGCCGCTACCTCGCCGACCGGCTGGTCGAGGCGTGGACCGCCGAGGGCCGCGCCGACGCCCTCCGCGCCACGGCCCAGCGGGAGCACAGCCAGCGGGCCAGCACGGCCGACGCCGAGGTGCCGCCGGTGCTGCGCTCGGCCCGGCGGCTGGTCGCCGAGCACTGCCTCTACGGCGTGGACATCAACCCGCTCGCTGTGGAGATGGCCAAGCTCTCGCTGTGGCTGGTCACCATGGACCGGGAGCGGCCCTTCGGCTTCCTCGACGACCGGTTCCTCTGCGGCGACAGCCTGCTCGGCCTGACCAGCCTCGACCAACTCGAGGAACTGCACGTCGACCCGGCCGCCGGCCGCCGGATCCACCACGGCGCGCTGGACTTCACCGCCGAGTTCCGGCCACTGCTGCAACACGCCGCCGACCTGCGCCGCCAGATCACCGCACACCCCGTAGTGACCATCCGCGACGTTGAGCACAAACAACGGCTACTCGCCGAGTCCCGCGAGCTGACTCGCCGGCTCACCGTGGTCGCCGACGCCGTCACCGGCACCGGCATGCTCGCCGCCAGCCTGACCGGGCGCCGGCCCGATGCCCCGTTCACCGCGCTGGCGTTGCACCTTGCCCCAGGGCTCGACGGCCGGGAGGACGGGCTCGCAGCCAAGGCCGACCACCTCCTCAACACCGGCCGCCCAGCCGGCCGGGAGCCCCGCCGCCCGCTGCACTGGCCGCTGGCCTTCCCCGAGGTGGTGGTCGACTCCCCCGCCCCCGGCTTCGACGCGATCGTCGGCAACCCCCCGTTCCTCGGCGGCCAAAGCATCTCTAGACGGCTCGGCGGCGACTACCTCGCCTGGCTGCAGCGCTGGGACGGTGGTGGCGTGCGCGGCAGCGCCGACCTGGCCGCCCGCTTCGTGCTCCGCGCGCACCGCCTGCTCTCCAGCCGAGGGCAGCTCGGCTACCTCGCCACGAACACCCTCGTGCAAGGCAAGACACTGGTCGTCGGAATGATGCAGGCGGTGGAGCACGGGCTAAGCGTCCGCGCTGGACGGTCCAGCCACCCCTGGCCGAGTACCAGCGCCAACCTGGAGATCGTGGACGTGTGGGCCAGCCGGGCGCCGATTTCCCCGACTGGGTTGCGGGTGCTCGACGGCGAACCGGTGCCCGCCATCGGACCCGACCTGGAACCGGTCGGCCGGGTGGCCGGCCGTCCCTACCGGCTGCCCGAGAACGAGGACACCGCCTTCCAGGGCTCCAACGTGCTCGGGCTCGGCTTCACCATGGCTCCGGAGGAGGCCGCCGAGCTCATCGCCCGCGACCCCCGCAACGCCGAAGCGCTGCAGCCCTACGTGATCGGCAAGGACCTCAACCAACGCCCCGACACCTCCGCCAGCCGCTGGGTCATCAACTTCCGGGACTGGCCGCTCGACCGGGCCGAGGAGTACCCCGAGCTGATCGACCGCGTCCGTCGCCTCGTCAAACCCGAACGCGACCGCAACAACCGAGCGCAGCGACGAAACCGCTGGTGGATCTACGCCGAGCGAGCGCCAGACCTGTACGAGGCGATTTCGGGGCTCGACCACGTGCTCGCGCTGTCGCTGGTGAGCAACGCGGTCCTGCCGGTGCGGGTACCGACCGGGCAGGTCTTCGGGCACGCGTGCGCCGTCTTCGCGCTGGATGACTTCGCCAGCCTGGCGGTGCTGTCCTCCAGCGTCCACAGCTCCTGGGTCATCCGCTACACCTCGACCATGCGGACCGACATCCGTTACGCGCCGTCCGACGTGTTCCTCACCTTGCCCCGGCCCGCGCCGACCCCAAAGCTGCACACCCTCGGGCGGCGGCTGGACACCGAGCGCCGCGAGCTGATGCGCTCCCGCGGCTGGGGGCTGACCACCACCTACAACCACGTCCACAGCCCCACCGACCGCGACCCCGCCGTCCAGGCGCTGCGCGAGCTGCACGCCGCCATCGATGACGCCGTGCTCGCCGCCTACGGCTGGGATGACCTCGACCCACAGCTCGGCCACCACCCCACCAAGATCGGCACCCGGTGGACCGTCAGCCCGGCGGCCCGCTTCGAGCTGCTCGACCGGCTACTGGGGGAGAACCACCGCCGCCACGCCGACGAGTCCCGCTGACACATCTGCCGCTGGAGTGATCGACGGTGTTCACTTTCGGAACGGGAGCGGATCCTGCGGCGGGTCCTGCTCCTTCGGAGCGGCTGGCACCGCGCGTCCCGCCGGCCGTGGGCGTGGCGCGGATGGGACTGATGGCACCGCACCGGGCTGGTAGGACCGCTCGTACGGCATCGCACGGCGGTCGAGCTGCAACCAGATTGGTCCCGATCGTTCGACCAGCCCCTCGACGGCGTCCCAGTGCCGCAGCAGCAGGCGAGCGAAATGCCAGCGCGTGGCGTTGCGTTCCGGAGGCGCCAGGTGCACACATCGCAAACCGGCGTCGATCGCGGTCTGGGCCTCCCAGGGTCCGGTCCGGATATGCCGGTCGTTGGTGATCGCGACCCAGCCGCGCGCTGCCACCGCGGGTATCCAGTCGAGGTCATCGCGGGGCATGACGCCGTCGATGGGTGGATGGCTCGCCACCACGAGGTCCGATCGCAGGCGCATCAGCCCCAGGCCGAGACCGGCGAGATCCTCGTCGACGTAGAAGCACACCCGCGCCAGATCGACAGGTGGCACGCCGCGAGCTGTCACGCCGCGGGCGGGTGGGACCGGGTGTAACGGGCCGCCTGGTCGACCTGGTCCTCGGTGAGGTGGTACCAACTGGCCACCTCGGCCGGATCCTCGCCCCCGTCGACGAATGCGGCGACGGTCCTCGCGAGCACATTGCTGTCGCCGACCACCGGCTGCCCGCCCCGCTTGCGCGGATCCCAGTGCAGGTCGGGGAAGTCGGGATCGACGCGGAGACGCACGACGTTGCGCAGCGCGCTGTTGTCCATCTCCGCGGTGTCGACGACCTCGAGCACCCACGGCGCGAGCTGGATCTGGCCGCAGCGGGCGACGACCGCGAACTCGTCGGGCAGGCCGGCCACCGCCTGCGCCTTGATGAGCAGTTCGCGGCCGTGCGCGGCGAGGTAGAGGAAGCCGCGGGCCAATGGGTACTCCGCGTCGATCTCCTCGCGGAGGACCTCGATGGCGCGACGCATCCGTTGGACCGGGATGGCGTCCTCGTCGCGGTAGTTCGCCAGCAGCCGGGTCTCGACGAACTCCCCCCAGGTCACCCAGCGGGTGTCAACGCGTTCGCGGCGCAGGATCGGCTGGTACTGCTTGCCACCGCTGCGGTAGCCGTTGAGCCAGCGGTGTGCGGTGCCCGTGGTGAGGCCGAGCAGCCGGTCGACCTGCCGGTAGGTATAGGTCGGCCGGTCGAGCAGGGAGACGACCTGCGAATCCACGGTCCGAGGATTGCACACCCGCCAGTGGCCGACGTCGATTTCGACCTCCGCATGTCCGGTGGCGCCGACGCTGTCGGTGCGAGCCTCTAACCTTCGGTACCGTGAGCCAACGCAACGGCCGCGACGACCAGGTGCGCTCAGTGGAAGTGCGCGCCGAGCTGGAGGAGTTGCTGGAGCGTGACCTGCTCGGTCCGTGGAACGGGCCGGAGGAGGAACTGCCGCCCGGGATGTCGCCCGCCGAGCGCTACCTGCTGGGCCGCCTGGTCCCAAGCGTCCAACCCGCCGTGTCCACCCCGGATCCCGCGGTGCTGGACACCGACCCGGAGACGGTCGACCGGGAGACAGCGGGGGTGGACGACACCGACGTCACCGACGTCGAGCCGGAGGCCACGGTTCGGGCTGGCAGCATGGCGGCGTCGTCGCTGGGGTTGCGCTTCGCGGTTCCCGCCGACGTCGACCTGGTGCGGGTCGAGGCGTGCTGGGGCCGCTACGAGCGAGCCCCGTCCGAGATTCAAGTGACCGAGCAGGGCCGTCCCCGCATGGTGTGGCGGCGCACGCCCGCTGGCGGTGGCGTTGACGTGGCCTTGGACGTCGAGGGTGACGGCGAGCACATCCCGGATCCGCTGCAGGAAGGCGTTGTGCTTCGCTGCACGGTGCGCCACCGCGGCGCGCGCCGGGTCGTTGACGTGGCGTTGGTCAACGCCCAGTCCGCGGCCGCGACCATGGCCGATACCGCCCGGCTCTACCAGGTTGGGTTGACGGTGACCGCGTTCGACGGAGCGAGCGCGATCTTCGTGGGGCACAACGACCCCGCGCTCAGCGACCCACCGGACCGCGGCGACGACGAACGGCTGCATTTGGCGCTGCTGCACCGCCGCCAGCGGGAGTACGCGGCCGGGCGGCAGTGCGCCGTCGACGCGTGGGCCCGGTCTGGCGAAGAGCGGGCTTGGAAGTTGGCGACTACGAGCTTTCCCAGCGCCGACGTCCCGTTGGTCGTGCCCGGTGACACCGCGCGGATGCCGGGGCTGGTGCTGGACATGGCCCGTCTCGGCGCCCCCGAGCTGGCCCGCGATGAGTTGGTGCGGGCGTTGCGGCCGCTGGTGTCGGGCTACCGGGCCTGGCTGGACGAGCAGGAACACCGGCTCGCCGTCGACGCGGAGGTCGCGGCCTACCACCCCGCTGGGGAGTATGCGCTGGCGGCGGCCCGGGCGCTGGCGGACCGGCTCGACCGCGCGGTTGACCTGTTGCGTGACAACGGGCTGGCGCGAGAGGCGTTCCGGTTCGCCAACCAGGCGATGGCGTTGCAACGGGTCCATGGCGAGCTCGTCCGCGCCCGCATGGCCGACCCGGGGCTGGGCGTCGCCGAGGCGTTGCGCCGGCTCGACGTGCCCGCGAACCGAAGCTGGCGTCCGTTCCAACTCGCGTTCGTGCTGCTCTGCCTTCCCGGGCTGACTGACCCGCGCCATCCCGACGCGCATCGCGGCGTCCACGACGCGCAGGTGCAGTTGTTGTTCTTCCCCACCGGAGGGGGCAAGACCGAGGCCTACCTCGGTCTGACCGCCTACACCTTCGCGATCCGCCGGCTGCAGGGTGTGGTCGGGCAGGGTGCGGACGCGCGGGACGGCACCGACGGCGTTGCGGTGCTCATGCGCTACACGTTGCGGCTGCTGACCGCCCAGCAGTTCCAGCGGGCGGCGGCTCTGGTCTGCGCCTGCGAGTGGCTACGCCGGGAGCGGCTGGCCAACGGGGACGGGCGCTGGGGTACGACGCCGTTCCGCGTGGGGCTGTGGGTGGGCAGCAAGGTCACCCCGAACAGTTACGAGGAGGCGGAGCGTCAGGTCAGCGATGCGCGCGGGCACGACGGCGGGGTCGGCGGCGCGTTGCAGCTCGTCGCCTGCCCGTGGTGCGGCTCGCGGCTATTGGCCAGCCGTGATCTCACGGCGGTCAAGGTGCGACGCCGGGTGCTGCTGCACTGCGGTGACCCCGAGGGCGACTGTCCGTTCACCGAGCGGCACTCCCGCGACGAGGGTCTGCCGGTCCTCACGGTCGACGAGGAGATCTACCGGCTGACGCCCGCGTTGGTGATCAGCACGGTCGACAAGTTCGCCCAGCTGCCCTGGAAGGCGGCCACCGCGCCGCTGTTCGGGCTGGTCGACACCCGCTGCCCGCGCCACGGCTGGCAGAACCCCGAGTTCGTCGGGTTCTGCCGGTCCCGCCACCCCGCCGCTGGTGGCCTGCCGGCCACGCAGCCCGAGCCGGTGATGCGGCTGCGCCCGCCCGACCTGGTGATCCAGGACGAGCTGCATCTCATCAGCGACGCGCTGGGCTCACTCGTCGGCCTGTACGAGACCGTGATCGATCGCTTCTGCAGCTGCCGCGACGGCACCGCCACGGTGCGTCCGCTGCTCGTGGCGTCGACCGCCACCATCCGCCGCGCCCGCGACCAGGTCGAGCAGGTGTTCGCCCGCGACCTGAGCGTGTTCCCGCCACAGGTCCTCGACGCCGGCGAGACGTTCTTCTCCACCATGGTCGCGCCGAGCGCGGCGACCCCGGCCCGGCGCTACCGGGGGATCTGCGCCCCCGGTGAGACGCTCAAGTCCGTCGAGATCCGCGTCATGGCCGCGCTGCTCGAACACGGCCAGTACTTGTTCGACCGCTACGGCCCGCCCGCCGACCCCTACCTGACCGTTGTCGACTACTTCACCTCGACCCGCGAGCTGGCCGGCATGCGCCGCCTCGTCGACGACGACGTCACCGACCGGCTGGCCAGCCTCAAGGTGCGCACCCGCCGGCGCCGCCCCCTGGTCAGCGAGCTCACCAGCCGGATGCCCAGCAGCCGCATCGCCGCCACCCTGGCCGAGCTGGAGGCTCGCTTCGACCCGGCGTTCGACAGCTCAGCCGCGCTGGAGGAGTTCCGCCGCGACCGGGCCGCCGCGAAGGAGAGCCTGGGAGACCGGACACGGCCGCTGGATGTGCTGCTCGCGACGAGCATGCTCCAGGTCGGGGTGGACGTGCCACGGCTCAGGCTGATGGTCGTCACCGGCCAGCCCAAGAACACCGCCGAGTACATCCAGGCGACCTCGCGGGTCGGCCGGACCCCGGACCGGCCCGGGCTGGTGCTGACGATCTTTCAGTGGAGCCGGCCCCGCGACCTGGGCCACTACGAGAGCTTCACCCACGGCCACGCCACCTTCGGGATGCGGGTGGAAGGGCTGACCACGACCCCGTTCAGCGACCGGGCGCTCGACCGTGGCCTGTCGGCGGTGCTGGTCGCCGCCCTGCGGCACACGTCGACAGCGACGCTGCCCAACACCGCGGCGCAGCGGGTCAGCCTGACCGGCCCACTGGTCGGCGAGCTGTTCGACGCGGTGCAGTGGCGCGCCGAACGGGTCACCCACGATGTCGAGCACGCCCAGCAGGTGCGCCAAGACCTCCAGCACCGGCTCGACCGCTGGGCCGCCCGACGCAAGTCCCTCGCCAGCGGGCTGTTGGGCTACGAGGAGGCCACCGACGTGACGGGCCTGCTACGCGAACCCGACGCCGGCGGGTGGGACCTGTGGTCCGCGCCGCGCAGCCTGCGCGAGGTCGAGCCCGAGGTCACGCTGCAACTCGACCGGCACGACCGCAGCCTCGACGAGAGCCCCCCGTGGCACTACGGCGAACAGCCCACAGTGACAGCGTCATGACACTGTCAACCAGCCGAGGCGGTGACCGCAACCCCAGCCGCATCGGGCAGGTACGACCGAGCCATTTGGTCTCCACCTGCGGTGTCGGCGCCGTGATCGACCTGCCGGCGATGAGCGTCATTGTCCGCAGCCTGGAAGCCTGGAGCCAGGAACGCCAAGACACAGTCATCGAGCCTCGCCTGCTCGACGAGGTGCGCCACGTGCTCGGCCCGCAAGTCCGGGCGCTACGGGCCGCGCCATGGGATCCGGCGGAAGCCGACGACCCCTGGTCGCGGGTCGGCGTACCCGTGAGTCCGTTCCCGCGTTGGGTGCGCTGCCCACGCTGTTACCGGCTCGGGTCAATAGACCCGCCCGGCCAGTTCGAACTCGTGCACCGCTTCGGCCGCCGACCTGACCTCGCCAAGATCGTCCACGCGCAGTGCGACCAGCAGCGGCAGAGCAGGGACGCGAACAAGCGGGCCTGCGTCCCGGCCCGCTTCCTCGTCGCCTGCGAAGCCGGGCACCTCGACGACTTCCCCTACGTCGAGTTCGTGCACACCGGCCGACCCAAGCTGTGCGGCGGGCCCCGGCTGGTAATGCGCGACGCCGCGAGCACACTCGGACCGCAAGTTGCCGTCACATGCCTGGAATGCAAGCAGTCCCGCAACATCCAACAGGCAGCCGGCACCACCGGCTCCGCTGTCCTGCCACGCTGCCGGGGACGGCACCCGCACCTGCAGCAGTTCGAGTCCTGCGACAAGCCGGTGCGGCTCATCGTGCTCGGAGCCAGCAACCTGTGGTTCAGCGTCACCGCCAGCGCGCTGCACCTGCCGCAGGGACAACAGGTGAGCGACCTGGTCACCGCCCACTGGGACATCCTCGGCGTCCAGCCCGACGCAGCCGTCGCGCAGGCGATCATCGACGGCATGCCCGCGCTCGCCGCCCTGCGCGAGGTGCCCATCGACACCGTGTGGCAGGCAATCGAACGGCTCCGGGCCCACGGCGGTCCCGGCGGCGACAACGCCGAGGAGGACCTGCTCGACGCCGAATGGCGGCTGCTGTCTAAGCCAACGACCGAGCGCCAGGACGCAGACTTCCGCGCCGTTCCCACCGACCAGGTGCCCGAGGGCTACGACGGGCTGCTAGACCAGGTCGTGCTCGTCTCCCGACTGCGCGAGGTCCAAGCGCTCGTCGGGTTCACCCGGCTCGCGGCGGCCGAGCGGCGCGACCTGCAACCCGGAAACCGCGTCCCCCTCAGCCGAGGACCCACCGAGTGGGTTCCGGCCGTGGAGAAGCGGGGCGAGGGAGTGTTCCTGGAGTTCCGCGAAGACACCCTCGCCGCCTGGGAACCCACCGCCGACGAGCATCCCCGGATCGCCGCGCTGCGGGCGGCCTACGCCCTCTGGGCGTCACGGCGTGACCTCAAGCCCGACCCGCATATCCCCGTCGGACGGGTCCTGCTGCTGCACACCCTCAGCCACGCGCTGATCCGCCAGGTATCCCTGGAATGCGGATACTCATCAGCCAGCCTACGTGAGCGCCTCTATATCGGCCGGCCTGGCTCCCGCACCGCGGGCCTGCTGCTGTCCACCGCAGCCAGCGACAGCGAGGGAACCCTCGGTGGACTGGTCGCCCTCGGCCAGACCAGACACCTAAAGCGGCTGCTCGACGCCGCGCTGCGCGACGCCGAGCGATGCTCCTCCGACCCGCTGTGCGCCGAGCACGTCCCCCACGACCCGTCCGACACCATGCACGCGGCTGCCTGCCACGCCTGCCTGTTCGTCTCCGAGACAAGCTGCGAAATGAACAACCGCTGGCTCGACCGAGCGGTGCTGGTCGACCTCACCCGCGACGGGCTGGCCTTCCCGTTGTGAACGACCCCGTCGTCCTTGCCTATTCGCTCGCTGAACGGCTGCCCGCCAGCGACCTGGCGGGGCCCTGGCTGCGGCGGCCGCGGACGGTCAAGCGGGACTGCTCACGCTGCGAGCAGCCTCCTCAGCCGCCGTCATGCGGGCCGCCTGTGGCGAGCTGCTTGCCGCGCTAACACACACCTCCGCCGCCCACCTCGCCGGCATGCTCGCCGGCGCTGCCGGCGCCGTCACCGCCGCCCGGCGGCGCCAACAGGTCCAGGTTGTCTGGACCGGCCCATACTCCGGCGTCACCACCGGCCGGCTCACCGTCGCCGTCGTCATCGAGCTCATCGACTCGGCCCGTCACGAGATCCTCCTCGTCAGCTACGCGACCCACAGCGAGCCCACCCTCACTAGGCGCTGGAACGAGCGGTCGGGCGCGGAGTCGAGGTGACGTTGCTGCTGGAGCGATCAGACGACAACCCGCACTACACCGGACCGAGCCAGCCGCTGCCCCACCTGCCGGCCACCCGACTGGCCTGGCCAGCCAGCCAACGTCGGCCCAGCGCCGCGCTGCACGCCAAGCTCACCGTCGTCGACCAAGAGACCGCGCTGATCGGAAGCTCTAACCTCACGTCATTCGCCCTTGAGCACAACCTGGAATGCCGCGTCCTCATCCGCGGCGGACCCCAACCAAGCGAAATATCAGAACACATCCGCCAACTGGTCACCCTCAGTCATCTCCGCGCGCCACCCGCGACCGCGAGCAGCTGATCCCCCGCGACAGCAGGAGCCAACGCGGGATCAAACGAAACCTTCCGCTTACAAGGACGCTGCCACGGACCGGCTGGTCTGTCATCGCTGATCAGGCTGCCCTCGCCGCTGTCCGTGGCGGCTGTGGTGGCTGGCGGCGGCAGAGTTTCGCAGTCATCGTGATTGACAGAGTGTCCACTGAGGATGATCCGATCAACTACCAGCCCGTGCTGTCGGTGACTGGCGACTGTGGTTGGTGGGAGGATCGACGGCTCTGCCGACACGAGGAAGCGCCGATGGCGACGTACAGGGAGGGTGTGTCCGGCGTGAAGGGGGCCGAACCTGGGCTCCACGTTCGCCCTCCCACCGCTGCGGGGTTACTTCTTCCGTGAGCGGCGATAGACCTGCTCAGTAGTCAGTGAAGCAACGCCGAGGATTCCGCTGGCCCAGCCGCCGAAAGGCAGCCAGGCGGCGATCATGAAGATCAGTCCGACGAGTGTCAGCAGGAGCAGCACCCGCGGCGCGACCAGCAGGATTGCTCGCCACCACTGGCCGTCGCGGCCCTGAACCAGCAGGAACAGCAGCCGTACCCACGGTGGCTCGGTTGCTGTGGCCTGCCGTCGGCCTTGTGCCACCGCGGTGATCGTTTGCGGGCAGCTCGCCGCGGGTCTCCTCGCTGTCGCGGCGCCCCTCGCCGGTCGGGGCGTTCGGCGGGCTGGGTGCGATCACCTCGACCCCGTCCGTCCGACCCTCTATCCATCGTTACCCGACCTAGGTAAGGTAAGCTCCGTGTCGGTCACCCGTATCACCGGTGCGCTCCTCGACGTGCTGGACACCCTGCTCCACGCGGCCGAGGAGGGCAGTGAGCTGCACGGGTGGGCCATCACGAAGTCCACCCGACGCTGCGGTCCCACTGTTTACACCGTGCTGGACCGCCTGGAGGACGCCGGCTGGGTCACCGGCCGCTGGGAAGCGCACAACCCCGCCCCCGGCAAGCCCCCGCGCCGCCTCTACGGGCTCACCCCCACTGGGTACACCACCGCGCGCGAGCTGCTCGCCGAGCGCCGCCCCGAGGCGTTGCACCGCCCCCCGGTGTCGAGGCACGCCCCGGCACCGGGACCGCTGTTCAACTTCTTCAACCGCCTCGGCCGGCGACTGCCGGGCGCTGCCCGGTAAACTCGTGGAGAGGGCGTGATGGACCTTCCGGATTTACTGTTCACCGTCCTCACCGGACTGGCGGTCAACGAGTGCTCCCACTTCTCCGAATGGGCGGCGGGGCGGCTGATCGGTTGGGCGGTCCGCCTCTCGTACGGCAACAGGGCCCGGGCCCAGGTTCGCCTCATCGAGCACACCGGGGATCTGGACCGCTGCTCCAGCCAGCTCGGCAAGCTGTGCCTTGCCCTCGGCTTCACGGTCCGGGGCATCCTCGATTGGATACGCCGGAAAACCGATCGCTTCACCCTCCCGCACAGCGGTTGGCCGGACCCGGTCGACTTTCCCGGCATGACCGTGGAAGCCGTCAGCCTCGCCCTACGAGGGTTCGACGACATCGCCGCACTGCCCCGCGCTGACCGCAAGAAGTTCGGTGTATGGACCGCGCGGTTACGTGAGCTGCTCGGGCATCCGGCCGAGGTGTTCGACCAGGACAGTACGGCACAACTGCTTACCGCCGCCGCGTCCGCATGCGAGGTGTACATCGATGACCGAGACGAGCGCACGGCCGAGAGCCTTGCCAATGCCGCTCATCCCCTCGCCGAGCGTCTCGCCCCCGACCATCCGGCCGTCTTGGATCTGCGCCGCGGCTACGCCTACACACAACTCCAGCTCGGCCGCTATGAGCGAGCCGTAGGGCTGCTGCGTGAGCTCAGCGTGGAAGAAACCCGAACCTTCGGCGACCACGACCCTGCCACTTTCCGGACACGACGCCTGCTGAGCTGGGCGCAAGGATGCGCCAAGCTCTTGCCAGAGGCCGAGGCGGGATTCCGCGACCTCGACACCCGCATGGCGCAGCAGCCCAACGCTGACATGCCGCTGAGGCTGCACATCCACTGCATGCTCTCCTGGACGATCTTCCTCCAGGGGCGCCTGGAGGAGGCGGCGCACAGCTACGACGCAGTTATCTCCGGCCGGTCACGGGAGCTGGGCCCCGACCACCGCGACACCCTGGACGCCCAGCACTCCAAGGGAAAGATGTTCGTACTGTCTGGAGACGGCTCACGAGCACACGCGGTCCTGCAGCCTGTCCTGGCCCACCGCACCCATGTCCGGGGCCGCCACCACCCCGACACGCTGGAGACCCGCAAATACCTCGCTGTAGCCGGCGCCCTCACACGCCCTCACAGCGCCCGCACACGCCGCAAGACGCTCCGCGAACTCCGCCGCATCATGTGGATGCAGACCAAGAAGCTCGGCTCCGACCACCCGAACACCCACGACACCTGGCGGTGGCTCGCCACACTCGCCGGACCGACGGAGAAGCGATGCAACTCGGACTCCTGACCGCATGCCTACCCTGGCTATCCCTCGCCGAGGTCACAGCCTGGGCTTCCCGAACCGGCTATGAGTCCCTCGAGGTGGCAGCCTGGCCCACCAACAGCCCCCACATCCACCACGCCGCTCACATCGACGTCGCCGACTTCTCCGACACCACCGCCGAACGGATCCGGGAACTGCTGGACCGGTACAGCCTCACCATCGCCGCCCTGACCTACTGCGACAACAACCTGCACGGCGACAGCAGGGAACGCGACCGCATCCATCGGCATCTGCGGGCCTGCATCAACGCCGCAGCAGCCCTGGACGTCCCCTACGTCAGCACCTTCATCGGCCGCGACGTCACACGATCGGTAGCTGACAACCTCAAGCTGGCCGAACATCACCTGCCCCCGCTGGTGACCTACGCAGCCGAACGCGGCGTGCGCCTGCTCGCCGAGAACTGCCCGATGGAGGGATGGCACCCCGACGGATATCCCGGCAACCTCGCCTACTCCCCCGAACTGTGGGACTGGATGTTCGACCTCGGCTTCCTGCTCACCTACGACCCCTCCCACCTACCATGGCTCGGCATCAACCCCCTCGACGCCCTGGAATACGCCCTGAACCGCGGCATGGTCGCGCACGTCCAAGCGAAAGACATCGAGATCGACGAGCGGGCACGGACCCGCTACAGCATCTTCGGCAAGACAGTACAACGCACCTCGCCCACCGACGTCGGATGGTGGCGCTACCGCATCCCCGGGCAAGGCACGCTCAACTGGAACCACCTCATCGACACCCTCCACAACGCCGGCTACGACAGTGCCGTCGCCGTCGAACACGAAGACCCCATATGGGGCGGCACACTCGATAAAACCAAACACGGCCTACAGATCGCCGCCCACACCCTACAGCCCCTCATCCACCCAAAAAGTAAAGCCACACCCACACAGCAACCATCAGCGTATAAGCGGACCACAGGTGCGGCCCCCCGGAAGCCTCACCCCGGGGGACCACACCCAACCAACGTCCGCTCCCTGTCAAAACTCACCAACCACCCTCGGCAGAATCACTCGAACCCGCAACCTTAAGGCGGGGCCTCAGCGGCGGCATCGACCACCCCGGTATCTCGTAAGTCGACCTCGTACGGCAGGATCGGCTGCCATGCGTGTCGCCGCTATCCACTCCCGTGGGTTTCGCAACCTCTGCGGGCGGGTGCCGCTGTCGTCTCCGCTGTCGGTGCTCGTCGGCGAGAACAATGCTGGCAAGTCGAACGTCATCGACGCCTGCCGGGTGCTGTTCCTGCCGGAGGCTGGACCTCGGGCACGCCCGTGGGTCAGCGCCGAGGACTTCAGCCATGACGGCACCGGTACTCGGGTTACCGATGAGCTTGAGCTTGAGGCGGAACTGGTGGACCTCACAGAGTCTGAACAGGCGCGGATGGTGACTTGTCTGGCGCCATCGCTTGGACCAGGGTGCGCCCGGCTGCGGATGCGCGCCCGGCTGCGGCCCGACCAGCGCGTGGACACCGAGTGGATCGGCGGAGACAGCGATCATCCCGACATCGAGCGCTGGGCGCACGATCACCGTCACCTACCTGCACCCGCTGCGTGATGCCGCGTCGGATCTTCGGCCCGGCCGCGATAATCGGCTCGTGGCACTACTCGGGTCGCTGGCCCCCGACGGACATCCCGACCGCGCTTTGATCGAGCAGATCACCCAACAGGCCAACGTTGCGCTGGACGGTGTCGCTGCCATACGGAAGGCCAAGACCCGTGTCCAGGCCCGGCTGGACGGGCTGACCGGTGGTGGTGGGCTTGGCCAACGCACGGACCTGGTGTTCGCCGAGGCACAGTTCGAACGCGCGGTGGCAGCGCTGCGCGCGATGGCCGGTCGGGTGCATATGCATCGACCGGGGAAGGCGCAGCGTGCGGGTGGTCGCGGTCGGGGCAGGTTTCGCAGGGGCTGGATTGTGCGTGGCATTGATTGTCGCAGGCTGCAGTGACTCCGGCGCTACGCCATCTGCATCCTCCCAGGTGAATCCCGAGCCGACAACCTCCTTTGTGGAGGGTGGAGATGATCTCCCGGCCATGATCACTCCTACCACCGAGCTGCTCACACCAGCTAGTACCAGCACACCCGGGCCGATCGCACCACCAACCACCCCCGCCACCGCCGCCGAGTGATCAGGTAGGGGAATGACTCGACTTTCACCGGCGGATGGGGTGCATGCCCCCAGCGCCTCGGTTGATGTCGTCGCGGTGGCGTCTCCGGGACAGCGGCGTGCGACTGAGGGCAGCGGCCTGCTCGGCGTCGTCGGAGCGATCACATCTCAATCGGTGTTGGTGACAGCGCTGCTCTACTACTTCGGCTGGGTGCAGGCTTATGGCGCAGCAGCCGCAGCGCCATCACCCGCGGGTGCCCCGCCGCCCACCGCTCGTCTTGGGTGTGGTGGTGCTCGTGTTGGTCGCGTAGGAGGGCTTGGATCAGCCGGTGCAGCTGCATGCTATCGGCGTCGATGCGGGCCAGTGCCCGCTGGCGCAGCAGTTGGGTCAGGGTTGTGAACCTCAGCGGGTCAGCGGCCGCGGTGACCAGTGGTTCGGGCAGCAGGTCGGGGTGGGCGGTCAGCAGAGTGAACGGGATCGGCTCCGGCGCCAGATACGCGGCGAGGGTGAGCAGGCACACCGCGGCGGGCGCCTCGGCGGCGAGCTGGTCGAGGGCCATTAGCCAGCTCGCGGCCAGCGACACCGGATAACCAGCTGGCTTGCCTCGGGCGAGCACGTCGACAGTCCGCTCGTGCAGCAATCGCAGGTACTCCTCCACCGCAGTCCCGGTGTCGACCAGGTAGGTACCAGCTTGGGTCAGCGCCAGCGGCAGGTAACCCAGCGCCTCGGCCACCCGCGCCGCGTCCTGCTCGGACAGGCGAGGGGCGCGCCGCCGCAGTAACTCGGTCGACTCCGCCGCGTCGAGCAGGTCAACTGGTACGGGGATGGCGAGTTCTTCCCATCCGGGGTGTCGCGAGGTCACCACCACCTGCCCCCCACCCCCACCGCCGCTGGGTAGGTAGGGGGCGAGCTGGTCGGGGTGAGTGGCGTTGTCGTAGACCAGCAACCACCGGCTGCGGGTAGCCAGCTCACCGAGCAACCGGGCCACCGCGGTTACCGCAGACTCATCGGGACCGGCGAGGCCCAGGGCGCGGGCGAGCTCGCCCAGCCGGTCAGCCACCAGCCGGGGGTCTTCGGCAGACACCCACCACGCCACGTCATAGTCGCCAGCGTGGCGGTGGGCGTACTCGACGACCAGGGCGGTTTTGCCGATCCCGCCCATGCCATGCAACGCCTGCACCACCGCCACGCCGCTATCGGAGTGCAGCGAGGTATGCAGCGCATCGAGCAGGGTCGCGCGGCCGGTGAACAGGGGGTTGCGGGCGGGCAGGTTCCACACCCCGCCCCACCGGCACCTCCGCCCCTTGGGCGCAGGGCAGCTCCCGCAGCGCCTGGTACAGCTTCTCGCCTAATTCTTCCGGGCTGGGCACGGTGGCGGTGGTCAGCCCGCTGTCGAGCAGGCGGGCGCGGAAGGCCAGTTGGCGTGCCCCATGGGCGGGGTCGACGAACAGTTCGCTGGGGCCTTCGGTCATCTCGCCGAGCAGGAACACCAACCGGGGCAGCCCGGCGGTGGTCGCGGTGTCGTATTCCAGTTCGGTGTAGGACAGCTCCGGGCGATCGGCCACCGGGGAGCCGTAGCGGAACCCCACCACGGCCACGTACACATCCGCCGCCTCCACCGCATCCCGGCACACCCGCTCCGGCGGGTCGGGCCTCGCGGTGAAGTAGGCCATGTCCGCGACGGCGTCCCCCGCCCGGCAGATCGCTGCCTCCGCCGCGGCGATGAACGAGCGGCCGACGGGTAGGCGGCGCAGCTCGCCGGTGTGGCTGATGAACACCCGCCGCGGCTGATCCACACCGTGCGCCGCCGCCCGGTGCGCGGGTCGGCCCACATCCCCAGCCGGCCGTAGTCGATCTGAGCCTCCTGCCCCGCCGGCGGGCTCTCACGCAACACCGTGACCTGGCCCCGCCGAGCCTCTTCGGGCAGGTTGGCCCGCACCCAGCGGCGCAGACTGGCCCCACTCGCGTCCAAGCCGTGCTCGCAGGCCAGCCGCTGGTGGATCGTCGCCGCGCTCACCCCCGCCCGAAGCTGCGCGGCGATGTAGTCGCGGTGAGGCTCGATCAGCGGCCAGGACACCTGCCGTAACCGGTGATCAACCAGTTGCGGGAACCACTCGCACACCAGCCGGCGCCAGTCGGCCTCACTCACCGCCGGCCCACCCGGCGTCATCCCGGCCGCTAGCGCTGGGGCGGTGTACTTGCGCAGCGTCTTGCGATCCACCCCCAGGCTGGCCGCCAGTTCGTTCTGCGACCGGCCCGCATACCAATGGACCAAGATCTCCACAATGTCGATCACGTCGAAGGTCCTCCTCGCCAACGTCTCGCTCCCCACCTCGCTGCTCGGCAACAAGGCACGGAGCCTGTGGTTTCTCGAGGACCAGACCCACCACCGACACGCACGCGCTCCCCCGGGGGAATTACGTGATCGCCGGGTGGGGAATTACCTGATCGCCAACCCCTC